>CAYMHJ010000112.1:0-18807 GCA_964390165.1 uncultured Prosthecobacter sp. | reverse complement strand
ACACTTCTGGCCGGTGGATGCTGCGCCTCTCTGCTCCTGCAAGCACGAGAGTCACCTGTGCCAGATCACGATCCTCAGACAGACCGGGAGAGCGATACTGCATCTTCACCATCTGGGTGTCCGCTGGCAGCAGTTCTTTCTCCGCCGCATCTCTTTCCAAAGGCTGCCCCAGGAAACGTCCGACGGCCGTGGGCAGCTCCATCACCACGCCCGATGCATCACCAGCACGGACTTCCGGGGAAAGACGGCATGCGGCGATGGTGGCAAGGACGCAGAGTGTGATCGCGACAAGACGCGGAGGCACGGAGAAGCGGAGACTTGGAGACTCTGAGTCTGGCTCTCCGCGTCTCCCCATCTCCCCAACTCTGCGTCTTCCGATCACCCTCCCCACACCCTCGAGCCCAGCCAGCGCCACGAGGTACACCACGATGCCCGAAACAAAGTGAAACGTGCTCACCTCCCGCTCCTGATCTCCCACCGCAAACTCCTGCCCGAAGGCCATCGAACCCGCGATGAGAATCAGCAGACGCGCCATATTTGCGATGACTGCCAGCGGGAACCCGCACAGGAAAAGAAACAAGCGCCTCGGCAGCGTCCTTTGTCGGAAGTAACCGAACAGCGCCGACACCATCAGCAGGGCAAAGAGCGACCTCATCCCGCTGCATGGCCCGTCCACCTTCAGGCTGAAAAGCGCTCCCGCTGCACGGTTACCGTCGGGTGCAGAGATGAGAGCCGTGCCTTCACGAATGGTGTCCAGGCCGATCGTGTTCAGCACAAAGGAAGTCGTCTCCACCATCAGCACGCGCAGGCGGAAGGAGACTGAGTCCTCGAGAAACACCAGCGGCCACATGAAGCAGAGCATCAACCACGCAAAGCACAGTGCCCGGGCATGAGCCCAGCCAAGACAGGCGACCACCACTCCCGCGAGGTAAAGCTGAACCGCAAAGGCCCCGAGGTAATAATTGTTCGCCTTGTAGCCACCGAAGTAGGCCAGCATTGCCACGAGCACCGCCAGCAATCCCAGCACGCTGCCTTTCACAGGCAGTGCCGCCAGCTCGTCCTTTCGCTTCCACACCAGCCAGCCCACGATGAATGGTGCCAGGAACCCATGCTGCCATGTCGGGTCTTTCCAGCGCAAGATCAGCTCCTCCAGCAACGTCAGCCGGTAGGCTCCGTAGCCTGCCGCATACGGCTGGAATGCCACCAGCAGCAAAAGGCTCGCAGCAAGCAGCCCCCAGGGCCACCAGCGGGATGGAGAGATTTCCTTCACAGTGAAAAATGCTGCCCCATCCACTCCCGGATAGCGCGGGCACGAAGATGCGCGGAGGTGACTTCGGCGATGGCGCGTGAGTGCAGGGACATCGTCACAAGTGCGGCGGGATTCATCGCGGCGCGGAGACAAGCGGTGAAGGTGGCGGTGTCTTCGGGCAGGAAGGTGAAGCCATTCTTCCCCTCCTGCACCAGCGCCACCGCCGCACCGGCGTGGCGGCTCACCAGCAAGGGCAGCCCGAGGCAGGCGGCTTCATGCACCACGGCGGCGTAAGTGTCCTGACGCGTCGCGAGCACGAAGGCGTCGGCCTGACCAAAAGCCTGCCACAACGCCTCGCCATCGAGATGACCAGTGATCTCCACCTGCGACTCCAAACCAAACCGCATGATGTGACGTCGGCCCCAGCCATCTGTGTCAGGACCGACCAATCGCAGCCGCCAGTTCCTGCACCCCTCAGCATTGAGCTGGGCGAGCGCGGCGAGCAAAAGGTCCGTGCCTTTGCGCGGGAGGATGCGACCGACTTGCACGAATTGGATGGGGGCATTGTCTTCGATGGAGCGCAGCCGGGGCAGTAGCTTGCGACTGTCCGCTGCGTGGTAGGCGGCCACGACGGGGCGTTCCTCGCCACAACTGGGCTGAAGCGCTGCGGGTGAGCACGCGATGATGCCATCGGCAAGATGACTCCAGAGCCGATGCCAAAGCCGCACCTGCCAGGGAAAGAAATGCTCATTGGTGAGACCGACCTCACTGGAGACCACGACAGGCCGCGGGCGCAATTTCGCCCAAAGCAGCGCCCCGAGTGTGTAAGGGCTGTATTCATGAACCCAGACGAGCGCGGGATCGAAGAGATCAAGTTCATGCCACAAACGCTGTGAAGGAAGCTGCGTGCCACTGGCTTCGGATTTCCAACGGGTGCCGTAGCCCTTGGCAGCAGCAGAGATAGCCTCCGTTTCGAGCCAGACGACGGAGAGATGCTGCCCCTGCGGCACGGTAGCGGAGTCGGCGAAAGCGCTGGCACTGCCACGCGGATAAAACAGCCGCACCTCTCCACCCACCGCACCGATTTCTTCCGCAAAAGCCTCCAGCAAGGCCCTGTGATAAGGTGCCCGCGCGCGAGTGACGATGGCGATGCGGCGGTTCATGCCACAGGTTTGCGCACGACGGCAAAAAGCCGGGCGCTAAAGAAGCCGGGAAACACCCGCGAAAGCCAGCCAAAGGGTTTCGAGATCCCATTCAAAAACGGATGCCAGGTCTTCTGCCGATAGACATAGGGCAGGGCACTCAGGGTGAAGGGCTGGGCATGAAGCTTCACGAAATCGAAGCCGGAAGCCTCGGCGAGCTGGCGCAGTGTCTTCGGGCAGAAGAAGCGAATGTGTGGATCACGCCAGGGAGCCCGGCGGGCGGTGTGTGGGCTGCCACCGGGACTTAAAAAGCCCGTGAAGAGAAACTCCAGACGCTGCGCATAGTTCGCTGCATTGGGGACGCTGAGGATGGCATGTGCTCCGGGCTTCAACGCACGGCGAATCGTCGCCAGCGCCGTATCCGGCTCCAGGAGATGCTCCAGCACTTCGAAGCAGATGGCCACGTCGGCGCTGTCGTCAGGGAATGGGATGCTGCTATCCGATGCGATGGCCTTCACATTCAGCCCGAGCTGCGCGGCATGTTCGAGAGCGGTCTTGGAGATGTCGAAGCCGTGATAGGTCACCCCGCGCTCTGCCATGCTCCGCCCATAGCGTTCACCATTGCCGCAGCCGTAGTCGATGAGATTCATGCCGGGGCGCAGAAGTTCTCTGAAGAGCTTTTCTTCATCGGGATTCGTGCCGCCGAGGTCGGGCGTCCAACAGCCGGAGTCACCGGACTTCACCCAGTAGGATTCGTAAAAGGAGGGTTGAGACATGCAGTGATAATGAAAAGGTGAAGGTCATGCCTGAAGGCGGGCAACAGCGACGATCTGGCGGCGCTTTGCCGCAGTGCTCCAGAGCCAGCAGCAGGCTTGGAAAAGTGGCGTGGGAAGTCGTGACAAAAGACGCCAGCCACGCGGGAAAGCATGGGTGAGCACACGGGCTTCGAGGCATTTAAACCCTGCCTCGGCAAGCGTGTTGGCCAGCAGGCGCGGCGTCCAGGTGTGGAGATGGTGGTCGATGTCCTTCGCGGTGAAATCCGGCTGCCGACGCCAGTCGTCGATGGGCAGGACGAGGACCAGAAGTCCGTCTTTTTCCAAACGAGTTCCGAGAGCTTTCAGGGTCTCGACCGGGCAGGGCACATGCTCCAGGCAGTGATGCGAGATGATGCGATCAAAGGTCTGTGCCGGGAGACTCTCCAACGAAGCATAGACCTCCGTTCCCTGCGCTTCGCAGACGGCACGTGCTGCCGGATTGATCTCCACGCCAACGGCTCGCTTCGGCGCGAGTGCCCGCAAGATCCAGCCGCCACCGCAGCCAAAGTCGAGCACGCTGTGTGCAGAAGTGATGTGCGGACGAAACTTGAAGGTTTCCAGCCCGGCGGCGTAGCTGGCCTCCTTGTTTTGATAGCAAAGTATTCCTGACCTTGCTCGCCAAGATAGAAGTTGGAGGCGGATTCAGACATGCGGAGACATCGGTGGGAGAGAAGATTCCAGGAGAAGTTTCGTCAACTGTGCGGCATAAGCGGCTGCATCGAGCCCCTCACGACTGCCTATCAGCACAGGCTGCCACTGGCCGGTGACAAATCGTTCGAGCACGTCGGTCATTCCCGTCGGCTCATAGGGAAGAAGCAGACCATTGACCCCATCCTCGATCACCATTTCAGAACCATGATGCGGTGTGAGGAAGACGGGCAGCCCACACTCGGCAGCCTCGATTTCGACGAGGGCCAGCGCCTCCGACCAGGACGGGTAAAGAAAGCCATCAGCAGCGGCGAAGTGACGCTCTGTGTCTGTCACCATGCCGGTGAACTGCATCCAGCCCCACCAGTCAGGATGTGATTCATTCAGACGCTGTTGGAGGCCCTTCAGGGTGGATGGCTTGCCACCGACGACGAGGAAGCGCACTCGCGAATGCCGCTGGCGCAGCTTTGCCAGAGCTTCGACGGCAAGGAAGAACCCCTTCCGCCGGTGATGACCCATGCTGACAAAGATGAACACACAATCCTGCGGGCCGTATCCCAACTTCGCGCGCATGGCATCTCGATGCTCGGCACGCACGCCAGGGTGAAATCGCGCGCGATCAAAGGAGTTCGGCAGGACGACGATCCTCTGTCCGGGGGATTGCCTTTGATAATCCTCGGCCACCGCGCGCGAAGGCACGATGAACAGCCGGGCGGAGGTCACCGCGAGATAGAAATCGGACCAGCACCGATAGAGCCGGTAGGCCAGAAGCTCGGCTCGATCCCGAAGCGAATGGCAGCCCATGCGCTCCATGCAGCCTATCCAGTTCCAGGGTGAAAAATGCGCGTGGGCGACATCACAAAACGGGAGGTAGGGGACAATCGAGTACACCACGTCGGGCCTGCTTTGCCCGCGAATCTGAAAGCGCCAGAGATGAAGCAGTGTGACCAGGATAGAAAAGACGATGGACTGCACCAACTTCAGCCCGCGTGCACCAAACGTCGGCAGCCGCGTGTGGTGATCCACGGGTAAGTCGGGCTCGATCTCCCAGCACCAGACTTCGATCTCGAACCCAGCGGCGCGCAGCTCGGGCAGTGAACGCAGCACGCCTTTCATGGATGGGCTGGACCGGAGGAAGTCCGGGTCAACGATGAGCAGTCGCTTCATCCAACTTTTTGAAACAGGGCCAGGATGCCGAAGGGAGTATCCGCGCGGCGCTCGGCAGTGGTCTGATGCTTTTCAGCATCCACGAGCGCGACGGGGACAAAGAGGCCGCGCAGGGGCAGCTTTTCCACCGCCAGCATACGTTCCACCGTGCCACGCGTGAGGCAGTAGTCCGTGTGCTTTAGCACGCAGCCGAGCGGCTCGAACAAGGCCCGGAGATCAGTCTCGGTGTAGCCTTCGCGCACATGACCTTCGTTGGGAAATGGCTCGGGCGGATGCGGCACGGTGATGAGCGCGTAACCACCGGGCTTCAACACGCGGATGAGTTCGCGGGCGGCGGTCTCGTGGTCTTCGATGTGCTCAATGACCTGCGTGCTTTGCACGAGATCGAAGCTGGCATCGGCATACGGAATCTCCAGCAGCGAGCCTTGTCGAATCTCGGCCCGAGGATCAGAGCCAAGCTTGGCACGCAGGCATGCGAAGTTCCCCGAATCATACTCCAGCGCGGTCACGCGCCGCACCCAGCCCCCAGCCAATGCTTTGCGCGCAAACTCGCCGGAGCCTGCGCCGCCGTCGAAAAGATGATCGACCGGCCCAACGATGCGCAGCGCCTCGCGCAGGCGCCGCCACTCGACGCGGTAGCGAATCGTGTTGGGAGTGTAGATGAACTGGCTTAGCCAAGTGCGCAGGCTGGAGATCATGCGTTGGGGAAGTGAGGGCGGGACAGGACACGACGAGCTGGCTGAAGCGGGCGGTAACCATCAGCGGGTGTGCCGTGATAGGACATGGGATACATCGGCTGGTGCGGCTGGGTCTGAACACGAGGCTTGGCTTGCTCTTCAGTTCGCACGGGCTGATGTCGCACAGCAATCACTGCGGCGGCAGCGGCCATCCAGAAGAGGATGTTCACGGGGAAAATGTTCAACACATTCCCCGACGTGATGGAGATGGCCACCATGCCGCAGACGAGCGCCAGCATCATGGCTCCGATGCGGCGCTGCCGCCGGTCCTGGATGGCGAGAAGCTGTCGATGCCCGAATGTCAGGCAGGCGATCCCGAGCAACACCGCACCGGCGAGAGCGACCGCGCCATAGCGGACGAGGATGTTGCTGAGCAGGTCGTGATTGTAGAGCGGGTCTGTCGGCTCGGTGCCGCGATCCGGACCGTAGCCGAACCAAGTGTAGGCTTCGGGATTGCTCAGCACCATGGCGAAGCCCTGGAGTCGGTCGCTGAAGGTGTTCACGTTCAGCGCCTCTTCGTTCACCCGGCTGCCCGCCATGGCGATCAGCGACTCCGTGGTGTCGGCGAGACGATCCTGGAGGTAGGTGGCCGAGCCGATGAGTCCAGCGAAGCTGAGGACTGCGAACCCATAGAACAGACGCGTGCCGAGACGTGAACGGAAGCACAGACTGCCGACGACACAGACGACGATGATGATGAAGGCAGACCGGCTGGTCGAGGCCAGCAATGCCCCGGCGAAGAGAGGCGTGAACATGAGCACCTCAAGCAGGGTGAGATGGCGGCGGCCATCCGCGCGGTGGGAGCGCCAAAGCATGAAGGGCAGCACCATCAGCGCCGCAGCCACCGCGCCAAGGCTTGTCGGAGAGTTCAAGGTGGAGAAGGCGCGTACACGGTCCGTGAGAAGCTGTTTCACCTCGATGGTGTAGCCGCTTTGGAGATAAAGGATCTCGAAGTCGCGGAAGCCCCACAGCCCCTGTGCGATGGCATACATGGCAACCGGCAGGTAGATCCACAGCATGACGCGGAATAGCTTCAGCGCATCGTCGGGACGTGTGTAAAGAAGGGGCATGGCAAAGAGCATCATCGAGTAGGCTCCGTTTGCCATGTCCTGAAGCGCCCGCCCGTAGCCGCCTTCGGCACCGACGAGTGAGAGGACACCGTTCGCCAACGAGATGAAACAGGCCAGGACCCACATCACGACATGCCAGCGCTGTGCCTTCACTGTGCCTGTGATTCCGCGAACCATGAGTGAGAGGACGGAGACCATGAACACCAGCGGCGGGAAGCCGAGAATGTAGTAAAGGTCGAGCATCTGCACTCGGTCGGAGACGATCATGAGCCGCTTTACGAGATCGACATAACCGCTGGAGATGAGGCACAGCAGAAAACCGGCGCGCGGTGACATGAAAGCCAGCAGAGAACCGCCGATGATAAGGTAGAGGAAGAGATTCGCGAGCACGTTTCCCTCACCCAGAAGGATGGAGAAGCATGCCATGCAGGCGAGCAGGCAGGTGGCGATGAGCGCGGGCAGGGGATTGCCGTTCATGAGGTCAGACGGGATGCGTTTTGAAAATGGCGGAGCAGACTTCGCGTGGCAGCACAGGTAGGTGCTTCATGCCGAGCATCTGCAACCGGCCGCTCGCCTGCAGCGGCGGCAGCAGGAAGGAAGTGGCCACCCACGCGAGTGAGTAGGACACCAAAGTGGCCCAGGCCGCGCCAGCTCCACCGTAGGCGGGAATCCACAGCCAGTTCAGGACGATGTTGGTCAGCAGCGCGAGCAGCACAGATGGCAGGTTTGCCCAAAGGCGACCCTCTATCGTGAGGTGCTGGGTGCGTGCGACTCCGAGCGCATAAGGAATGAAGGCCCAGGCATGAACAAAAAGGATGTCCGCGCTTCCGGCGAACTTTTGACCCCAGAGCAGATGCGTGACCGGCACTGCACAGGCGACGAGACAAACCGCGCCGCCAATGCCCATGAGCCAGCTTCCAGCAAAGTATCGGACGAGCCCGGTTTCATAACTGCCGCTCCCCGACTGGCGTGCTTTCACGAGTCTTGGCAGGAGTACGGATGCGAGAAGCATGGGCGTGAAGTAGAGTGTCTCGGAAAGCCGGACCGCCGCCGCATAGACACCGGCATCGGCATCACCGCGCATGGCTTTGAGCATCAGGGTATCGAGACGGAACAGCAGCACGAGTGCGAGCTGGGAGGCCAGTTCCGGCCATGACTCCCGGAGCAGAGTCAGTGCGCGACTTTTATCCCAACGCCAAAAGCCAAACGTGTCGGTGGAGCGACGAAAGGCCAGCCACTGCCGAAAGGAGGTGATCCAGCATTCCGCGAGGAAGGCGCAGGGAAAAAAGATGAGAGGCATCTGCAGGAGCACACCGCCCAAAGTGATGAGCGCACCGATCAGGAAACCCCACCACTGAGCCCATTGGTTTTTCAGGACCTGATGATCGGCCTCCAGCGCGCCTCCGAGTTCGGCGAAGGCGTGAGTCGGGAGCAAAAGAGAGTAAATCCATAGCAGTGTGCGGTCCTGCTCATCCAGTCCGAGGCTGCCGAGCACCACCGCACCAAACAGCAGAAGTCCGGCAGCAAATCTCAGACGGAAGATGCTGCCACGAATAGCAGCGCGCTCGTCAGGCTGCGCCACCTGCTCACGCACAGAGATACGCGCGAGACCAAGTTCTGCCACGCAAAGCAGCACGGTCACAACGGCCAGCGCAGACAACAGACTGCCGGTGCCCTGCTCACCGAGATAACGCCCAAGGCTGCCGATGATCAGCACATTCAGCAGCAACCGCATCACCCGCAGAAGAACGGAGGCAGAGAAGATTTTCAGGACTCCCATGATCAGGAGTGGAGATGCGCCGCGCGATCAAGCTTCGGCGCTCAGAGAGGCCTCCACGGCCTCACACAAAACATGGCCCACGAGCAGATGACACTCCTGGGCGTGAGCCGTGATGTCAGTCGGTGCTTTGAAGGCGATCTTTGCCAATTCAGCGCAGTCTTTGCCGCCAGCGGCGGTGAAGGAGATGGTCACGCAGCCACAATCGTTCGCGGCTTTCAGCCCGGCGATGACATTCGGGCTAGTCCCAGAAGTGGATATGCCGACGACGACATCTCCAGGCTGAGCCAATGCCTCGATCTGACGAGCAAAGACGGTTTCGAAACCGTAGTCGTTGCTGTGTGCGGTAAGGATGGAGGTGTCCGTGGTCAGCGCGATGCCGGGAAGCGCGCGGCGGTTGATGCGATAACGCACGACGAGTTCCGCAGCGAGATGCTGGGCATCCGCAGCGCTGCCGCCGTTGCCGAAGAAGAGCACTTTTTTTCCGGCTCCGAGTGCGGTGATCCACGCATCTGCCATCTGCTGCACGACATCGCCCTGATTCCGCAGAGCCTGCACAGCGGTGAGGTGTCCGTCGAGATGGCGCGAGAGCATGGATGTCGTGTCGAGAGTCTTCATGGTGGAAGGCGGAGTGTGGAGTGCTCAGACACTCGCGCAAGCGCGCCGCTGCTCGTGAATGATGTCACGGATTTTTAGAAAGCCCTGCCACCAATGCTCGGCCCCTGCGTTTGCCAAAAGCCACACACGCCCGGCCCTGCCCATGCGCGCGGCGAGTTCGGGCTGCTGCTGCAAAGTCTGGACCTGGGAGGCGAGTTGCGCGGCATCGCCTGCTTCATGCAAAAGCCCGCGCTCATCATGCGCCACACTTTCGGGCAAACCACCGGAACGTGCGGCGAGCACAGCGCGGCCATGATCGAAGGCTTCATAAACCACCGTCGGATAAGGGTCCCACCAAAGGGAGGGCACGAGCATGGCAGTGCAGTCACGAATGGCGGCTTCCTTCGCCTCGCCCTGAAGCTGGCCCACATACTCGATGCTGCTGCCCGAGCGAGCGGCGGCGGCTTCGACTTCAGAGCGCAGGTCGCCATCGCCAGCGATGATGAGTTGCGGCATTTCGGCTAGTGGTAGTGTCTGGCGGAGATGATCCCAGGCGGCGAGTATGACGCGCGCACCTTTTTCCACCGTGAGCCGACCGAGGAAGAGGAATCGACCCGCTGCCGGAGCGGAGGGCACCTCGCTGCGCGGGAAGAAGGGATAGGCGAGGACGTGGACTTTTTCCGCAGGCACTCCGGCTTCGATGAAGCGGTCACGCACGAAGCCAGACACGGCGATCCAAGCATCGACCTGGCGATACCAACCGAGCGAGTGACCAAGGTGCAGCAGCAGCGCGATCCAGGCGGTGCGGGCGATGGAACCCTGAAATGCACCTGCGATGATCTCACGGAGGAAACGGCGCTTCAGGCCGCCTGTTTCGAGGCGATCATTGCACCAAAAAGCTCCGTTCGTGGAGTAGGGCCGGTAATTATGCAGATACAAAGCGAGCGGAACCTGCTGGCGTCGTGCCTCGCGCAATGTGCTGAGCGAGAGAACGGGCAACAGATTGTGGCCCAACCAAAGATCGGGCTGGTGACGTGCATGAGCTTCGCGGAGTCGGTGGATCGAAGCGGGGTTGTGAAAGGCAAGGAAGGGCTGCTGCCATTTCGGCGGAGCATCGGGGCCTTCCCAGTCGTTGCTGGAGACGAAGAGTTCCTCCAATGCAGCTCCCTTTTCTCGCATGACCTGGCTCATGCGCAGCACGGCGGCTTCCTCACCACCGAAGAAGCGGTAGCGATTGAAGAGATGAAGGATGCGGGGGCTTTCTGCCATGAGGCAGAGAGGGTGAGGTCAGTCCTCGAAGGCGGCGAGCAGCTCGTCTTTCATGACGCGAGCGGTGCCGAGCTTGCCGACGACGATGCCGCTGGCGTGGTTGGCGATGTCGGCGGCGTCTTCGGCGCTGAGACCGGCGGCGAGGGCGAGGGTGAGGAAGGCGATGGCGGTATCGCCCGCGCCGGACACATCGTACACTTCACGCGCACGAGTCGGGATGTGATGCGGGGCGCTGTCGCGCTGGAAGAGGATCATGCCCTGCTCGCCGAGCGTGACGAGCACTTTGCCCACGGCCCATTGATCGAGGAGTTGCTCGCCGACTTCGAGGAGTCGCTTGTCTTCGAGCGGTGGGATGAGCTTGTGGTGATCTTGGATGCCCGCCGCGGCGAAGGCTTCGAGGCGGTTCGGCTTCACGAGTGAGGCACCTTTCCAGCTCAGCGGATTGCGCGGCGAAGGATCGACGGTGACGAGCTTCCCGGCGGCTTTGCACAGGCCGAGCACTTGATCCGCGAAAGCCTGGGTGACGAAGCCTTTGCCGTAGTCTTCGATGATTACGCCATCGAGGTTCGGCAGCATGACTTCGAGTCGGCTGGAGATTTGCTGTAATTCATCCGCGCTCAGCTTCTCGATGACCTCGCGGTCCACGCGCACCACATGTTGCTGGCGTGCGATGATACGTGTCTTGGCGATGGTGGGCAGCGTGTCGCTCTCCAGCATCGGGTCGGTATTCACGCCCTCTTCGTTGAGGAGCTTTTTCAATTCACCCGCCGCGCTGTCTCTGCCCACGCGGCCCATGAGGTAGGCATGAGGTGAGAACGCGGAAATGTTGCGCGCCACATTCGCTGCACCACCTGGGAAGGTCGTCTCCTTCGTGACCTCGACGATGGGCACCGGGGCCTCTGGCGAGATCCGTCGCACGGCTCCCCAGATGAAATGGTCAAGCATCACGTCACCAATGACGAGGATGCGGCAGCCCGACATGCGCTCGATGGCATCGCGGGCGGTGGCAGCGGTTAGCATTCTTCGATAAGGAGGTTCAGGCTCAAGCTTTAACCCTGCTTGTCCATCCAGGCAGTGACATCATCCCAGGAGCCCATGTCGAGCATGGCATCGAACAGTTGCTCCGTTTTTTCCAAGTCGAGCGATTTGATGCGCTCCATCAGTGCTGTTTCAACAGGGCCGAAATGCTTCCTGCCTAATTTGAAGAGACTGCGTTCAATGCCTTCTTCGATAAGTTCACGGCCAGCGACGGTTTCGGCGATGTCACCTGTGGGGATGTTGAGGAACATGGCTAGAGCCTTTCTATTGTGGGTTTTGAGGTGCAGGTAGATCCAAGATTCGAAGATGGCGAGCAATGAGTCCAGAAGCTCGGTGGGCAGGTTTCTGGAACGCAGACGATGGTAATGCTCACGCACCTGCTGATCAAGCTGCGTCTATGAGTTGAGAAAGGTGGGGGCGAGGAGATCGAGCAGCAGGTGATCGGGCTTGGTTTCGCGCAAATCGTCCACCAACTCATCCAGGTAGAGCGGCTGAATGATCTGACGCCAGGGTTGGGTACCGGGGTCGAGTTCGCGCCGGGGAAAGAGGATGACACCCTGAACGGAGCGGTAATTCCGCTGCTGCTGCGCCAGGGCCATCTCCATAGCGAGGCGGTTATAGATGGAGGCATCCATCTGATGCTGAACCTCGACGACGCAGACGGGCAGGCTTTCATCCAGTGGCTCGATGACGGCATCTGCACTGCGGGAAAGCTCTTTGAAAGTCTCCGACATCGTCCGACATGGCCCCGGAGGTGGAAGTCCGGCGAGTTCATAGATCAACTCTGGGCAGGCTCGGATGATCTGGTAAAACTGCTTGTCGGTTTTCATTCAGAGGCGTCGGCCTGGATTGAGTCAGGTATCCCAGGAGCAATAGTAGAGACGGCTTGTTTCTTCATCGACAATCAGATGCCATCCATGCGCAGGTGTTGATGTGTCTCTTGGATCTGATTGGAAGGAATAAAAGCGGCCTTTTTTGATCACATCGACATCGTAGAGGCTAGTAAGCAACTTTTTGTCATAGGCTCCAGGCTCTTTGCTCCAATCGTCATCAAGCTGGGTATCAAAAAGAGAAAGCTCACTCACATGCTTTCCCGTGAGTTCAAAAACAGCTTTGTCGATTCGCTCAGGAGTGTCTGTGAATGCGATGAAGATCGTATGATCCTGAAAGCCGTCGATGTAGAAATAGATGTTCTTGGCCTCAGGTGATGGCGCGAGTTCTTTCCTGCCGATTTTGCTTCGGGCTTCCTCGTCGAAATAGACTTCGGCGTCTCCCCATGAATGCATGGCCCGCTTAAATTCCTCGGCGAACCAAAAGAAGCCTACAGTCGAAGCTCCCACAAACAGGCCAAATAAAAACAGATCCAGGGGTGCTTGGACATGTTGGCTTGAGGCCAGAGTTATGCTTTCGCGCGCCGCGCACGCACGGCGGCTGCGAGCTGGTCGAGCATGGTCGCGGTGGTGGTCCAATTCACACAGGCGTCGGTGATGCTTTGGCCGTAGGTCAGGGGCTGGCCGGGCTTGGCGTCCTGGCGACCTTCGACGAGGTGGCTTTCGATCATCACGCCGGTGATGGATTTGCTGCCAGCGCTGATCTGCTCGGCGAGGGAGTCGGTGACGAGCGGCTGCTTGCGGTAGTCCTTCAAACTGTTCCCGTGGCTGCAATCGACCATGACGCTGGCGGGCAGACCGCGTGCGGTGAGCTGGCTGACGACGGCGTCGATGGAGGCGGCATCGAAGTTCGTGCCGGCTTTGCCGCCGCGCAGGATGACGTGGCAGGCGGTGTTGCCCTTTGTTTTCACGATGGCGGCCACGCCGTCCTTGGTCACGGAGAGGAAGCAATGTTGTCCGGCTGCTGCTTGGATGGCGTCCAAAGCGACCTGGATGCCGCCATCGGTGCCGTTTTTGAAGCCGACGGGCATGGATAGGCCGGAGGAGAGCTGGCGATGCACCTGGCTCTCGGTGGTCCGGGCACCGATGGCTCCCCAGGAGACGACATCGGCGATGTATTGCGGCGTGATCACGTCGAGGAACTCGGTGCCCGCAGGCACGCCCATGCGGGTGAGTTCGATCAGCAGGCTACGGGCTTCACGCAGGCCGGTGTTGATGTCGTAGCTTTCGTTCAGGTGGGGATCGTTGATGTAGCCCTTCCAGCCGACGGTGGTGCGTGGCTTTTCAAAATAGACGCGCATGACGATCTCGAGGTCTTTTTCATGCTTCTCGCGGGCTGCCTGGATGAGCTGGGCGTACTCCAGAGCGCTTTTGTGATCGTGGATGGAGCAGGGGCCGACGACGACGAGCAGGCGATCGTTTTGCCGGTTCAAAATAGCCTCGGACTGCTTGCGGGAGGTTTCGATAAATGCTGCACCAGTCTCATTGAGCGGCAGGTCGTGCATCAGCAGCGCGGGCTGGATCAGGGGCAGGATCTCCGCCACGCGGAGGTCATCGGTAGGATGGGACTGGCTCACAAAACTGGAAGGTAGGCGGATTGGCGGAAAAAGGGGGCGCAAGATGGGCGCTTTGGTCCGCTTGGCAAGGAAGCGATGCTTTTGGGGCTTTTTCGAGGTAGCTGCCGCCCTCGGTCAGGCAGCTCGCGCCGCCACCGCTCGCGCCGTGGTGCAGTCCGCTGAGGGCGGGAAAAGACCCGGCCCGAAGTCTGCCCAGCGCGGGTGAGCGATGGTCATGCGGATTCTATGAATTACAGAAAATAGAGTCATTCCTTTATTTGGAAAGGTTTATATTCTAGCCTGACGAGATTTTGGGCTGGCAGTTCGGAACTCACACTTCGAGCTGAATCCCCAGCTCACAAACCTGCCGCGGAGGCAGGTCGAAGTAGCCGGTGGCAGGGCGGGAGAGACGGCTGAGAGTGACGAAGAGCTTCTTCCGCCACTTGGCCATCTTGCCTGGGCCGTTTGTCAGCAGAACTTCTCGGCTCTGGTAGAAAGTGATGCCGTTCTTTTTGAGCTTCGTGTGGCCGCTCAGGGCCTGCACGAGATCATCAAAGACCTGCGGTGACTCGGCGAAGCCGTAGCGCAGGATCACGCGGTAGAATTCATCACAATGCTTCTCGACGGTGTGGCGGGTTTCGTCCTGGACGTAGGGAGAGTCCTCGAAGCGGACGGTGAGCAGGATGACCTGTTTATGCAGCGCTTTGTTGTGCTTCAAATGATGCAGCAGGGCGAGCGGGAGACCATCGGCACTGGCGGACATGAAGACCGCAGCGCCAGGCACGCGGATGATGCGGTCCTTTTGAATCTCATCGATGAGGAATTGCACAGGCAGGCGACCACGTAGCATGGCTTGGAATAAGATAGCTCGGCCATCGGTCCAGGTTTTCATGATCGTCCAAATAAGCAGACCGATGACGAGCGGGAACCAGGCACCAGCCATGAACTTCAGCAGGCTGCCAGAGACGTAGCCAAGCTCGAAAATCAGGAAGATGGAGACGGGGATGCCAGCCTTCCAGAGCGGCCATTGCCAGACGCCACGAGCCACGAGGAAAAACAGCAGGCTGGTGAAGGTCATGTCCAGCGCCACGGAGAGGCCGTAAGCAGCGGCGAGATTGGTGGAGGACTTGAAGTGAAAGACCAAGGCCAAGCAGCAGACCATGAGCAGGTAGTTCACCTGCGGCATGTAGATCTGGCCGCGCACATCGGGATTGGTGTGAATGATTTTTAAACGCGGCAGGTAGCCGAGCTGCACGGCCTGCTGAGTGAGCGAGTACACTCCCGTGATCATGGCCTGCGAGGCAATGATGGTGGCCGCCGTGGCTAGTAGGATCACGGGAATCAGCGCCACCTTCGGCACCAGGCTGAAGAAGTGGTGATAGCCCGGCTGGAGAGAGGCATTCACGTCGGCAAGCACCAGTGCTCCCTGGCCGAGGTAGTTCAGCATCAGCGCTGGCAGCACGAAGACGAACCAGCTCCGCACCAGCGGTGGACGGCCAAAGTGACCGATGTCGGCATACATCGCCTCACAGCCCGTTACGGCCAGCAGGACAAGACCCATGAGGACGAAACTTTCGCGCCCATGATGAAGGAGGAAGTCCACTCCATAGTGTGGAGACAAAGCGGCAAACACGCCCGGGTATTGGCTGATGTTCATGATCCCGAGTCCTGCCAGCGTCAGGAACCAGAGCACCATGATGGGTCCAAACGCATTGCCGATACGTGCGGTGCCGTGCCTCTGAACCAAAAAGAGCATCAGGATGATGAACGCCGAGATCGGCACCACATAATGGGAAAGCCCCGTGCCGAGCTGCGCATCCAGCAGCGCCAGACCCTCCACTGCTGAGAGCACGGAGATCGCCGGCGTGATCATGCCATCACCATAAAGCAGGCAGGCGCCAAAGATGCCGATGAGCACAATCGCGCCCGTCGTCTGAGGTTTGAACCTGCGCTTCCCAGAGCGGAAAAGGGTGAGCAGGGCAAACATGCCACCCTCTCCCTGGTTCGTGGCACGGGTAATGAAGCCCAGATACTTGAAGCAGACCATCACGATCAGCGACCAGAACATCAGCGACAGCGGTCCGAGCACTCCGAGCGGGTCACCTGGCGTGGGTTTGGCATGAGTCAGGCTCTCCCTGAGGGCGTAGAGCGGGCTGGTGCCGATGTCTCCAAAGACCACTCCCAGCGCCACGAGGGCGAGGGACCAACTATTTGAGTTTTTATGTTCGGACATGGGGAGTCACCGGAGTGAAACCCGGAGCCCTGCTGAGTTCAGGGACTTCGCCGTTTAGCCGGGACACCACCCTTTGCAAGCAGCAGTCTGGCCACTCCTCAGACAAACGGGCGGCGTTTGAACAGGCAAATAACCAGGCGTTGCCAAACCTCCCCGCAGGTCGCATCCATGCCACCATGACTATCAAAGAGATCACCGCGCGCATCTGCGCCTTCCGCGATGCGCGCGACTGGCAGCAGTTTCATAATCCCAAGGACATGGCCGTCGCCATCGCCGCCGAAGCTGGAGAATTGATGCAGCATTTCGTCTGGAAACAGCCCGAACAGATCCCCCAGGTCGTGCAGGACAAACGCGCCGAACTCACCGACGAGATCGCCGATGTCGCCATCCTGCTCTTCGAGCTCGCGCACAATCTCGACATCCCCCTCGCCGAGGCCATGCAGGCCAAACTCGACCGAAACGAAAAGCGTTATCCCGCCGACAAGGCACGCGGCAACAACCTGAAGTACAATGAGCTCGGAGCCTGAACCCATCGCATCCGAGTCCGCCGCCCCCGTCCACAAGCGCCGCCAGCGCTACAGTGGCAAAAACCCGCGCCGTTTTGAAGACAAATACAAGGAGCTGAACCCCGAGCGCTACCCTGACGAAGTCGCCAAAGTCCGCGCCGCTGGCAAAACACCTGCCGGTCAGCACGTGCCCATCATGGTCGATGAAGTGCTCGACTGCCTGTCTCCGCAGCCCGGTGACCGCGCCGTCGACTGCACCCTCGGCTACGGCGGACACAGCCGTGCCCTCTGGGAGACCCTCCAGCCCGGCGGCCACCTCCTCAGCCTCGATGCCGACCCCATCGAAATCGTCCGCACGGAGGCACGTCTGCGCGCCGCAGGCATGTCGGAGGAAAGCTTCACCACTCGCCGAACCAACTTCGCCGGCCTCGCCAAAGCCCTCACCGACCAGGGCTGGCAGGACGGAGCCGACGCCATCTTCGCCGACCTCGGCCTTTCCTCCATGCAGATCGACAACCCCGCGCGTGGCTTCACCTTCAAGCACGATGGCCCGCTCGACATGCGCATGAATCCAGAGCGCGGCCAGTCCGCAGCCCAGCTCCTCGCCAGCATCGCCAAAGAACAGCTCGCTGATCTCCTCCACGAGAACGCCGACGAACTCCATGCCGCCCAGATCGCTCAGCGTCTTTGGCAGCAGCAGCGCCAAGTCCCGCTCCGCACCACCCGCGCTCTGGCCCAGTGCGTGAAGGAGGCGCTCCCCTCCCGAATGAAGGCCGATGAGATCGACGCCACCGTCCGCCGCGTCTTTCAGGCCCTCCGCATCGCGGTGAATGAGGAATTCACGGCGCTCGACAGCCTCTTGCGCATAATCCCCACCGCCCTGAAGCCCGGAGGCCGCGTGGCCTTCCTCACTTTCCATTCCGGCGAAGACCGCCGGGTGAAAAAAGCCTTTCAGGAGGGTCAGCGTGCCGGCCTCTACGCCCAGATCTCCGCTGATGTGATCCGCCCCAGCCTGGAAGAGCAGCGTGCGAACCCGCGCTCCAGCCCCGCGAAGCTCCGCTGGGCGGTGAAAGCAGGCCTGTAACCGCAGGAAGGTTTAGACTGCTGACCTGAGAGAGTGCTGGGCGCGCACTCGTTTCCGCAGACTACCATGAAACGCCGCTCCTTCTTCAAACAAACTGCCGCCTATGTCTCCGCGCCCGCCATTCTGAGCGCGAAGTCGCCCAACTCGATGTTTCAGGTCGCCTCCATCGGCGTGGGTGGGATGGGTGGAAACACGATGATGAGCGTGCTGCAGCATCCGAAGGTTCGGATCGTGGGGATGTGCGATGTCGATGCAAAGACGCTCGCGCTGGCCACGAGGGGCATGTCATCGCGGCGGAAAGAGCATCAGGACCCGGAGGCGGCGAAGCGTCTCGAAGACACGGCGGTGTTTCGGGATTACCGCGAGATGATCGCGAAGCTCGGTGACACCGTCGATGCGATCACCATTGGCACGCCAGATCACATGCATGCGGCACAGGCCGTGACGGCCTTGCGGGCAAAGAAGCATGTCTATTTGCAGAAGCCGCTCACGCATCACATCCACGAGGCGCGCATCCTCAGCGCCGAAGCCGCTAAAGCGGGCGTGACGACGCAGATGGGCACGCAGGGTCATTCGAGTATCGAGACCTCGCTGGCGGTCGATTTGATCAAGAGCGGTGCCATAGGCAAGGTGAAGGAGGTCATCTGCTGGGAGAACAAGAAGGCGAGTTGGTGGCCGAAGGTCACACAGCGCAAAGCGGAGGCCGATCCCGTGCCGGAGCACATCGACTGGAACCTGTGGCTCGGTGTCGCGAATGAAGTGCCGTTCCTCGAAGGCGCGTATCATCCGTCGATGTGGCGCTCGTGGGTGGATTTCGGCGTCGGCATGATGGGTGACATGGGCTGTCACTACTTCGATGTCGTCTTCGCCTGCCTCGGTCTCGCCGCGCCGAAGCGAGTGCGCTGTCTCGACGAGGGCAGCAAGGGCGATCTCTATGCGCAGAAGCGTCATTTGGAGCTCGAATTCCCCGGCACGCCGCTCACGGCGGGCGACACGATCAAGATGACCTGGAGCGACGGTGGTTATCCG
>CAYMHJ010000111.1:0-19209 GCA_964390165.1 uncultured Prosthecobacter sp. | reverse complement strand
GACTGCCTCACGACCGTGCGCTACGCCGACCCGATGTCCTTCCGCGTGCTCGTGGATCATGTGAAACGCCAGTGCCAGTGCCCGATGTCGAGCGATGCAGTCTTCCTCGTGCTCTGTGAACTCATCGTCGCCCGCATCGCCGATGCACTCCAGATGGTGGAGGGAGATCTGAAAAAGCTCGCCCGTGAGGTCTTCCGCCTCGATCCCCACCGCGCAAACGCCACGGTGGAAAAAGACCTGGCCGATGTGGTCAAGACCCTGGGTCGGCGCAGTGCTCTCGTGGCGAATCTGCGGGAGAGTCTGCTCAGCGTCAGCCGCATGCTCCAGTTCTTCCTCAGCAATGCCGCCCCCTGGATGCGGGGCGATCTCGCTGCCCAGTTCCGCTCCGTGATGCGCGACGTGAAGTCACTCGATGATTACACGAACCAGCAGACCCAGGAGATGACCTTCCTCCTGGAATCGACCCTGGGTCTGATCAACATCCAGCAGAACCAGATCATCAAAATTTTCACCATCGCCAGCGTGCTCTTCATGCCGCCGACGCTCATCGCCAGCATCTATGGCATGAATTTGAAGATGCCCGAATCCGGGTGGGCGGGCACCTACCCGGTCGTGTTGGTCGTGCTCGTCATCTCCGCGCTGATCCCGATCTGGTTCTTCAAAAAGAAGAAGCTGCTCTGACCTAGCTCACCAGCCGCGCACCTTCACATGCACCTGGGCTGATTTGCCCATGTAGTGGTCCATGCGGAAATCGTTGGCAGCCTTGAGCATGTGCTCTTTCGCTTTTGCCTCATCGCCGAGCGCCTCGAAATACAAACCAAGGTAGAGATGAGCATAGCAGCGGTGGTTTTTCAAAGCCTCGCCCTCACCCGATTCTGCGGCCCTCAGCACCGCCTCCACGCTGCCTTTCCCGGCGAAGAGATCGTGGACCTCCTTCATCGGCACGCGGGAGTCGCCTTCGATGGGAATGAGCGCCTTCCGAGCAGCTTCCAGATTCTCCGCCCGTGCCACGCAGATGAAATGCCAGGCGGCATTCTCTACATCATTCGAGTTCACCGTCTGGTGGACCTCGAACTGCTCGCGTCCGCCTTTGAAATCACCCGCCAGATAGAGGGAGAGTCCACGCTGCCAGAGCTGGGGCTTCGCAGCCGGCTCCAGGGCGATCAGCTTGTCGAAAGCCGCCACGGATTCCTTCGGCTTCGCATCGTAGAACGCCTGAACGCCCTCGCGGAAGAGGGCGTTCGGGTCGGGTTTCACCACCTCCTGAGCAGAGGCAGTGACGAGGAGGCAAAGGGCGGCGGCAAGAAAAGGTTTCATCAGGAAATGAAGCATGAACGCCCTTCGCAACCCTTATTTGATGATCAATTTAAAAGCCGCCTGGCCCTGGCGCTCGTCATCGTCAGAAATGAGGAGCTGGCCGAGATGATGACCGCTGCGCCAGGGAGCCCCGGTGATAGGCTTGGTCTGCAGCAGGTAGGCACCGGTGCCTGCATTGCGGAACGAGGTGATGCTGTTGCTGAAAGGCGCTCCCTGGCCTGGAACCTCAAAGTGCTCCATAAGCGTGAAGTGGTCACGCGTCAGTTCCACGACTGGGGCACCGCCGCAGGTGACGATGACCAGCATGTTCGCCGGGTGGGTGTTTCCATTGGCAGCCAGGCCCTGGGAAGTCTGGACGCTGATCGTCAGGGCAACCGATGCCGTGGCCGCCGCCTTGGGAGCCGGGGCAGGCTTCGGCGCTGGTGCTTGAACAGGAGCAGGTGCTGGCTCGGGAGCTTGCATAACGGGCGGCGGAGCGGGTGCAGGCGTTGCCTTGGCGGCGGGCTTTGGAGCTGGTTTTGCCACTTTTTTCACTGGTGGGGGCACCGGCTTCGAGGCAGGTTTGGCCGCTTTTTGCACCGGTGCGGCCACCTTTTTAGCTGGCTTTACAGGGGCGGATTTCTTTTTCACCACCGCAGCCGGTTTCTTAGCTGCGCCTTTTTTTGGGGTTGGTTTGCTGGCCATATCGTTAATTTTCTAAAGAATTAATGAAGGCTAACCAAGGATTAATGAGTCTGTCGAGCGTCGTTTTTCTTCGGAAGTAGGATTTTTGGCTTTCCAAATGGGCTCATGCAGGCTGATGGGCGGCGTTTTCTCCTCCAAGAAAGCTTCCTCACAAGCTCCGCACCATCGCCGTGGCTTCGGCGAGCTGCTTGAAGCCGGCGCGCTCGGTCAGACGGGGGAACTTGCCGTTGATCATGACGAACTTGCCATTGCGCGTGAGCATGAGTTTGCGGTCTTTGATCTCCACGTCCGTGATGCCAGCGTGTGACGCGGCGAGGCGGAGGGAGGTACAGGCGAGCAGGTTTTGCACGGGGTAGGGCAGCTTGTCGCCATACTGATCTCGCCACTGGGTTTCGAGTTCTTCGAGCTCCTTGCGCGTCATCACCTCACCGAGCTGGCGGTAGGCGGTGATGCGCTGGCGGGTGTCTTCGATGAAAGGCGTGGGCAGGAAGGCTGGGGTGGCACCCTTTTCGGCCTGCGCCATAAGCGCCTCGGTCTGCACGAGGAAGTCGGCGCGCAGGCTCACATCCACCGGACGCGCCACGCGGCGGCCCTGCATCCGATTCACGGTCTGCTTCAGCATCTGGCAATACATGTCGAACCCGACGGCGGCGATGTGGCCGCTTTGCTCGGTGCCGAGGAGATTGCCCGCACCGCGAATCTCCAGGTCACGCAGGGCGATTTTGAAGCCGCTGCCGAGGCCGGTGTATTGCTTGATGGCGTTCACGCGCTTGCGGGCATCTCCCGCCGTCACGGCGTCTCGGGGTAAAAGAAGGTACGCATGGGCCTGCTGCCCGCCACGGCCCACGCGACCTCGGAGCTGGTAAAGATCAGCGAGCCCGAAGCGATCCGCACGGTCGATGATGATGGTGTTCGCGTTCGGGATATCGACGCCGCTTTCGATGATGGTCGTGCAGACGAGCACATCCGCCTCCCCATCGACAAAGGTATGCATCACGTCCTCCAGCAGCTCTTCATCCATCTGCCCATGCCCCACGATCACCCGCGCCTGCGGACACAGCTCGCGGATGCGCATCGCGGTTTTCTCGATGGTCATGACGCGGTTGTGCAGGAGGAAAACCTGCCCGCCACGATCGATCTCGGCATCGACTGCCTGCTTGATGACTCGCTCGTCATACGGCGTGATGATCGTGCCGACGGCTTGCTTGTTCGGCGGCGGTGTCTCGATGGTGCTCATATCACGCATCCCCATGAGGGCAAAGTAGAGCGTGCGCGGGATCGGCGTTGCGCTCAGCGTCAGCACATCCACGAGGCGGAAGATCTCTTTAAACTTCTCCTTATGCTTCACGCCGAAGCGCTGCTCTTCATCGATCACGGCCAGCCCGAGATCTTTGAAGCGGACGTCTTTGGAAATGACGCGATGCGTGCCCACGACGATGTCCACCGTGCCATCGCGGATGCCTTCGAGGATCTTCTTCTCGCGGTTCTTCGGTGTGAGCCGGCAGAGCATCTCCACCGTCACGGGGAACTCGCTCATGCGTTCGCGGATGTTTTGCCAATGCTGTCGTGCGAGCACGGTGGTCGGTACGAGGATGGCCACTTGTTTGCCACCCATCACCGCTTTGAAAGCCGCGCGGATCGCCACCTCGGTCTTGCCGAATCCGACATCGGCACAGAGCAGGCGATCCATGGGCTTCGGTGCCTCCATGTCCCGTTTGATCTCCTCCACGCAGCGGAGCTGGTCCGGTGTCTCGCGGTAGAGGAAGGACTGCTCGAACTCGACCTGCCACTTCGTATCGGCTGGATGTGCGTAGCCCGTGACCGTGCGGCGCTCAGCGCTGACGGAGAGCATCTTCGCCGCAAATTCCTCCACACTCTTCTCGGCGCTTTTCCGCGTCTTGTGCCAGGAGCCTCCACCGAGTTTGCTCAAAGCGGGTGCGCGTCCGCCGACACCGACGTAGCGGCTGACCATGTGAGCCTGGACGACGGGCACGAAGAGCTTCGATTCGTCGGCGTAATGCAGCACAAGCACTTCCTCTTTTTTCCCGCCCGGCGTGGTGCGCGTCTCCACTCCGGCGAAGCGGCCGATGCCGTGCTCGCTGTGCACCACGAGGTCGCCATCGCGCAGCTCGCTGAGCATGTCGCGGGCTTTGCGCAGCACCTCGGGGTCCGCGAGCTTCGATCCGCGTGAGCGACGTGACACCTGATGCCTGCCAAAGATCTCCGCGCCAGTGAGCACGGCGAGCTTTGCTGAAGGGACGGTGAAGCCTCGATAAAGTAATCCAAGCGTGGTCTCCAATTTCACCGCATCTGCGCTTCGAAGCTCGCCGAAGCGCTCCCGTTCCGCTTCATTGTGAAAGAACACGACCATCTGCCAGCCGAGCTTTTTCCACTCGTTCACCTGCATCTCGAACTGCTTCCGCCGAGCCTCGTGAAGCACGAAGTCGGAGGCATCGAAGACGCCGAGTGGGTTTTCATGGATGGCGGTGGCGAAGTCTTCCGGCCCATCGTGCGTGAAGGCTCCGTCGATGATCCGCGCATGAACTGGCACCTCCACGGCTTCGTCTCCGATCACGAGCACGAGGTCGTTTTTCGCCAGATAATCCCGCACCTTTCCCGAGTCCGCCGCCTGCTCACCGAGCTGGAGAATGATGTTCGCACGCTCCAGCCGACGGACGGACGATTGGTTGTGCAGATCAAAGGCGCGGATGGACTCGATCTCGTCATCGAACCACTCCACGCGCAGCGGCTCCTCCGCCTGCCACGAGTAGAAATCCACGATCCCGCCGCGCCGGGCAAACTGTCCGCGCTCTGTCACGACTGGCACTCGCTCGTATCCCGCCTCACTCAACGAGGTGATGAAGGCCTCGACATCCAGCTTTTGTCCCAACTCGATCTGCCGCCGCTGCTTTTCCAGTTCGCCGGCCGTCGGCACGGGCTCGTTCAGGCTATCGGCGCAGAGGAGGAGGGCGTTGGGGCTGCAGTGCTCAGATTCAGCGGCTGGTTTTCGACCTTTTGAAGACTGCGCACTGGGCACTGAGTACTTCCCAACTTCCGCCGCCGCCCATCGCTCGAGCACACCCACCCGCTCCGCCGTCAGATCCGGGTCGGCTAGAGCCTCATTGCCGAAGCTTTGCGAGTGCCTTGGGAAGTAGAGGGCTGATGCCTGCCAGACGAGCAACTCAGCCTGTACACGATCCTGCGTGCGCGGATCAGGGCACAGCACCCATAGCCGACGTTTGAGCTGGTGTGCCCGAGCAATGATGAGCGCCACGGCGAAGCCATTCGCCTCTGGTGTGACATGGTCTAGGCAGATGACCTCACCAGCGCCCAGTGCCTGAAGTTTCTCGGCGAAGTCGGTGCAGCTTCTCACGGATTGAACCAGAGCGTGGCATTCCACCCGATCCTCGGCTGCTGTGGCAGGCACTGGGTCGGTAGATTTCGGCGCGGCGGCCTTTTTCGGCCTTGGGCGCGCAGGTTTGGTGGCAGAGGCTGTCTCTGATTTCAAAAGCGGAGCCATGAAAAACGCACGGCAGTGCTATCAGGACGCGGACAGTGAACGGCGCAATCGCCATTTCCACCTGCGCGCGCGGATAAATTGATGACAGAAAGTCAGGCCCGAATGGCACTCATCACTTAGGACATCAGGTCGCTGTGGAAGGCATAGGTTGGGAATTTCCGGTGCATGGCGAAACGGCGACGAACTCCGCGCCAAGATTCTGGAGGCCATGGAGCAGTATTTTGTTCCGGAGGAGTAGGCAGGCTCAACGCCAGACCTGCGGATGCTGTCCACGCTCACCCATGACCCATGTTTCAACTCGCTATCGACATGAGCCGCGCTGGTTTTGGCTTTTTCTGGCGTGGGGTAGCATAAGCTTACCGATCTACCTCGGACCCCTGATTTATCTCCATTGGGTTGTCATGCTCGGCCTGATCATTTTCGCCTTCTGGAGGCGAAGCTGGCGCCCGATGTTCGTGATCATTTTATCTCCATTCGCCATCGGCTTCATCTCGGGGGCATTGAGTTGGTTCGGGCAGCGGCCCTGCTACATCACTTGGGGTCTTCCTGAGACAGAGTTTTACAATCTCGACCCACACACACGAACCTATTGGGAAAGCCTTGGTGATCTGTTGGATGGAAGCGAGCCTGCCAAGGCTGGTCCTCATAATCTGGGACTGAATCTGATGTGCCGGGCTTTTGGAAAGCCGCCTCGCACCTACAGCGGCGTCTATCCGACTCGAGAAGAGGCCGACTTGTTGACCCGTTCAGCGATGGAAACGCCGATCACAGTTTTCGAAAAGGGCCAGATCATTCTACCTTCAGGATCGCTGGACATCGACGAGCGGCAATCTTCCGCGATGCTGAAAACCTGTTGGATTTCCAAAGCAGGAAACTCCAGCTTTCACAAGATCTCGGTGAGGGTCATTCAAGCGGATGAAGATGCTTTGTTGATCCGCTTAACCGTCGATGCTGAAGATCGGGCTAAGTTCCTTGAAAGCGATCATGTGTTTCTTTTGGATCGGAAACGCCTCTGGCCATTTGCGATCTATGCACTGAAGGAAAGGCTGGGAGGCACAAGGTATCCTTACTTTTCCCATCGAAATGGTGCTTCCGAATTACTCGATTTATCAAATCTACCGCCCGAGTTTTCAGGTCCACTTTACTGAAGAGGCCGCCAACGAGATAAAGCGTCGCAAAGGAACTCATACTCGCCACGTTTCCTGCGCTCTTTCCACCCATGAACCGCCGCCACTTCCTCCAGACCTCCGCTTTCTCCACTGCTGCGCTCGCGCTCGGCCAGGCTCGTGCCGCTGTGCCGGGACTCATGATCGGCATCGACCACTTCGCGGTGCGTGCCACGGGCTGGAAGGCTGCGCAGCACATCGACTACGCCGCCTCGCTGAAGCTCGATACATGCTTCATCTCGGAACTGGGGGTGTTTGAGTCCTTCGAAGACGGCTACCTGCAAGGTCTCAAGGATCAGGCCGACAAGGCAGGCGTGAAGCTTTACATCGGCACCAGCAGCGTCTGCGGCACCTCAAACACCTGGAAGCCCACCTATGGCACGCCGGAGGAGACGCTCGCGCTCACCATCAAGGCCGCAAAGAAGCTCGGCTCACCCGTGGCACGTTGTTACCTCGGCAATCAGAAGGACCGCAGCAGCGATGGCGGCATCCAGAAGCACATCGAAGAGACGATCAAAGTCATCCAGGCCAACAAGTCCCTGGCCGAAGGTGAAGGCATCAAGATCGCCATCGAGAACCACGCGGGCGACATGCAGAGCCACGAGCTGAAAGCGCTCATTGAGGCCGCTGGCAAAAGCTACGTCGGTGCCAATATCGACCCCGGCAATGCCGTCTGGGCCATGGAGGAGCCGATGGCTCACCTCGAAGTCCTTGGGCCCTACACCATCTGCTCCAGCGTGCGCGACAGCATGGCCTGGGAGGATGAAAACGGCGCCGTCATTCAGTGGACCGCCATCGGCGAGGGCCTCGTCGATTTCTCCGCCTATGCCAAGCGCTTCGCCCAACTTGCCCCCGGCGTGCCGCTTCAGGTTGAGACCATCTCCGGCTTCGCCAAACCGATGTCGTGGAAGAAGGACGAGTTCTGGACTCCCTTCCCCGGCTACCGCGACACCGCCGCCTTCAAGACCTGGCTCGACTTCACCAAGAAAGGCAAAGCCATCCCCAGCTTCAAGGCCCCCGACGGCCCCGGCAAAAAAGACGCCGAGATCGCTTATCAGAAGGGCGAGCTTGAGCGCAGCACGACCTGGCTTCGTGAGAAGGCGTGAGGAAATCTTACATCCTGAAAAAACCGGAAAAATGATCTGGTCATTATTCCGGGGTTCTTTCAGGATTGAACTGCTTACCCCCATAAAACCATGAGCAACATCGACACCCCCAAGCAAAAGAAAGGCATGTCCTGCCTGGCCATCGGCGGCATTGGCTGCCTCGTTATCATCGTCGCCCTTTTCCTGGGAGGTGGTGCTGTCGTGGCGAAGTTCTTCCCCCAGATCAAAGAGTTTGTCGGTGAGTTCCAAAAAGACCCGGAGCGCGCGGCCTTCATGCTCATCTTCAAAGCGAACCCCAATCTCGAGGTCGTGAATGATGACCAGGTGAAGCGCGAACTCACCTTCAAGGTGAAGGGCGAGGCCGAAACCTACACCCTGAACCTCAACGACCTCAAAAACTCCAAAGATGGCAAGATCAAGGTGAAGACCAGCTCGGGCCAGGAGATCGAACTTGATCCCAAAGTGCTCGGAGCCGGTGGCAGCCCTAGCGCTCCAGCCCCTGCACCGCCCGCGCTTCCAGCCCCGGCCCCTGCTCCCAACAATTAATCTCCCCCATGGCAGGGCTTACGCATCCCAGCCTCGTCATTCTTTCCGGCGCCGGACTCTCCGCAGAGTCCGGCGTCGCCACGTTCAGAGGTGCCGATGGACTCTGGGAAGGTCATCGCATCGAAGACGTCGCCACCCCTGAGGCATTCAAGAAGCAGCCGGAACTCGTGCATCGCTTCTACAATCTGAGGCGTGCCGCTTTGAAAACGGTGGAGCCCAATGCCGCACATCACGCACTCGTTCGTCTTGAGCGTGAGTGGCCCGGCCCCTTCCTGCACATCACCCAGAATGTCGATGACCTGAACGAGAGCGCTGGTGCCCGGAAACTCCTCCACATGCACGGCCAGCTCAGGCAAGTTCGCTGCATCTGGTGTCGCGCCGTTCTGACCTGGGAAGGCGATCTGGTAACCAGCAGCGCCTGTCCCGAATGCGCACGCACTGGCAAGCTGCGGCCAGACATCGTCTGGTTCGGCGAGATGCCCTACTACATTGATGAAATCATGCGTGCGCTGGAGACAGTGGACATCTTCCTCTGCATCGGCACCAGCGGCGTGGTCTATCCCGCCGCAGGCTTTGCACGCCTCGCGGCTGAGCATGGCTGCGAGCGCCTCATCGAGATGAATCTCGAACGCACCGGCATTAGCGATCACTTCACGGAACAGCGCCATGGCCCTGCGACTGTCGTGGTGCCAGCCTTGGTTGGCGAGCTATTGTCTGCCGCGTAACTTCAAGGCTAGTGACAGGCTCGCGCTGAAAGCAGCGTATGAACCCGCCACGTTTCCCATGCACACGCCGCTTTTCCGTTCTTCCATAGACCGCCGGGCCTTCCTCACGGCCTCGACGATGGGTCTGGCGTCTCTGGGTTTCAAAGGTGCGTCGAGGGCCACGACGGGTTCATCCGTCGCCGCACCCACCCTCGCGAAGCCCGCGAAATCGACGGTGCTCTTCTTCCTCTGCGGCGGCTCCTCACACATCGACATGTGGGACATGAAGCCAAACGCGCCGTTGGAGTTTCGCGGCGAGTTCAAGCCCATGCGCACCACGGGTGCTGACATCGTGCTATGCGAACATCTGCCGTTGCTCTCCAAACAGGCACACCGCTTCGCCATGGTTCATGGCGTGACGGATGGAGGCCGGGCCACGGGTGATCACCACGCAGGCTACTATTACAATCTCACCGGTCACGCGCCCGATCCCACTTTCAAACAACAGGGCAATGACCGACGCCCTTATCCTGAAGACTGGCCCTACATGGGCAGCGTGGTGGCGATGAAGCGCCCGCAGCATCCCTCGCTGCCCTCGCTCATCACCTTGCCGCACAAGCCGAGCAAGCTGCCCTTCACCCGCCCCGGACAGTTTGCAGGCCGCATCGGCATGGAGTTCGATCCGTTCATCCTCAACGGAAGCTTTGAAGAGCCGCTGAACTTCGCTGCTCCTACCATCTCCATGTCTGGTGGCATGTCATCGGTGCGGATGCAGGATCGCAAAGGTCTGCTCGCTGCGATGAATGACGCGCGTCGTGACCTCGATCACGAGATGGCGATCCAAAATTATGCCAAGCAGCAGGAGCGCGCCTTTGATCTGCTCTCCTCCAGCAGCACAGCGAATGCCTTCGACATCAAATCCGAACCTCTGGCACTGCGCGAGCGCTACGGGCAGGACATCAACGGCATGAGCCTGCTCATGGCCCGGCGCATGGTCGAGGCTGGCGTGCCCTTCATCACCGTGTTTTGGAAAGGCGACGAGAATCTTGCCAAGAAGTGCCGCAGTGCCGGAAGCTGGGACACGCACGGCAACAACTTCAACTGCCTGCGCGAAAACCTCCTGCCACAGTTTGACCGCTGTTTCTCCGCGTTCCTGGAAGATCTCTCTTCTCGCGGCTTGCTGGATGAAACCCTTGTCATGGTGACGAGCGAGATGGGTCGTATGCCCAAAGTCGGCGACCGCCGCAGCGGTGGTGTCGTGGGCGCAGGGCGCGATCATTGGACAGCCTGCATGAGTGTCCTCATGGCAGGTGCAGGCATCCAGGGCGGGCAGGTCGTTGGTGAGACCGATGCCCGCGCCGAGTATCCCAAAGACCGCCCCATCTACCCCGAAGACATCACCAAGACGGTCTATTACGCCATGGGCATCGACAACCTCGAAGCCCACGACCGCCTCGGCCGCGCCTACAACCTTCTGGATGAGGGCAAGCCTCTGACGGAGCTTTTTGGTTGAAACTACGACACTCGAGATGCCGCCTGTTCAATATCGACTGTCCACTCTTTCTGAAATCGAGCAGATCGGCAGCAAGTTCTGCGTTGATCATGGTGACGACAAGCATGGCATCATTCCAGACGAAGAGTATGATCTTCTCTTCGATCACCTTGGCAAGGAGCTTGGCAAGCATGGTTCTTTTACAGAGACGACAGATGTAGATGCAGATTTCAAAGGCTATCGTTACGTGGATCAAATTCCTTGGATCGCCATCGTGCCCAATGATGAAACCGTGCCACCAGCTCTTGCCCTAAAGGCTGCAAGGGAGGCGATACAAACAGCGCACAGACCTCTAGCCGTCTCTTTCGACTACTATCCTAACGGCCTGCTGGTGCTCCCTTCAGGTGATGTGTTCACTACATTTCCGCCCGAATCCTGCTTCGAGAGTTAAGTCATCGTCCCAGCCATCCCAAACCATCACTGCATGAAGCAAGTCTTAGCTCCCCTATTCTTTTCAATGCTACTTCACGCCGAGGACTGGCCGCAGTTCCGAGGTGTCAATGCGAGTGGCGTTTCCTCATCGAAGAACCTGCCGTTGGAGTTCTCGGCTGAAAAGAACGTCGCGTGGAAAGCACGGCTCGGCGATGGCGTGGGCTCTGCCATTGTGAAGAACGGTGTCGTCTTTGCCACCGGCATGGCGGGTGACATGAAGGCAGCAGTGCATGCCTTCGATGCCGCCACGGGGGCTCCGAAATGGCGCTCCGAATTTGAAACCGGCACGCTGCCACGAATCACGCCGCCGAACAGCCACGCGTCCTCCACACCCGCTACGGATGGTGAGCGCGTGTATGTCCACTTCAGCACCATCGGCCTGCTGGCGTTTGATGCTGCCACTGGCAAGGAAGCCTGGCGCTACTCCATGCCGCGCCCGGCTTATCTCATGGACTGGGGTGCAGCAACCTCGCCCATCGTGCATGACGGCATGGTCATCTTTTGTCAGGACGACGACCTCGCGCCCTTCCTCGTCGCCGTCGATGCGAAGACAGGCAAAGAGAAGTGGAAGACCCTGCGCAAAGACATGCTTGCCGGCTACGCCGTGCCCGTGATCTGCAAAGGCGACATCGTCGTGGCTGGCAGCGGCAAGATGAAGGGCTACGATCCCGCCACTGGCGCGGAGAAATGGACCTGCAACACGTTGCTCCGCACCATCATGGTCACGCCCGTCGTGCAGGATGACATCATCTACATCGCCGTGCAAAGCTACGGCGACAGCACCCGCACGCTGAAGCATGCGCTGCTCGAATGGCTCGACACGAACCAAGACAAAATCCTCTCCCGCGATGAGACGCCGAAGGAATTCCATGAACGCTTCGATGCCTCCGACAAGAACGGCGACAAGATGATCGGCCCAGAGGAGATCGACACTGCTTTCCAATCGCCCGACAACATGGCCGCTGGTGGAAACATCATCCAGGCTATCCGCGGCGGCGGCAGTGGCGATGTGACGAAGACGCATCTGCTCTGGAGCATCGACCCCAAGACACCGTCGAACCTTTCCTCGCCGCTGGTGTACAACGGCCGCCTCTATCTCGTGAAAGGCGGTGGCATGTCAAGCTGCTACGACGTGAAGGATGGCAAGATGCTGTGGGATCGCACACGCCTCGGCAACTTCGGCGATTACTTCGCCTCGGCTGTCGCTGCGGATGGCAAAGTCTATGTCTCGGGCAAGAACGGATTCATTGTTGTACTCGAAGACGGGCCTGAATTGAAGGTGCTCGGCAAAAACGACATCGGCGAAGAGATCATCGCCACACCAAGCATCGCTGATGGCCGTCTGTTTGTGCGCACACGCGAGAACCTCTTCTGCATCGCCAGCGGTGCTTCGGGTGCGACTCTAGCCAGCGCAGACGCGAAGACGCAAAGCCTGGAAATTGTTTCTCGTCCCGTCAGTGGTTCGCGCGTTTGGAATGGCTACACCGGCAATGCGATGGGGCAGGAGTCGTGGACTGATGCCGAGCTCGATCAGCGTCTCGAACAGCTCAAGAAGCTCAACTACGCCGCCATCGCCATCCCGAGCGCGATCCAGCCGTTTGACCCGATCCGAGTCGATGGCGATACAGCAGGCCGCAAAGCTTTCGGCGGTGCCAAAACCTTTGCCAATCCCGATGTGGCTGCCATCACCGCACGTCTTCGTGAAAAGGCTGCCAAGCTCGGCTTCGAGATCGTCGAGGCCAAACCCGCCCAGGGCTCGGTGCTGCCGCATCTGGAGTTCACGGATGAAAAATCGCTTAGTGATCTCGTCACGCCCCTGTGTGGTGAAGGCGTGGCAGAGCGCATGTGGCTCGGCTTTCAGGAGATCGCCAAGGCGAACGAACTCATCGCGAAGCATGATTCCAGACTCGGCATCCCAGCGCCTGACATGCTCACGCGGCACCTGAATTCAAAAGAGATGCTGCCCGAATGGCTCACGCAGGTGAAGACGCTCTACTTGAACGCCATGAACGAGATGTATCGCGCCAATACGCGTGCTCGCGAAGGCAGTCGAAGCCTCACGCTCTATCACGCGAAAAAGCTGGAGTTCACCTTCCACTTCATCAGTTGCATCGAGAACCTCTACAAAGCCCATGACTCCGCCACTCGCTCCGAGTCTCTGATTGCCGCTGTCGAGTCCATCTACAACGCCCTGAACTCTTATGCTGATGCCGCCCGCGATTCTGGAGACCGTGGTGCCATCGCGCTGCTGAATGAGCATGGTTATCGCGTGCTGGCTGAACTCAAAGCCAAGTGACTCATGTCCGTTCTTGATCGCTTCAATCTCACCGGACGTCGTGCCTTGATCACCGGTGGATCGCGTGGACTTGGTTTGGAGATGGCGCGAGCGCTGGGTGAAGCCGGTGCTCAAGTCATCATTGCCGGATCAAATGCCGACCATCTGCACAAAGCCTGCGAGGACTTGTGCAGCGAGGATTTACACGCAACCTCGATCCAAACCGATCTCTCGAAACCCGAAGAAGCCGAGCGGCTGTGTGATGTCCTGCTGCGTGATCATCCGCCCATCGACATCCTCATCAACAACGTCGGCGGACGGCGCATCAACACACCGACGGAGGATCTGGCGCTCGAAGACTGGCAACGAATCATGGATCTGAATCTGACGCAGGCATTCATCCTCACGAAGCGCCTCGGCGGCGCGATGATCCCGCGAAAGTGGGGCCGCATCATCAACATCTCCTCCATCAACGCCCTCTGGCCTGGCAAAGTGATGCGCGGACGCAGCTACGAGACCTCCAAAGGCGCGCTGACAATGTTTACGAAGGCGGTCGCCGCCGACTGGGCCGTGCATGGCATCACCGTGAACGCCATCGCGCCGGGCCCGTTTTTGACGGATGCGAACCGCCGCTGGATCGGTGAAAAGCCGGATTTCGAAGGCGAAGTGGCCAGCAGCATTCCGATGGGCAGATGGGGCAGTCCCGAAGAGATTGGTCCGCTCGCCCTCTACCTCGCCAGTGATGCGAGCAGTTTCATGACGGGCAGCGTTTTGGTGCTGGATGGCGGAAAGCTGCTGTGGTGATTTTGACCTATGACTCACAAACACGAACTCCACGGCGTGCTGCCGGTTTTTCAAACGCCCTGGCTTGAGGACGAAACCCTTGATCTCGAAACACTCGAGCGCGAGATCGCCTGGCTCTACGATTGCGGCTCAAATGGCATCGTGATGGCGATGGTTTCCGAAACACTGCGACTGGATAGCGAGGAACGCGAGCAGTTCGCCGCCGCCGCATGCCGTTTCGGCAAAGATCGTGGCGTGGTCGTCATCAGTGTGGGAGCAGAGTCATCCAAAGTCGCGGAGCGATATGCGAAGCATGCTGAAGCCGTCGGCGCGGATGCCGTGATGGCGATTCCGCCGGTTTCCATCGGGATCGGTGAGAGTGAGTTGCTGGCGTATTACACGCGCATCATTGAGGCGATCCGCATTCCGGTCATTGTGCAGGATGCGAGCGGTTATGTGGGCAAACCGATGCCGATTGCCATGCAGGCGCGGCTGTTGGACGAGTTCGGGCCGGAGCGCGTGCAGTACAAGCCGGAGGCGAGTCCCATTGGACCGAAGCTGAGCGAGCTACGCGATGCTACGAAGGGCCGCGCTCGTGTGTTTGAAGGTACCGGCGGCATCGCGTTGGTGGATTCGTTCAAACGTGGTGTGGTGGGCACGATGCCGGGTGCGGATCTCATTCGTGCTCTCGTTCCACTCTGGAAAGCACTCGAGGCTGGTGATACGGAGAAGGCGGATCGCATCCACGGGCCGCTCTCGGCGCTGATCTCAATGCAGACGAGCCTGGACGGCTTTCTCGCCGTCGAAAAGCATCTGCTCAAGCGCCAGGGCATTTTCAAAAACACGCTGGTGCGAGGTCCTGTGGGCTTCAGGCTCGATGCGGAGACGACTCGCGAAGTCGAACGGCAGTTTGATCGGATGATCGCAGCGGCAGAGTCAGCCTAGCAACTCGGATAGCACACGCCCATGCACATCCGTTAGCCGCTGGTCGCGCCCGCCGTGGCGGAAGGTGAGGCGCTCGTGGTCGATGCCCATTTGATGCAGCAGCGTGGCGTGGATGTCGTGGATGCTCACGGGATTGCTGGCGACGGCGTTGCCGAAGTCATCGGTCTCTCCAAAGGTCATGCCGCCTTTGAAGCCGCCGCCAGCCATGAAGATGCTGTAGCCGTTCACGTGGTGATCGCGGCCTGCGGTGGCGCTGACTTTCGGCGTGTGCGGCGTGCGGCCCATCTCGCCGGCCCAGAGGACGATGGTTTCATCGAGCAGGCCGCGCTGGTCGAGATCTGTGATCAGTGCAGCGACGCTTTGATCAGTGATGCGGGAGTTCTTTTCGTGATTCTGCTTCAACTGGCCGTGCTGGTCCCAGGGTGAGTTGTTGCCGTCAAAGCTCGGGCAGGTGATCTCGACAAAGCGTACGCCGGCTTCGATCAATCGCCGCGCGCGCAGGGCCTGCGTGGCGTAGAAGCGCTGGTGTTCGTCGGTGGAGTCGACGCCGTAGAGCTGGCGGATGTGCGCAGGCTCGTGGTTGATGTCGGCGATGTCCGGCACAGCGCTCTGCATGAGAAACGCGATTTCGTAGTTCGCGATGGCTCCTTCGATGGCTCGCGCATCCGACGTGCTGACGGCAAACTCGGCGTCCTGTTCGGCCAGCAGCGCGAGTTTGCGTCGCTGGATGGTCGCGGCGTCCTGTGGCGCGATGTTATCCACGGGCACGCCCTTCGCTCGCACCATCGTCGCCTGATGACTCGCGGGCAGAAACGAGCTGCCGAAGTTTTCGAGGCCGCCGTTCGGCACCCAGTCGTTGTTGAGCACGACGTAGCCCGGCAGGTTGCGGTTCTCGGTGCCGAGACCGTATGAAACCCACGCGCCCAAACTCGGCGCCTGCCCAAGGATGCGTCCGGTGTGCAGCAGGAGATTTTGCTGACCATGCAAAGGCAGCTCGCCGACCATTGAGTGCACAACGCAAAGATGATCCGCCACCTGTGCGATGTGCGGGAAGAGATCGCTCACCCACAGGCCGCTCTGCCCACGGTGCTTGAACTCCCACGGGCTGCCCATCCACACACGGCCCGCGTTCGATTGCGAACGCTTCGACACCGCGCTCTCGCCGATGGCCTTGCCCTCGTGCTTCTTGAGCATCGGCTTCGGATCAAAGGTGTCCACATGGCTCGGCCCGCCATCCATGAAACAGAAGATGATGTTCTTCGCCTTCGCCTGGTTGTGCAGAGGCATCCCAGCCATCGTCCGCAACGCAAGCATGCCAAAGCCAGCGGAGGCGCTGGCCAAAACTTGGCGGCGCGAGCAAAGGCGATGGTCGTGAGTGCTCATGTCAGCGGTAGTAGATGAACTCCTTCGCATTGAAGAACGCATGAGCGAGCCGCTCCCATGCATCTGGCGTGTCACCGCCGAAATCGTCCAGCGCGACAAGCCAGCGTTGTTGCTCTGCTTCATTCGGCTGGCGGCCAAAGGCGCGGGCGAACATGCTGCGGATGCGTTCTTCGCTGTTCGCGGCCTTTTGCTTCGACAACTCACCCGCCCAGTGCTTCGCCATCGCATTCACAAAAGGATCGTTGAGCATGATGAGGGCCTGCGTTGGCACGTTGGTCACATCACGTCTGCCAGTGGGCAGTTTGAGATCGGGGAGGTTGAAGCCGACGAGAAATTTCGGCGGATCCATGATGGACATTTGCAGGTAGATCGAGCGTCTTCCGTTGCCATCGAGTGGACCAGTGAAAAGTCGCTTGGCACCGTCTTCGGCAGTGCGCAGGGGCAGAATGGGACGACCATAGGGCTGTGGATCAAGCCTGCCGGAGACTGCGAGCAGCGAGTCGCGGATCGACTCGGCTTCGAGGCGTCGTGTCGGATAATGGTGGAGCAGACGATTCGCGGGGTCGCGCTCACGGGCAGCATCGGCGACGAGACTGGACTGACGGAAAGTTTGGCTCAACACAAGCCTCCGCACGAGCTGCTTCGTGGACCAGCCTTCGCGGATGAACTCGCGGGCGAGCCAGTCAAGCAGCTCGAGATGCGAGGGTTTGTCGCCGAGACGGCCAAAGTCATCCGGCGTGGCGACGAGGCCCGTGCCGAAGATCCACTGCCACACGCGGTTCACATACACACGCGCCGTCAACGGATGCTCGGGATGCAACAGCGATTCGGCGAGGGCGAGACGGTTGGTGATGCCTTCGCCATGCAGCATTTTCAGCGAGGCGGGCTCGATAAGTTCGCCAGTGGTGTCCACGTTGCCACGGACGTTGAGCGGATACTTCGCAGGCATTGCATCGCGTTCATCCATGCTGTTCACCGTGCGCGGGAAGGCGATGCCGGATTCGACGCGACGATACTCGCTCAATAAAGTCGCGAGTCGGCTGCCGGGCTCGGCCTTGTTTGGCAGAAGGCCGTTCGTGATCAGCCAGTCGAGGATCTGGCGGTCACCAGGGAGTGGGGTGCGCGCGCACCAGCGTTTGACCGCGTCGTTGAGCCACACGGCGATGCTTTCCCAAGCGTCCTTGGGCGGATCCCCCTCATAGAGACCCGTGAAGGCATTGAGTTCATCCTCCGGCGCTCCGCCAGAGTCGTGCAAAACAATGCCGGTGATGCTCAGCCAGCTTCGTTTGTCGTAGCCGAAGTCTTGATACTTCATGCCCTTTGCCAGACCCGTGCGCGGCGGGAAGTTCGGATTCAGTGGTGATGTCGCAAACTCCACCGTCACCTGCTGCACGCCGTTTTTCAGCTCCGCATCGGCAAACGTTTTCCACTGCGGCTCGGTGCTGGTGAGAAAGGTGAAGGTTTCATTTTGAAACGCGTGATCATCCACCACGAGGTAGGCGCTGAACTCGCCGCCTGCGAGGCTCAGACTGACCATCTTGCCAGGAACATCAAGCTCCGGTGGCATGCGGAGGCTGCCGGGCAATTTTGAGGACAAGGCATGCGTGTGATAACCGCGCGGCAGGAATCGCGAGACCACGGCGTCACCTTCCAGCGCGATGAGTGGCATGCCGTCCTCGACAAAACCATGCGTCATACCGTCGCCCTCGATCACCCAGCCTTTCGGCAGCGCAGGCAGGCTGGCGAGCGACTTGAAGGTGCTGTTGGCCTTGTGGCGCTGTTCGCGAGTAGAGCGCCATTCGTTGACGAGCGGCTTCCAAAGCTTGGCGATGGCCTGGGCATCCAGGTCGGCTGGCGTTTCGTCGCCGGGCGTAAGTCGGAAACGACCCAGCACATGCTGATCGCCATAGCGTTGATTTAACGTGATGGCCCATTCTCCGCCATGCGGCAGTTCGACCGGCTCCGCGAAGGTGAACGTCGCGACTTGATCGTTGCCAGGTGGCGCAAGGCCGACCGCCCAGCCGGAACGTCGCGCGCCTGGCTTCAGCACGCTTTCAACCGGGTAATTTGGCTGCGAGTAACTCGCGTGTGCTGCGGAGAGCGAGACTTGCTTCGGTGATCCGGCTTGGCCATCGGCGGCGAAGGGTTTCACTTCGATGCGAAGTTCCGAGAGCACAAAGTTGCCCCGATCCGTGCGCCCTGGACCGCGCACAGGAAAACTCGGGTGTGCGAGTGCCTCCAATCGCAAGACACTGGCTCTGCCGCTGCTGGTGGTGAAGCGCGCGGTGTAGGTGTCGCTTTCTGGAGCATCGCCGACGGCCAAGATTGAGCCGTCAGGATCAACGGTGAGCTTTGAATGCTGTGCAGAAGCGCTCAGGTTCTTTGTCTCGGTCCACACGGTGCTGTTAAGCAATCGCGACAACGGATACGCAATGTCATGTGGCTTGGCATTTTCCAAGGAGGCGCGGTTTTTAACCGCCCAGGCTTTGAGTGTGGGCGCCTGAAGAGCGCCCTTCCTTGTCCAGAGCTTGGCGAGTTCGTCGCGGATGCTTTGGCGCATTTGTTTGAGCTCCGAGATGGCGTCGTCGTTTTTGCCCGGCGCATCAATGACGCGCGAGGTCCAGCGCGGCGTGGTGAACATGGCGGCGAGCGCGTAGTAGTCGCGCTGCGAGACGGCCTCCAGCTTGTGATCGTGGCAACGCGCGCAGGCGACGGTCGTGGCGAGGAAGGCTTTGGAGAACGCGTCGATCTTGTTGTTCACCATCTCCTGATGAATGCCGTTGAACATGAGGCTGC
>CAYMHJ010000110.1:0-19347 GCA_964390165.1 uncultured Prosthecobacter sp. | reverse complement strand
AGCTTGAAGTTCATCTCGTCCTTGGTCAGCGGGATTGCAGCGAGGAAGCGGATGGTGCGTGCGGGTGGCACGAGGAGTTCATGAAACTCCACGCTGGTCGTCATCGGCGGCGCGAGCATGAAACCGACAAGCGTCGTGTCGTTCGCCAGGGGCTCTGCGGGATCGCCATTCGGCACGGTGTGCCAGTAGCTCAGCCAGGTGTTGTACTCATGCGGCAGCCGGGCCAGCATCTTCAGCCAGCGGACTGGCCAGTAGTTCCGCTCATCACTGAATGCCTCCTGGCCGAGCTTCCAGTTCGGCGGCAGGCAGAGCATGATCTCGGCATGGGTGTAGTCCTCGGCTCCCTCGGGTGGATGCATGGGCAGGTCGCTCATGCCACTCGTCACCAGCGTGAACCAGGGCCTCTCGGCAGTGGGTTTGATGACGTGGATGTCGATGTGGACGAGGTCGGACACCAGCTCATGCCAGACGTAGTCCACCTTGCCGATGTGCTCTTCGATGTGTTGCTCGATGGCGACGAGGTTGGACTCGCTCATGTCCGGCGGCACCCAGCCTGGGGCACGAGCCTGATGTTTATACATCGTGCTTCCGCCCTCGCTGACTCCGGTGACTTTCGGCGTGGAGGTGATGGGGAGGAAGGCGGCCCGGTGTTCATTCACCAGCTCTCCATCGGCCGTGGCGGTGAGCATCAGCGGGCTGTCTTCATGCTCCGGCAGCGTGCAGGTGAGCACCCCGCCCTCGAGTTCAAAGGTTCCTTCATACGCATGCTCAAAGGTCGGTGCATCTTCCTGCACCTCGCCATTGATGAGCAGGCGTCCTGAGATCTGCAGCCAGCAGCGCTGCTCAATGTCCAGCCGCCATTCGGAAGTGACCCATTGAGAGCCGATCACACCGTCCTCGGCCTCATGCAGAACCGTCTCGCAATCCCAGGCCCAAGTGCCAGCCAGTGCTTCTGGAGTGGTCTCCTTCCATGGCAAAGGCGGTGGCGTGTTTTTCTGGCCCTCTCTCCAGGCATTTGTCGCCTTGATCCGGTTCTCCGAAATGACGCGACGCATCTTCCGCTCACTTATGTTCGTGCCCCAGGGGATGCTCAGCTCCTCCGGCCAGAATTTCCCAGGGATGATCAGCACGTCATGCACCTTCCGCACGAGCACCAGCAGAGGCACGAGCCGCCCACCCAGCGCCCGTTCGGGCAAATGATCCCGATGCCCCCAAAACGTGGCGGTAAAGCAGTCCAGCCCCTGGCTGAAAGAAGTTGGCACTTTCATGCCAAAGGTGCGGGCATGTTCATTGCGCAATTGAGTCACAATCTCCTGCTCCTCTGCGGGGAAATCCGCAGTCGGCTGGTCAGCGAACTTCGCATCATGCAGGGCATCCGCGATCACGGGCAGCTTTTCCAGTGCCTCCGCATCCGTCGCCGTCAGCGAATACACCACCTCGCCCGGCAGATCCGTCTCGCCAGGGAGCTTGAGCGCCCGGTTCGCCACGATGACATGCCCCCAGACGATCTTCCCCTGCTTCCAAATCTCCTTCTGTCGCAGCAGCGTATCGATCAGCGGCTCATCCGTCGGCTGCATGCCACGCAGGTTGGCTGGGATGGAAAATACCTTATCTCCCCAACTGAAAAACCCCATGCGCCGGGGCTCGGGACCGAACTTTTGACGAATGAAATCGAGGGAGAGGGACATGATGACCGTTTTTTATCCCGATCCTACTCTTGCTGACAAGCCCCTGGTGCAAAGCATCCCGTACTGATTCATCAAATGTTCTCGAGCCTCGACGGCAGGTCCTAATACAAACTGGAAATCGTCGAGGCTGCTTCTGCCGATGTGCGTGCAGCTTTGCAGCAGTGCCGGGGCCGGATCCAGCAAGCAACTCGATGAACTCACGGCCAAGAGAGTGATCATCACCACGATGCGTGGCAAATCCAATGGAGGCCAAAGGCATATGTGTGGCATTATGTACTCAAAGCCGCAGCTTCCCTGCCAATTACGAGTTCGCCGCCCTCCCGAGCCAGAGGCTCGAAAGAAATTAGCCTGGGGTGAAGCGAAGCGGGAACCCCAGGACTGCCCGAGAAGAGATCCGCCCCTCTTCACCGCGACCTGGAGGGTCGCGAGAAGTCCACGTGATGCCTCCCATCGAGACCCGCGGATGAACCACCCTTCTCGCGCTCCTGCCGGAGCGCGGGGAGGATGGATCTTGCTGCGGCGTGAGGTCCGGTGGTTCCCGATGGCTCCGCCCTCTCCACCACCGGCTACATTCTCCCGAGTCTCCGGCTCGGCTGGAGCGTGGGAACCGTCCCGCCTGAGATTTTCCCTCCCATGCCGAACAAAGCCCAGATTTTGATCGCCTGTCGCCGTCCTCTGAGTGTAAACCCACCCCATGAACGACCAAGCCCATGCTATTCCCGCCCAGCCGTCCGAACTGTTCGGCTCAATACTCCAGAGGATCATGTGTTACCTTCTTTCTCTGCTCGCGGTGATTTCGCTGTGCAGTTGCATGGACCAAGACCCTTTTGGACTAAGCACGAGGGACATTGTCGGGCCATACGAGCTGCATCAGTGGGAGGACGGTAAGACTTACTACCTTGAGGGACCTTCCCACATTAAGGGAGGTGGTCATGGAGCAATCGAGGGCATCGTCACCAAGCTCGGTTGGAACGCCAATTACATATTAGTTTATCAGAATGATGACGGCCAAGGTGGTGGTTGGCGCATCGTTGACGTCCAAAAGAGAACGATTTCAGAGATTGTCGATCAGGCTCGCATCGATCGAGATTCAACGTTGAAAGGCCTTACCATTTACGATGCATCTGAAGCATGGAAGCAACTCAAATAAGTCGAACCAAATCGTTGTCCAACAGTCTGGCAGACCTTTCCTGGACCCAGTCAGCCTCTCGATACGGGTGAACGCCACCCTCACCGCGCCAGCCGCTCAATCTCCGCCTCGCTGAGCACGCGGCTGAAGAGCATGAACTCATCCATCACGCCGCTGAAGTGGCGGATGGCGACGGCGTCGCCGCGTTTGCCGTCGTTCCAGTTGCCGAGTTCGGCCAGGGGCATGCGCATGGGGAACATCACCTGCCGCGGCACTCGGGCGACGAGTTCGCCATTCAGATAATGGCGCACCTCTTTGGCCGCGGGGTCGATGCAGGTGGCGACGTGCAACCACTGACCAAAACGCTCGGGTGTGAAGAGGGCGGGGGTGTCGTGATCTTTGGAAGGGATGCCATCGCGACCCGCGAGCCCGAGCCGTAGCTTACCCTCCCGCGTGATCTGCCAGTGGACGGCTCCGTCTTTGTAGCCCTCGACCATGAAGAGGGAGTTGTAGGCGCGGTCAAGCCCGTGAATGCGGACCCAGGCGCTGAGCGTCAGCGCGGCGTGATCGCCAGGGATGCTGAGCCGCACGCGGTCGCTCACATTATGAAACTCCAGCCCGCGCTTCCCCGGCCAGCGGCCCTCTGTCCACTGGCAGCCGACGATGCTGCCCGCCGGCACCTGCCCGGCCTTCAGCGCATGATTCCGCAGCACGCGGGTGTGGTTCGGGTCCTGGAAATCCAGCCGCGCGAGCAGGCCCGCATCGGCATCCCAGCGCGGGCTGTTTTGCAGCCACTGCTCAAAGGCCAGCCGCTGCGTCTCCGCCGTGCGCTCATCCACATCGCCGAGGGAGGCAAACGCGCCCTGATCCGCCGCGAGACGCCGCGCGGTGTCGGCTAGCAGCATGGCCTCGCCTTCCTTCAGCGGCTGCATCGTTTTGCCATCGGGATGCAGCTCGATCTCGCCTTTGAAGACATGCACCTGTGCCTCGGGCGAGTTCAGATCGAGCCCGAAATCCGTGCCCAAGTCCACCACGGTGCCCTTTGGCGTCTGGATTTTAAACCCACGCGCCTGGGGCGGCACATGCGCGCTGAGTTTGCCGGAAGTGCAGCGCGCCTCGCTGACGGAGACGAGCTCAAAATTCGCCGGGCCTTCGAGCGTCACGCGTGCGCCCTGATAAAATTCGATCTGCGCCAGGCCGCTCTTCAGCCGCAGCACTCCCGGCGTCAAAGGCGTGCCCGGCGGCGGTGCCGTGCCTTCCCATTCCGCGTTCACGCCGCGCATCATCACGGCGACGGCGTTGGTCGTGGCTTCATTGTCGGTAGGGCTCATGAGCCATGTCGCCGCGAGTGTGACACAGGCAGCGAGGGCCGCGGCCATTGTTGTAGGTAGCCAGATCGATTTGCGCGGCGTGGGCTTCACGATGTTCACCGCCGGGGCGAGGGCGCCGAGCCCTGCTGTCACTTCGCGCAGCATGGCATCGAGATGGAGCTGCTCCATGAGCCGATGCGCAAGGGCGGGGTCACGCTGCGTCATCTCCAGGAGCGCGGCGGCTTCCGCCTCGGTGAGGCAGTCTTCGAGGTAGTGCTGGATCAGCACTTCGGGATCATGCGCTTCCTCAGGCATAAGCCGGGCCTCCTTTCTTGATCTGACTTTGGATGCACTCGCGCAGCTTCTCGCGCACTCGTGACAACGCGCGGCAGACGGTGTCCGCCTTCATCTCCATCTGCCCGGCGATCTCCGGCGTGGCGACATCGTGGTAGTAGTAGAGCTGCACGAGCTCGCGGCTTTTCTCCGGCAGCTTTTGCAGGCACTCCCGCAGGATGCCGATCTCCGTCTCGTAGCGCGGTGGGGCGTCCTGTTCCTCGGCCAGTTGGCGGATGTGCTCCGCCAGCTTTTGCACCACTTCGGGCTTTTCGCGTGTGCGCTCCCGCCAGAGTCGCATGGCCACATGACGCGTCATCGTGGCGAGCAGCGGCCGCAGATCACGCTCCAGATCCCAGCGCTCTTCTTTGCCGATGAACTCGAGGAACACCTGCTGCGAGATGTCCTCCATGAGCCCCGGCCAGGGCGCATACTTCAAAGCCACGCCCTTCACGAAATCGTGATGGGAAAGGAAGATCTGGGCGGCGCGAGTCTCGTGCGAGGTCATGGCATGATTTTACCCGCATCCGTGGACAAAACCGGACGTTTTTTCACTCCCCCTTCTCCAGATACTCCAGCGCCTTCGAAAAGCTGGCCTGCTGGAGGAAGTGCGCCAGACGGTTCGGGAGGATGGGCTTCAGCCGATGATGCTCGGTGGTGATCAGCTCGGAGATTTGCTGGAGTGCCGCGAGGTGGCCGGGTGCGTCCACATCCCGAAACTCATGATCCGAGATGAGATAGAGCCTGCGCTGGAGCAGTGCGTGAAGGGTGCCGAATTCGGAATTCATCGGAGGTCATTACGCCGCCCGGGCGATTTCGGCAATCACACGATCCATCTCCGCTTCCGTGTTATAAAAATGCGGGCTGAAACGCAGGTAGGCCTTGCCAGCGCGGTCGTAGCGGAGGCTGGGGCTGATACGCAGGGCAGTAAGGTGATCGAAGATTTTCTCCACCGGGGGACCGCTGCCTTCCACGCGATACGCGGTCGTGATGCCCGAGGCGTTTGGCCCATCGACCGGGCCGATGAAGCGGAAGCCCAGCGGCTCCAGCCCGGCCACGAGCCGGGCTTTCAGTCGCAAAAGCTGCGCGCTGACCTGCGGGATGCCTTTCTCAAGCAGCAGCTCAAGGCCGACCTTCATGCCGAGGATGCCCGCGACGTTCAGCACGCCGGGCTCATACCTGCGACCGCCTTTTTCAAAGGCGATCTCCGGCTGCGCGATGAAGTTCGGGCTGCACACATTCCAGGAGCCGAGCAACGTGGGGCGCAGGCGCTCCTGAACCTCCTCACGAACATAAACGATGCCCGCAGCCATGGGGCCGAGCATCCACTTGTGGGAATCGGCACTGAGGAAATCGACATGATCCACCCGCGTCTCGAAGGCACCGAGCGTCTGGATGGCATCGAGGCAAAACAGCACACCGCGCGAGCGCAGCATCTGCCCGATGGCATCGATCTGAATTCGGTAGCCGCTGAGGAAATGGCAGGATGCTAGGGCGACGAGCTTCGTTTTCGACGTGAGGGCGGCTTCGACCAACTCCGGCGTGATGGCCCCCGGCGCGTCAGGTTTCAGGAGCCGCACGACGACGCCATGACGTGCGAGGTCGGTCCAGGGATAGACATTCGCGGGGTAGTCGTCCTGATAACACACGACCTCGTCGCCGGGCTGCCAGTCGAGGCCATTCGCCACGAGGCTGAGCCCGAGCGAGGTGGGGCCGAGCAGGGAGATCTCGCTGGCTTTGGCACCGACCATCTTTGCTGCGATGGCGCGGGTTTCATTCGTGGCGCGCCAGGCTTCGGGGAACTCCTGCATCCGCGTGCAGGCTTCGTGCAGGTAGTCCTGCATCGCCTTCGCCACCCGCGCGGGCAGGATGGTGACCCCGGCATGGGCCAGGAAGATGCTTTCGTGGGCGATGGGGAACTCGGCGAGACGTTCGGCTTCAGAGGTGAACATGGAGGAGTGTGGCATGGGAATGGCGAAATCCGAATGACGAATGACGAAATCTGGATGGCGAAGCCCGGAGAACGGAACGTTGATGTGGCAACCATGACCCTTGCCCGCCGACTCGCCTTTCTCCTGCTGCCTTTGTTTTTCGCCTCCTGCTCCGGCTTCAAACCGCAGCCGATTCTGAGCAAGGTGCTCACCTTCTCCACCGCCGACTTCGGCCCCGAATCCATGGCCGCGCCGCTGCTCGGGCCAGGCAGTGCCGGGAGGCAGGTGATCGTCCATCATGGGTTGCCAGCACGTTATCTGGATCAGCACTACCCAGCCACGGTCCGAATCTACGCCTCCCGTGCCATCAAGCACTTGAACCGATGCGTCACAGACACGCCGCGCGATGCCGTCCATGCCGAACTTCGTGCCCGCCTGATCCGCACCCGCACCCTCATCCTCGACTTCTACAACCAGCGCCGCATCGCCTTCAATTCCGTGCCTCCCTACACAGGACGGGGCTACATGGCACGGCAGATGATGATGCCAGGCATCGGCACATCGAGATGACTCACAGCTCCGTCACCAAATCCGGCACACGGACATCGTGCGGCTCGCAGGGGATGTCTGGTAGTGCCTGGAGGTGAAAAGCCACCCCGACCAGCCGTGCACGGACCTCCGGCTTAGACAGCAGACGGTCGTAAAAACCGCCGCCACGACCCAGCCGCGCGCCATCGCGCAGGGCAAAGGCCAGTCCGGGGACGAGGATGACATCCAGTGCGCCCACGGGCAGGGGCGAAGTCCCCACAGGTTCCCAGACACCCAGCGTGCCGCGTTTTAAATCCGCCGCTCCATGGACCTCCACAGGGATCAACTCCGTGCCCTCCACGCCGAAGAAAACCGTGCGCCAGCCGCGCTCGTGCAGCCAGGGCAGGAAGTCGGAGACGAGGTCCGGCTCATTGCGCAGTCCACCGAAGAGCGCCACCGCGCCGGGCTCCTTCCAGAGGTCGGTGCGCGCCTTCAGCCGATCGACGAGCTGGTCCGACCACCTCCGCAGGGTGCCGTCCGGCACGGAACGCATTCGTTCGCGGATCGAACGTCTCACCGTAGCCTTGGTCCATGTATCGCCAGTTTCTTCCATGATTCGGCGACCAACCTGCTCTCCGATGCCTCCGCTGCCAAGATGGATGACCAGGAAAAACAGGGTTGTCATCGCGGGCGAAAGGCCGTTTACTTTTCCATAATAGTCAGGCATTCCCCAGCCACGATGATTCACGACCCCGCTCCGGACCACGGAGGGCCCGCTCTCCTGAGCCGGCCCGACAGGAAGCGCTTCTTCAATCGCCGTCACCGCGATGAAAACCACATCGGCCTCCGCCCCACCGAAGGCTGGCGTCAGAGAAACCTGCAATTCCTCGGTGAGGTCCTCATCCCCAGCATCCTCGCGCCGCGCAAACCCGGCCGCATTATCGACGAAGTGCCTGTCACTCTGGTGGATCAAATCGGGGTCACTTGGCTCGGCCATGCGGGCTTTTTCACCCAGATCGGCGGCGTGAATGTCATCATCGACCCAAACTGGGCCCTCTGGCACGGCCCCGTGAAGCGCCTCCGCCATCCCAGCCTCTGGGCCAGCGACCTTCCGCCCATCGACATCGTGCTCATCACGCACGCCCACTTTGATCACCTGCACCTGCCCAGCCTCCGCCGCATCGCGCGGGGACAGCCGATCATCGTGCCAAAAGGCGTCGGCAGCATCGTGAAGCGCTGCGGCTTCGGGCAGATCGTCGAGCTGGAGACTTGGCAAAGCGCGCAGTTCCGCGATCTCCACGTCACGCTCACTCCCGCCCGTCACTGGGGTGCACGCATGATCCACGACACGCATCGCGGCTTCGGCGGCTACCTCATCCAGGCCCCCGAGCGCACCCTCTTCCACTGCGGCGACAGCTCCATGTTCGATGGCTTCCGCGAAATCGGCCAACGTGCGGACATCGACCTCGCCCTCATGCCCATCGGTGCCTACCTCGCCCCCAGCGGTCGCCCCGTTCACATGAATCCCGAGGAGGCGCTGGATGCCTTCGAAATGATGGGTGCCCGTCACATGGTGCCCATGCACCACGACACTTTTCCTCTAGGCGGCGAACCCCTCCACGAGCCCGCCGAATGGCTGGCCCGCTCCGCCCTCACCCGCGGCTTCGAAGATCGTGTCCGCCTCCTCCACGAAGGCGAGACAGCGGTGTATTGAGGGGACGGGCACACGACCGTCGCATGATGGTCTTCGCGGCGGTGCTGACGACTGACATGGCTTCCACCACGCCGCTTGCAACGATCTAGCCGGTAAAGCACCTTTCTCCATGAAAGCATCCGCCCGATCTCTGGGGGCAACTCTGCTCCGCCTGCTTCCTGATTGCGATCATCGCCTGGATGAGTCTGCGCGTGAAGCGCTTGGAAGTCCCGTCACCAGCGCCTGTGGAATCGGCTTCGACCACCGCCGTCGAGTGGTCGCTGAAGAATGCGGAAACCATGGTCAAACTGAAGGAATTCGCCCAGCACAACGCGGAGGCTCGTCAGCGTCTGAACTCGATTCAGGCGACTCTCCAAGATCCCCTCCTCAGTCTGCCCGATGTCGGCGATTCGGAACTCAAGCGTGTGAAAACAGTGCCGTGGGGAGCCACGGACCCGGACTCCTTTTGGCATTCTCAGGTGAACGGCGCGCGCCAAACGCTCCGCGAGGCAGGTCTGGGCAAATACAGTCGCTGAAGTAGCCTGCTCACCCCGGAATGCGAATAGGTCACTTGTCGATCAGCCCCGGCCAATCAGGCCCCGTATGAGAAAGTCGGCATCCTTGCTGCGTATGCACTGGGCCGTCTTCTGTCATGCACCCCCCGATTCCACAGTTCCGAGCACTCCTGCTCGGCGGTTTGACCGCCGGAGTGGCTCTGTGCTCCCAGGCGGCGTCGGATGCGGCGGGCATCGAGTTCTTTGAAAAGAAAGTCCGCCCCGTGCTGGTGGAGCGCTGCTTCGAGTGCCACTCCACCACGGCGAAGGTGAAAGGCGGCCTCTCTCTCGATTCGCGGGACTCCATCCTCACTGGCGGTGACAGCGGGCCGGCGCTGGTGGCTGGCAAGCCGGAGCTAAGCAAGCTCATCGAGGCCATCGGCTACAACAATCAGGACATGCAGATGCCGCCGAAGAGTCCACTCAGCGCCGCCGAGCAGGAAGCGCTGACGCAGTGGGTGAAAATGGGCGCACCTGATCCACGAACTGGCTCCGCTCCCGTGGCGAAGACCACGATGGGCATGGATCTGAAAACCGGGCGTGAATTTTGGTCCTTCAAACCGCTCGCCGCACCGACACCGCCTGCTGTCCGCAATACCGCCTGGGTAAAAACACCCGTCGATGCCTTCCTGCTGGCCCAGCTTGAATCGAAGAATCTCTCCCCAGCGCCACCGGCTGACAAACGCACCCTCATCCGCCGTGCCACGCAGGATCTGACCGGCCTGCCACCGACACCGGAGGAGGTCGCAGCCTTCCTCAAAGACGAGTCCGCCGATGCCTTTTCCCGTGTCATCGAGCGTCTGCTGAACTCACCCGCCTATGGCGAACGCTGGGGCCGACACTGGCTCGATGTCGCCCGCTACGCCGACTCGAACGGCATGGATGAAAACGTCGCCTTCGGCCATGCCTGGCGGTATCGCGACTACGTCGTCCGCGCCTTCAACAACGACAAACCCTTCGATCAATTCCTCATCGAGCAAGTCGCCGGAGATCTGCTGCCAGCGCACGACACTGCTGATCGTCACGAAGCCCTCGCCGCCACCGGATTCCTCGCGCTCGGCGGCCGCGTGCTTGCCGAGCCCGACGTGAAGAAGATGGAACTCGATATCATCGACGAGCAGCTCGACACGCTCGGCAAGGCCTTCCTCGGCATGACCTTCGGCTGCGTCCGCTGCCACGATCATAAATTTGATCCCGTCAGCCAAGCCGACTACTACGCGCTCGCCGCCATCTTCCGCAGCACCCGCTCGCTTTCAGATGAAAAGATGGGCGCCATCAAATTCTGGTATGAGCACCAGATGGCCACGCCTGAGCAGATCGCGGCAAAAAAAGCCCACGAAGCCAAAGCCGCCGAGAAGCGGAAGGTCGTCACCACTTTCACCGCCAAAGCACGCGCTGAGCTGAAAGCCGAGCTTCACGCCCACGCCGCCGACTACCTCACCGCCGCCGCGCAGTTGCCGGATGATCCCGACTTTGCCGATGTCGAAAAGCTCGCCGCTGCCACCAAGCTCCGCCCGCGCTACCTGCTCACCTGCCGCCAGTATCTCACTCGGAAAAACGAGCATCCCTTCTTCGCCAAATGGCGCTCTTTGACTGCCGCAAAGAAGCCTGCCGAGGTCCGCACGCATTACGCACCTCTCTTTGAAGCTGCGCTGAAACTCGACCCGAAGGCCAAAGACAAGCCCGCAGCCGACATCGCTGAAGCTCGTGCCGCGCTCGATGATATCGCCGGCTTCCTCGCCATCCCGGACAAGGACGCGGACGCCTTTGATGCCGCTACGTTGGCGAAGGTCACGTCCATGATGGACGACCTCATGACGGTCGAGGACGCGATTCCCGATCCACCTGCCTTCATGGGCGTCGGTGAAGCGGCGACCACTCGCGCCATGCCGATCCACATCCGTGGCAGCTATTTGACGCTCGGAAAAGAGATCGAGCGTGGCTTCCCCGAAGTCATGCGCACCTCCATGACAAAACCCGTGCTGCCCGCGAAGCAGAGCGGACGTCTGGAGCTCGCCCGCTGGCTGGCTTCCAGCGAGCATCCGCTCACCGCCCGCGTCATGGTAAACCGCCTCTGGCGCTGGCATTTCGGCAAAGGCATCGTCACCTCCACTGACAACTTCGGCGTGCTCGGCGACAAGCCATCGCATCCCGAACTGCTCGACTGGCTCGCCCGCGTCTTCATCGAGAACGGCTGGTCCATGAAGGACATGCACCGCCTCATCATGAAATCGAGCGCCTACCAGATGGCCTCCAGCCATCCCAGCTCTGGCACCGCCTCCTCATCGCCTGATCCAGCCATGCTCGATCCTGAAAATCGCCTGCTCTGGCGCTTCAACATCCAGCGCCTCGAAGCCGAGCAGATCCGCGACAGCATCCTCCACGTCTCCGGCACCCTCAGTCAGCAGATCGGCGGGAAAACCATTCCGCTGCGCAACCGCGAGTTCGTCTTCAACCACACCTCCCGCGACCACACCACCTACGAGACACCGCGCCGCGCCCTTTATCTGCCCATCATCCGCAATCATCTCTACGACATGCTGGAGCAGTTTGATTATCCCGATCCGACCATGCCCACGGGCAGCCGCAACGCCACCGTCGTCGCCCCGCAGGCGCTCATCATGCTGAATGCGCCCGTCGTCATGGATTCCGCCGCCGCCCTGGCCAAACGCCTCGCCCGAGATACCCACAACGGGCCCATCGCCGCCCGACTCCACCGCGCCTACGACCTCGCCTACGGGCGCGAGCCTAACACCCGCGAACTCGACCGCGCCACCCGCTTCATCGAAGGCAGCCCCGATCAGAACGAAGCCTGGACCCTGCTCTGCCAGAGCCTGCTCGCGGCGAATGAGTTTATGTATTTGAGGTAGGGGTGAAACTGGACTCCCTTTTTAAATGGGTGTCAGTGGGGAGATTGCGGAGACAGCCGAAGGTGGCCAAGCCCTGGCCCCAGAGATCGCGGCGCAGGTGGTAGTCGATCTCGATCTCCGTCACGCCGTCCACCTGCTGAGGCACCAGCCCGCAGTCGCCGATGCATTCGCCCGTGGCACGCAGCATCACTGCCCAGAGCCCATGACCATGCTCGGCATAATGCTGATGATTCCAAGCCACCCAGCGCTGCATCCGCACCTCATCAAACGTCGCCGGATAAAACCGCATGACCTCCGCATCGCCGAAAACGCGCAACAACGCCGGAACGTCGTCCGGGGTCATCCGGCGCAGGTGGAGGCGTGGGGTTTCGACGGCAAAAGCTTCTATCAAAAAGCCGACCATATGCCCAATGGGTGCTGTTAGCAGCAAGGTTAAGTAGCTTATGGGAGTTTAGCTGGAAGAGATAGCAGCGGTTCCGCTGCGTGCTTGATTGTGCGAATGTTTCGCATTGGTAGCTCCACGATTTCATTGTGTGAAGGATCGAACACGATCAGTGCATCTGTTGTTCGGAGAATCAGTGAGCCATTAAAAGTAACAGCTCCATCCTTGGAATGATCAGTTTGCACAGTAATGGCTATCCCACCTCCATATCCAACAAAACGCAGAAACTCACCATATCGTTGGATGTTAAACATAACGCTTATCGCCAAGATGAAGCCACAAACTGTTACAAAGGAGGCTAGCCACCAAGCGAGTTCTCTTCGCCACACAAGCAAGGTAGCAACACTTCCATAGGTGCCAAAAAACAGTGTTGCAGGCACCAAATCATTCTCTCCACCCGCGATATATCGAATGCCAAAGCTGAAAAGTGCAAAAACTGCAGCCACAACTGCGGAAAGAGCAGCTACATATTTGAGTTTGAGGCTTCTGAAGCGCTGTAAAACGGATTCTGTGGCGTTCGGTGAAATAGAACGCAAATGCTCGAACAAACGCATCACGTTACTGGCAATGTTGCCCGCGATGTACAAGGAAATAACAAACAAGCCAGCACCAACGATTAGCAGTGAAAAACTCCCATATGTTACAGATGCTCTCAGGTATGGTATACCCTCCAATGGCGGTCGAATTCCTTGTGCAGCCGCATATCTGTAAGTTGCCAGTTCACTCACAAATCCAAGCAGCCCAGGTCCGGCAATTACCCCAATAAATGCTCCCACCATCAGTTTTACAGGTAGGGCGATGGGTGAGTATTTGACGAATAGCAGTTTAATTTTCTCCCACATCTTATGATCTGTTTGTTTACCAACATTTTAAATAGTAACAAGTCGGTTTGGCACCTCGACACTAACGCTCTCACTTCACCCGATACGCCTCCACCTCGGTGGTGAAGGCAAACGTGTTCGGGAAGTTGCCAGCCTGCTGCGCGTGGTGGTCGAGGTAGGTGAGGCGGATGTAGCGGGCTTCGGCATCGGGGAAGGGGAGTGCGGCGCGCTCGGCCTTGGCGAGTGTGAAGGCGTGTTTGCCGACCTCGCGGAAGGTTTTGCCATCGGTGCTGAGGGAGACGGCGACGGTTTTGGTGGAGCCGATTTCCGGGGCACCAAGGCGGATGAGATTGATCGTTTGCGGCTGCTTGAGATCGATGGTGACGTGCTTGGGAAATGTGTCTGAGTTGCCGGTGGCGTAGCTGTTCGGATTGAAGCTGGCCCAGGAGCCATCGGTGAGGCCGGTGTCCCAGCCGTAGTTGTTTTTGTCGCTGCTCTCCCATTTGCAATCGCGGGCGAAGTTGCTGCCGAGATCGGGATCGACGGGCCAGTGCGTGTGGAAGGCGGTGGCGGGCAGGCCGTCTTTGTCCATGAGGTTGGCGATAGCGAGCTTGCTCCATGCAAAGCGGGCGCGGCGTGGCTCGGGAACTTTGGCGGAAGTGATCACGACGCTGTCACCGTCGATCTTTGCTTCCGCAGGGTGGAACATGCCATCGCGACCCGCGATCTCGAAGTGCGAGAGCGGCTTGCCATCGCGTGAGGCGAGGCCGCTGGCGGCGTGGTCGAACTTCACACGGATGCCCGAACCTTCGATGCTGTGGCTGGCGTACAGCGGGCCGTTCGGGTCGATGTCGCTCTGGCCATAATCCTTTGCGAGCGCCCAGAGGGAGAGGCGGCGGGCGACTTCCTTTTTCTTCGCGGGATGGATGTCGGGCACTTCGCCTATGTCAGAGATGGTGGCCATGCCGGTGTGAGGAATCTTCAGGCACTCACGCTGGGCCTGCCAGAATTGCGCGAGGATCTCGACATCCTCGGTGCCATATTGATAAGGGGCGATCTGCACGAAGTAGAAGGGCAGATCTGGTTGCTGGAAGACGCTGCGCCAGGAGGCGAGCAGGGCTTTCTTTTTGTCGGTGTAAACGAAGCCTTCGCCGTGATTCGACTCGCCCTGATACCAGATGGCTCCGCGGATGGCGAAGGGCACGAGCGGGTGGATCATGGCATTGTAAAGAGCGGTGGGCGTGCCTGCCCCGGCGGTGAGTGTTTGAGGTTGAGTGGGCATCGCCGGGACAGCCTGTTTCTTCGCCAAGGCATCACGCACTGCCTGCGACCACTTCTCCACGGCAGCGAGGTGCTTTTCGTTCGCGGCGCGGTAGGAGTCGCTGCCGGGAAGTTTGGCACGGGTGTCAGCAGTGAAGGCTTTGAGTTCAGGCACTGCGTCGAAACCTTCGATGCTCGTCCAGGGCTCGATGCGTGTGCCGCCCCAAGCGCTGAGGACGATGCCGACGGGCACTTTCAGTTCCTCATGAAGCTTCAGCCCGAAGTAGTAGCCGATGGCGGAGAATGAAGCGGCACTCTCCGGTGAGCTGCGAGCCCATGCGGCGGGGACATCGTCCTGCGGCGTGAGCGCGGTGGTTTTCGGCACCTCGATGAGGCGCAGGTTCGGATGCGTGGTGTTCGGGATGTCGGCCTTCGAGTCGGGCTTCATCTGCATCTCCCACTCCATGTTGGATTGACCCGAGGCGAGCCAGACTTCGCCGATGAGCACGTCCTGCACGCTGACGCTGCCCGCTTTCAGCACCTGGGGCTCGGTATTCGCGGGCATGGGATCGAGTTTCACCATCCACTTGCCACTGGCATCGGCCTTCGCGGTCTTCTTTTGCCCGGCGAACTCGACGACAACTTCCTCTCCCGGTGCTGCCTTGCCCCAAACCGGCACCGCTTTTTCACGCTGGAGGACCATGTGGTCGGTGAAGATGGAGGGCAGCTTCACGGCTGCGGAGGCACTGCTGAAAGTGACGAGAAAGGCGAGAAAAAGGGTGGGCTTCATGGCGGAGCCGCTTTCTACAAACTCGCTCGTCGTGTTTCCAGATTATTCTCCGCTGCTGCGTTCCCAGGCACGAAGCCGGGCGTCGAGCCAGAAGGGTAGCAGTGGCACCAGCGAGGCGAGAAACAGCCCCGCCGCTCTCCAGATCGACCATTTCGCGGCGCGCATCGCGAGTGCGAGGGTGAGGCAGAAGACCACAAACAGACCACCGTGGATGCCGCCGACTATCTTCACGGCGAGCGCCTGACCCCAGACATACTTCATGGGCATGGCCACGCCGAGGAGCAGGAGGTAGGAGATGGCTTCAGCGAGTGCGGTGCGGCGGAACCAGCGGATGGAAGAGGCGGCGGACATGGGTGGGGTAACTCCGACCTGCCTCATTCCGGCACTGGTTTCACGCGAAAAAAGCCTCTTACCTGGCTGGGCAATGGGAGGGGCGCAGCCTGTCAAGTATTCGTTAATAGGACTTGAGTCGTATTGCGGACATTATATACTTTCCATAATATTAATGACATCCAGACCATTCATCGGCATTTGGGCAATCACGCTTCTCCTCTCGGGGGTAGCGCTGCCGACGCTGGCTTACCTGGGAAGTTTTGAAGAAAGCGATGGGTATCGCATCCCTGGCGCTGGTGGAGTTGGGAACATTCTTTCCCTGAACTTCGCCGGAGATGCACAGTTTTACCTGAGCAACAATCCGGCCAATGGACTGACAGGCATCGTGGCACCGGGGACCTATCCAAATAGCCTCGGTGACAATAATCACGGTCAGGACCTGAGCCGCTACAATGCCGGCCAGTATGGCACTGGAGGCGGAGGTCCGGGCGGAACAGCGGCGGACATCGCAGACAACTCCGGCCTGTGGCGGGCATTGGCAGGAGGCAGGCTCAATGAAGACATCGGTGCCCCTGTGTATCAGGGAGGGCAGTTCCAGCGTGATTACATCGCCGCCTATGGCTACACTGGAGCTCGCAGCGGCTCCCAGGTGCTCAACCTTCTGGCCTATGACCAGGACATGCGATACTCCTACAGTCTCGATTCCCGCGACTTTGATGGAACCAACCCGCTGAGCACGAGCGACATGCGCATCGACCTCAGCTTCTGGACTTGCCCGACGGATGCAGATGACGGCATTGCCATCGGTGCCAACACGGTCGCCATGAGCTTCCGCGACTCGATCGGCCAGATCCTGATCGATGTGGGATACACGGGCGACAATTTGCTTCAATATCGCGTGGGTGGAGCAGCAACATGGCAGACGACCAGCATCAGTCTCGGCACGCAGGGCTGGTCGGAGATCACGCTCAGTCTCAACACCTTTGCCAACAGCGTCAGCCTGTCCGCCCGAGGCTTTGATGACAACAATTCGATCCTGAATACCTCCACCACCGTGCTGACGGATGAACTCTTCGGCTTCGACACCGCGAACGTCACCGAGATCCAGTGGTCCGCGACAGATGTGGACGGCTTCAAGAATTTCTTCGACGACTTCAACTTCAACCTCACCGCCGTGCCAGAGCCGGGGAGTGCGGTGCTGGTGTTGTTGGCGGGGGTGTTTGGGATGAGGCGGAGGCGCTCGACGGTGCTCTAGGTGTCCTCAATAGTTTGGGAAGTGCTTGGACACTTGCTCCCTTTTCCAAAGCCAATTGGCATGTCCTTCTCGATCAATGATGAATCCGTGTTTTTCATTGATCATAATCACAAAAACAGGGTCGGATTCAGGATTCCAAATCATCGGGTAATCCCTGATTTTAGCCAACTGAGCGGGATCAATCTCAGCGAGTAGTTCATTCAGCGAACTCGGTAGAGGTTGTTGCTGATCTAGGTGATCACGAATGTGGTTGGCGAGCTCCCTGACAGGTTCAACTTTGGGTTCAGCTTCCTGGTAATGGCGAAACAGATACCAACTCAGTCCGTACAAGCCTCCGAGACCTGATGCTAGGATAAGTAGCAGGATTGCCAAAAATTTGAGCACGCTTTTCACACACTCCCCGCCTTCATTTCTCCCATCAGCCATTCACAGGACCTCCAGGCGAGGGCCATGATGGTGAGGGTGGGGTTTTTGTCGGGATTGCTGGGCATCACGGCTCCGTCCATGAGGAAGAGGTTCTTCACGTCCCAGGTCTGGCAGTATTGATTCGTCACCGAGTCGGCGGCCTTCGAGCCCATGCGGGCGCAGCCGACTTCGTGGATGATTTCTCCTGGGCGCTGAATGGCATCGCGTCCGCTTTGAGGTTTGGCTTTGCCGCCCATGCCTTCGATCAGCTCGGCGAAGGTCTGCTGCATGTGCTCGGCCTGCTTGATCTCATGGTCGCTCCACTTCCAGTGAAAGCGCAGGACGGGGATACCCCACTGATCGACCACTTTGGGATCGAGTTCGCAGTAGCAGTCATCGTTCGGCACCATCTCGCCGCGTCCGCTGAAGCTGAAACTCGCGCCGTAGTAGCGGCGGGCATCTTCCTTCAGCTTGCTGCCGTAGGTGCCGGGGCTGGTCTGATCTAGCAGGCTGAAACCGCTGACGCTGGGCATCTTCCGGCCACCACCCATTTCGATGTGATAACCACGCGCGAAACCGAGCTTCTTGTGCTCATGCACCAGCCACCAGGGGGAATAGACATGCAGCCCGCCCGCGCCGTCTTCATTCAGCAAGGGCGCGTCCTCCAGCGCCGGGATGTGAGCGCCGAGCTTCGTTCCGACGCTGTCCATGAGGTTCTTGCCGACTTGGCCGCTGCTGTTGGCTAGGCCGGAGCTGTCCTGGGATTTCGAGTTCAGCAGGATGCGCGCGGTTTCACAGGCGCTGGCAGCCACGATGACCACGCGGGCCTTCACCACGGCATCGCGACGCGTCTTTTTGTCGATGTAATGCACGCCGCTGGCCTTGCCATCCGTCATCACGATCTCACGCACCATGGCATCGGTGATGATGTCGAGATTCCCGGTGGCGAGTGCGGCAGGGAGAAGCACGGTCGTGCTCTGGAAGTTCGCGCGGATGCTGCACCCGCGGAGGCAGTCCGTGGCCCAGAAGCAGGGCGCGCGCATCATCATGTCTTTGCCGATGATCTCCTGGGCCTTCGGGTTGTTCGGGAAGAGCTGCTTCGGCAGGTTTTTCCAGTCCAGCGGCTGGCTGAGCACGGCTCGATGGGCGGCCACGATGGGCACGCCGATCTTTTTGCCGGACTTCTTCGCCATCAGCTCGCCGAGGCGCGGCTTGGGTGCTGGCAATAGCACGCCGGGGGAGGAGTTCGGCGCGTTGGGGATGCCATCGTTTTCGCCATAGACGCCGATGAGCTGTTCCACGCGGTCATACCACGGAGATATGTCTTCGTAGTTCATCGGCCAATCGACGCCGAGCCCGTCGCGCGACTTCGGTTTGAAGTCGAATTCGCCAAAGCGCAGGGAGATGCGGCCCCAGTGATTCGTGCGCCCGCCGAGCATCCGCGCGCGCCACCACCAGAAGGCTCCTTCGGTGCCATCTTTGTTCGTGTAGGGTTCACCCGGCACCTGCCAGCCGCCGACATTGGCATCGTAAAATCCGAAAGGCTTGTCCGGGTTTTTCTCCGCACGCAGCGGGGCCATCTCGGGCGTGTTAAACATCGCCGTCTCCGTTGCGGGTTCGTAGTTCCGCCCGGCTTCGACCATCAGCACCTTCATGCCATGCAGCGCCAGAATGAGCGCCGCCATCCCGCCGCCCGCGCCTGATCCGACGACGATGACATCATATTGCGGCTGGGTTTTGCGATCAGTGAAGAGAGGCATGGCGGCGTTGTTATCAAAAACACCGCACCATGTCTCGCATGAAGTTCAGCATCACTCACATCGTGAAGGCGCTGCCCAATATAAAAAAGCTCGAGCTGATTTCGATCACACCGCCCGTTCCAGCTTCTCGTCGATGCGGGCGACGAGGGCGTCGAGAAGTTCGCTGTTGCCGAAGCGCTCCACCACGCCTGCGAGGAAGCCTTCGATGATGAGCTTGCGGCTTTCGCTGTCGCTGATGCCGCGGG
>CAYMHJ010000109.1:0-19556 GCA_964390165.1 uncultured Prosthecobacter sp. | reverse complement strand
CTTCGCCAGCACCTGCTTGGAGCCGAGACGGATGAGCAGGCGGCAGAGTTCTTGGTTCATCTCGCGTGTTGTCGCGGGATAGAGCGGCTCAAGCCAGGCGAGCAGCCGCGTTTGTTCGTCCGTTGTCGGATCCAGTCGAGCAAGTGTGACGCTGAGGGTGCGCAGTGTGGCGAGTTTTTGTTCCGCGCTAAGGTCTTTGAACGAGAGCGAATCCAGCCGTGAGAGAATGCCCGCACGGTCACTCGTCTCACCGACACGCGCCAAAGCCAGACAACCGAGGATGCCGCGCCAGCCAGGGGATTCTTCCAGGATCTCTTTCCTCCAAAGCTTCGTTGGCGCACGCTCCAGAGCCAGCCTCGCGGCGTGTCGGATGTGCTGATCAGCATGTTCGAGGTGCGTGATCGCATTGAAAACCTCCTTCTCATCCTTTGGCCACATCGTCTCCAGCTCATGCCGCAGCGCCAGCAGGTCCTTAACCTCTTGACTTGATTGACCGTTTTGACCTGTCTCCTTCCCCTCCCAAGTCACCCGATACACCCCACTCTGCGTCCCACGCCCACCCGTGACAAACCACAGCGCGCCATCAGGCCCCACGCAGGCATCGGTGACATTCAGCGGACGACCTGACACAAACGTCTCCTGCGTGCCCGTGTAGCTCGCTCCTTTCGCCTGCATGTGGACGGCGATGATGCGCCCGTAGCTCCAGTCGAGGATGAAGAGTGCATCTTCATATTTCTTCGGGAACTTCGCTCCATAACCAAAACAGATGCCGGTGGGCGATGACAGGCCGATATCGACCACGCTCGGCAGTGTATCGACATACCACGAGGGGAACCGCCCCGTGCCGCGTCGCCAGCCGAAGTCCGCACCCGGCACCACATGCAGCACACGCGTGGGCATGTACCAGGATGTGCCCACATCTCGCTCCATGTCGGCATCGAAGGTGAAAAGCTCACCGTCGCGATTGAAGGCGATGTCGAGTGGGTTGCGCAGGCCACCGGCCACCAGCTCGATGCGGCTCGTCTTCGGATCATAGGCGATCACATGCCCGGCGGGCAGCTCCACCGTGCCGTCAAACATGCTGCCATCCCACGGGTTCGGCAGCACCTGATCGTTCGCGTAGTTCCGCAGCGGCGAATCCTCCGCGATGGGGCTCGGCAGCAGCACGTTGTTTCCATGCGCCACCCAAATGCGCCCGTCGGGACCGAGCTTGATGTGATTCCGTCCATGCCCCACACCGCCTTCGCTGTGCATGAGCTCCTCCTTTTGCTCGAAGACACCATCGCCATCCACATCCCGCAGGCGGTAGAGGCCCTTGCTGTTGTTCGCGTTCGCGTAAAGCACGCCATGCGCATACACGAGCCCGCGACACTCCAGCAGTGTGCTTTCGATCTCGGTCATGCTGCCCGACTTCGGATCAAAGCGCAGCAGCCCCTTCTTTTCTTTGGATAAAGTCACGCGTCCCAGCGGATCAAAGGCCATCGCCACCCACGAATCCTCACCCGGCTGGGCCGAGCGCACGAGTTCTGCTTTGAATCCGGGTAGCAGCGTGAAATCCTTCGGGTCAGTTGCCTGACTTTGCGCGCCCGGTTTGGCGAGCTGCCAGGAATTGTAGGCATCGAAGGTCTTCTTCAAATCGAAAGGGTTCGTCGCTGGATCAGCATCGACGGCACCCTGCGTGATGACTTTGCCATCGGGTGAAGTCCACGTCGCATCCGTCGGAATCCAGCGCACGGCGGCCAGATCGCCATTCAGCTCTAGCAGCGCCGCCACTCGTGGTTTCATCGCTTTCAGGCGCAGCACATTCGATCCTCGGGTAATCAGCGCCGTGAGATCCAGACTCACCGCCGGCTGATCCTTCGTTGCAGCCACCTGCTTCACCGCCTTCCCATTCAGACTGACCTCCGTGTCCGTCCCGCAGGCCAGTAGCAGGATCGCCTTCAGCAGCCGCCCCTGGGATTCAAAGTGCGTCTCGATCCCCGCTTCAGCCTCGGTAGAAACCCCGATCCACTGCGGCATCGGTGGTTGATTAGCCATCTGAGCCTGAGCGATGCCAGTGATGAGGAGCAGGAATGAAAGGATGAGCTTCATGGGACAAGATCACGAAGCCCTCGCCTTTCCTTTCACGAGGTCGGTGGCCTCTCCATCTTATTACCCATGATCATTCTACCAACGCACCATTCGCGGCTGAGTTGTACAGTGATTGAGCAAGGACTTTCTGTATCTGTGGGAAGTCCTCTGACTCCCACCTCATTTCGTTTCTCAGTTGCAGCCTTTCGGAAAACGGGCTCGGAAGTATCTTCATATCTTCGCCATGCTCACCGCCGCCACTCACATCATCCAAAAGCTCCGCAACTCCGGCCACGAGGCTCTGCTGGCAGGCGGGTGTGTCCGGGATCTGCTGCTGGGGCGTGAGCCGAAGGACTTCGATGTCGCCACCAGCGCCACGCCGGATCAGGTCATCGAGCTGTTTCCTGGAGCACTCACGGTTGGGGCGCACTTCGGTGTCGTAGTCGTGAGATACGGCGAGCATCATGTGGAGGTGGCCACGTTCCGCACGGACGGCAGTTACAAAGATGGCCGCCATCCCGAGAACGTGACATTTTCCACGGCGGAGGAGGATGCCAAGCGGCGCGACTTCACCGTGAACGGCCTCTTCCGCGACCCCATTGAGGAGCGCATCATCGACCACGTCGGTGGGCAGGCAGATCTGGAGAAGCGCGTGCTCCGCGCCATCGGCGATCCCGCACAGCGCTTTGCGGAGGACAAGCTGCGCCTTCTGCGCGCCATTCGCTTCGCCACCACGCTCGGCTTTGAGATCGAACCGGAAACCTGGCGTGCCGTGGTCGAGTTCGCCCCGCAGATCCAGAGCGTGAGCGCCGAGCGCATCCGCGATGAACTCATCAAGATCTTCCTCCATCCGAACCGTCTGCGCGGCTTCGATCTGCTGATGGACAGCGGCCTCATGGCGCAGGTGCTGCCCGAGATCCTCGTGCTCAAAGGCGTGGAGCAACCCCCGCAGTGGCATCCTGAGGGGGATGTCTTCATCCACACCCGGCTCATGCTCAGCCTGCTGCCTGAGCAGGTCTCCCTGCCGCTCGTGCTCAGCGTACTGCTGCATGACATCGCCAAACCCGCCACTTTCACCGTCGATGAAACGGGCCGCATCCGCTTCAACGGTCATGACAAGCTCGGTGCCGAGATGGCGGGCGACATCCTCCGTCGTCTGAAGTTCCCGAACGATGTCATCGAGCCCGCGCAGGTGGCGGTGGAGCATCACATGGTCTTCAAGGACGTGAAGAAGATGAAGAAGAGCACGCTGAAGCGCATGATGTCCCGCCCCACGTGGGCCGATGAACTCGCGCTGCATCGCGTCGATTGCCTGGGCTCGAATGGTCTGCTGGATAACTATGAGTTCATGCAGGCCAAGGCCGAAGAGTTCTCCACCGAGCCACTCATTCCGAAACCATTGCTCAATGGCCGTGACCTCATCGCCCTCGGCTGGCAGCCCGGCCCGCAGCTCGGGCAGATCCTCACGAAAGTGCAGGACGCCCAGCTCGAAGGCATCATCACGACTCGCGAAGAAGCGCTCGAATGGCTCACAGGTCAGTCAGAACAGCCATGACAGGCCGCCAGAAAATCCAATCGCTGCCAGTTGCACTGATCACTTCACCGTCAGCCAGACCTGAGTCGTGTCGTCGAGTTGGCTGGAGCCGCGTTTATTTTCGCCGCGCAGTGGGGCGGAGGCGGGTTTGGTGAGGATGGGGGCATCCTTGGTCCAAATTTCGATCTGGAGGGCCTGGCCTGACTTCGGGGCATTCGTGGCGGCTTGGAGTTTGATCTCCAATTCACCGCCTTTTTCAGGCACGGGGACTTCGGCGGCACTGACGCCTGAAGGCAGGTTGGCGACTCGGGCGATGAGAGGGCCCTTGAAGCTATTCAGCAGCTTCACAGTGGCTTTGAGGCTCGCGGTTTTGCCTGCTTCGAGCGTGATCGGCTTGGCATCGGTGAGGGTGACTTCAAAAGCAGGCGCAGGAGCGGCGACATCGAGGACGTAGCTCTTCTCGGCACCGCCTTGGTGGAACAAATCCTCCACGACGACGACGTGCGGTCCATCTACGGCGGCGGTCCAGACGGCGTTGGGGTCGGGGCGCTGATCGCTTTCGTCATCGGCGCTGGTGATGAGCTTTCCGTCGGGGCCTTCGATCTTCAGCAGGGCGTCGAAGGGAATGCCGAGACGCTTGGCAAAGACTCGCGCCTGGAGCTTGTCGCCCTTCTTCATGGTGATGGCGAAACGGTCCACATCCCTCTTGTCGGGGATGCGGCCGCCGATGGCACCGACTTGGATCGGCGTGGCTTGTTCCTTGGTGTTGTTTGGCTCTTTCTCGATGGTCGCAGGCTTTGCGGTGACGAGCACTTGGATCGGCAAAACGGCTCCCGGAGGTGTCACGAGCCCGAGTTCACCATCACGGCGGAGGTCTTTGGCTTCGAAGGCATGCTTCGACTTCTTCGGATCGAGGTTGTGGCCGATGAGTTCGACCTCGCTCTTGCCTGTCATCGCCACGGCGGCGGGGAAAAGCTGTGTCACAGCGGCGCTGGCGCTGAGGTGAAGGCGATAAACCATGACGGCACTGCCTGTGAAGCGAACATCGGCGGCGGGCGGGTGCGGGAAGCCGGCGAACTGGACGATGTATCGGCCTGCCTTGGGAGCTTTGAAGCTCAGAACGGGATCGAGATTCCGCGAGTCGCTGGCGGTGTGGAGCCGTACGCCTGCCTCATCTATCACATGCGCGAGCATGTCCACGCCGGAGCCGAGCGAATAAGCTTCGACCATGCCAACGAGTGTTTGCCCGGCTTCGAGCTTCACCTCGTAACCATCCATGTCTCCACCTTTGTCCAGGCGAGCGTTGATGCAGGCGGGGAGCTTTTCGATGATTTGCGGCTTGGCGACTTCGTCGTTCGGCTCGACTTCCACGAGTTCGGGCAAGCTGCCAACACTGAACCAACGCGGCTCGGATGCTCCGTCCGCATTCGCGCAGTGCACGAGGTGCATCCCGCGCGGCGCATCAGCGGCGATGGTGACCTGCCACTCACGCCTTTTGCCATTCGGCACAAAGTGGATGCCAGTAGCCGATGTCCACAGTCGTGCATCAGCCTCCACTTTGCCGCTGGCCGTCATGACGAAGCTGGAACCTGCCTGCCCACCGGCAGGGAAGAGGGCCTCCAGCTTCGGTGCCTCGGCATGAAGCAGCGAGGCACCGAGACAGAGGGCAAAGGTCAGTCGCGTGCTCACGCAAACAACTCTTTGATGGGCTTGCCACCGTTCACGAGCTGCACAGGGCGACCGGTGTTCGTGTGGAGCACCTGATGCGGATCAATGCCCAGCTTGGTGTAAAGCGAGACGGCGAAGTCCTCGGGGGAGTAGATGTTTTCGGCGGCGTAGTAGCCCTTGGGGTCCGTGGCACCGACGATTTGCCCGCCGGGGATGCCCGCACCTGCCATGAGCACGCTCATCGCGCCTGGCCAGTGGTCACGACCCGCGTCTTTGTTCACCTTGGGTGTGCGTCCAAATTCGCCGAGACAGATGACGAGAGTGTTATCGAGCATCCCGCGCTGGCTGAGATCGGTGATCAGGCCGTTCAGACCTTGGTCGAGCTTGGCGGCCTTGCCATCTTTGAAGGTCTTAAAGATGCCGCGGTGGTCATCCCAGCCGCCCCAATAGACGACGCTGAAGCTGACACCGACTTCGGCAAGGCGACGAGCAAGCAGCAGGCGCTGACCGAAGTCGTGCTCGCCATAGAGTTTGCGGGTGGCTTCGGGCTCTTTGCTGACATCAAAGGCTGCCTGGGCGACAGGCGAGGTCACGAGGTCGAGCGCTTGGCCGTAGAACTGATCAAAGCCCACGGTGGGATCTTCCGCCGCCTTGTCCGTGATGCGCTTAAGGCCGTCTAAAGACTCGCGCAGTTGATTGCGATGCATCGCACGGCCTTCGCTGATGTCCTGAGGAATGGCGACATCGCGTACGCGGAAGGATTTCCCACTCGGATCGCCACCGATGACGAAAGGCGCGTGCTGGGCACCGAGGAAATTCGGACCCCCGGAGCGCGAGACGTTGGGCAGACTCATGTAGGCAGGCAGACCACCGCGAATGCCGCGCGACTGCGAAACCATGGAGCCAAACGAAGGATGGAAGCTGACAAAGGCTCCGCAGCCGACCGGCACGGGCGTGGGGCAGCCGGTCATCATGTAATGATTGCCACCGCCGTGGTTGGGGTCCTTGTGGCAGATGGAGCGGATGACGCTGAACTTGTCGAAGCTCTTCGCCAGCAGCGGCATCGTTTCACAAAAGTGGGTGCCGGGGACGCAGGTGGGGATGGATTTGAACTCGCCACGGATGTCCTGAGGTGCAGTCGGCTTCGGGTCAAAGGTCTCGTAGTGCGAGGGGCCGCCATCGAGCCAGACGAGGATGCAATTTACATTGTTCGAGCTCGCGAGACCACGTGCCTGAGCCGCCTGAGCACGCAGACTCATAAGCTGGGACATGCCGAGTCCACCGATGGCTCCGAAGCCAGTTTGGAGGAAATCACGACGCGCCATGCCGACGCAGTTGGTGTGAATGGGGGAAGTCACGCGGCAAACTACGGGCCTGTGTCGGAGAGTCTTTCCGTCATGCCTTTTCTCTTGCCTGATGGAATGAATGTTCTTTATCCTGTCTTCATGAAGCTGATCACAGCATGGCTTGGTTTTGCCAGCGCATTTTCCAGCGTGCATGCGGAGTCGCGCACCTGGACAAATGATGCTGGGAGAACGATTCAGGCCGAGTTTGTCGGGATCACAGCTGATCAAGTCACTTTGAATCTTTCCAATGGAACTCGGGCTGTAGTGTCGCTGAAGAGTCTTTCGGCTGAGGATCAGTCGTGGGTTCGGTCCCAGCCTACCACAGTTCCAACAGTCAGTTCAAATCGCATGCCTGCCGAGAATCGTCGGATGCCTTCTCAGGTGAAGGAGCCCCTGCTTTACACTACGATTCGTGTCTTGCGCGAGGAGCCTGGCGACTGCCTTTACGAATCGGAGCATTTTCAGTTTAAGACGACGGCGAAGCTCGGTGTGGCGCTGATGAAGGATGTGTGCCGGGCCTTTGAGAGCACTTATGAACTCGTGCGCCTCATGCCATGGGGCATCCAGCCGAAGCCGGAAGAGGGCAGAACCAAATTTCAGGCAGAGCTTTATGAAACGCGTGAACAATATTTGGCAACAAAAGCGCCTTCCTGGTCGGCGGGTGTTTACTCGATGAAGGACAAAGTCTTCCGCATCCCCTTCCAGGAGCTTGGCATCTCTGATCAACCTGCCGCAGGCGGTGGCTACTACCGGAAAGGGGAGATCAACAACGACACGATCACTCATGAGATCACCCATCAGATGATGCACAGCTATGTGCCCTACATGCCCGCCTGGCTGGTGGAGGGACTGGCGGAGTACACCTCGAATCTGCCGTATCGCGGCGGCATTTTTCAGGTGGGCGAGGATGCTTCCGTGTTCTCTGCAAAAAACACCGGTTCATCACGGCGACGGGGCTTGTTTGCGGCGCGCTCCTATCGTCCCGGCTGGGTGGGCACAAAGACTGTCTGGACACTGACCACAGACATCACAACACCCAATCCCATCCTCAGCTTCACCCTGCCCGAAACGCCACAGGCGACTCCACCCACGAAAGTCAATGAGCCTCGCACGCTGATCACCGTTACCGAACCAAACCTGGAACAGATCGCCAGTCACTACCGATCAAGTCACCTTCTCACGTTTTTCTTTGTCCGTGATCGCGATGGGCTGCCATTGAGGAAATACTTCGACGCGATCCATGCCGAGATCGCCAAATGGCCGCCTTTCTGGAAGTCGCTGGAGGACTACAAGGTTTCTCTGAACAAGCTGAGGCCGGCTTATGCAGCCTATGAGGCAGCCATGAGAGAGTTCATGCAAAAGCCGGGTGTGAAACAACTCGAAGGAGGTCGCTACTCCTATCCGGCAGATCTGACACCTCCAGCCTCCCCGCCGCAGGCCCCTGAACCACCACTACCGCCTGATCGTACCGATCCATCGGCGGTTTGCGTGAAGCACCTCGGCATCCTTCTCGACGGGCGCACCATGGATCAACTGCATGAGGAAGTTCGGAGCTTCCTTCAGAAGGTCGGCTACACGCCCTGAGTGCTGATGCTTCAATGATTAAACACAAACTCAGCTGAGTTGATCAGCGCCCAGGCGAGGTCTTCGGCGGCGGTCTGGCGGGTGGCACCGGGGGTGTTGAAGAAACGCAGGGAGGTCTGCAATTCGGCGGCGTTTGGCAGGCGATTGTAGGTGGCGAGGTAGATCTCGTTCACGAGCTTGGGCTCCGGCAGATCGCTCTTGGCGAGCTTGCTGATGCGGCCTTCGCTGCTGGTGAGCTTGCTTTGCAGGCTGTTGGAATTCATCAGATGCAGGGCCTGGACGACGCTGGGTTTCCGCTCGCGTTCGCAGGGGCATTCCTGGCTGGCGTTCGGGCGGCCAAAAGCGTCGAGGAAGTCGCTGTCGAGCTTGTGATTCCAGGTCTGCACGGCGCGGGCATTCGGCGGCAGGCCGCTGAAGCTGTCGCGCTGGCCTGTGACATCGCTGACGGCATCCAGCAGGACTTCGGCAGCGAGGCGGCGCTTCAGGCTGCGGGAGTAGTTCTTGTTGTCGGCGATGTTGGTTTCGTTCGGCTGCGTGCTGAGCTGGTAGGTGCGCGAGTTCACGATGGTGCGCATCAGGTGCTTTAAATCATAACCGTGGGAGGAGAAGTCCTCTGCCAGCCAATCAAGCAGGGCTTCGTTCGTGGGTGGATTAGAGACACGGATGTCATCCACGGGATCGACGATGCCGCGGCCGAGGAAGTCAGACCAGATGCGGTTCACGATGGCTTTGGCAAAGAAAGGATTGTTGCTGCTGCCCATCCAGTCGGCGAGGGCTTCGCGGGGGTCCTGTCCTTCGACGTAAGGCATCTCGGGGCCGTCGGGTGGCTTTGGGGTCATGACAACGTCGGTGACGGGATGCGTGACCTCGCCTTTGCCGCCATACCACCAGTATTCGGGCTCGCCGGAGATGGGGGCGGAGATGCCCTGGCCCTTGCGTTTCATCTGACCAAAGAAGGCGGCGAGCTGGAAGTAGTCCTCCTGCGTCCATTTTTCACTCGGGTGATGGTGGCACTTCGCGCAATCCAGCCGCACGCCGAGGAAGATCTGGCTGACGAAGCCGCTGGTGTCCACGGGCTCGCGTTTGTCGCGGAAGATGGCCACGGGGCCGTAGTCGTGCGTGCTGCCCTGGGCGGTGAGCAGCTCGCGCACCATGAGGTTGTAGGGCTTGTTTTGGCGGAAGCTGTCGCGCAACCAAGTGTCGAGCAGATAGACTGGCTTCACACCGACGCGGGAGGGGTTTGGGCGGATGAGATCACCCCACTTCACGGCCCAATGATCGGCGTAGTTCGAGTCCTGGAGCAGTTCATCGACGATCTTCGCGCGTTTGTCGGCGCTGGTGTCGGCGATGAAACGCTTCGCCATCTCGGCGGAGGGCAGTTTGCCGATGAGATCCAGTGAGGCGCGGCGGAGGAACTCCTCGTCCGTGCAGGTCTCGGAGGGCAGCAAGCCTAACTTCTGATGCCGTTCATGCACGAGACGGTCAATCTCGTTGTTCACAGGCAGCTTCGCATAGCGCTCGGCAGGGTAGGTCTTGTCCGCAGGGACGGTGATGCGGGCGACATCCACGAGCCCCATGTAGCGCACGACGAGCACGCCTTCGCCGCTGAGTGTGCCGACCTTCACCAGCCCGTGCTCATCTACCGCTGCCATCTCTTTGTCCTGGGAGAGGTAGTCCGTCAGTGCGGTGACATCGCGGGTGCTGCCGTCAGAATACTTGGCAGTGACCTTGAGCTTCTGCTCGGCGCTCTTTTTGTAGCTCTGCTGGCGCGGCTCCACGGTGACACTTTGCAGCTTGGGCTCGCCTTCGAGCGTGTAGGGCGCACCCTGGTTGATCCAGGCGATGAGCAGTTGGTAGGCCTCGCTCTTCTTGTCGATACGGGCACCGCCTTCGTGGGGCACGTCGCCGGTGGCTTTCTTCAAAAGCAGGCTTTCCTCCGGCGCGGCGAAGAAGATGCGGCGGCCCCGGTCATCGCGCACGATCTCATGGTAGTCGTGTTTCGGATCGTAGCCGAAGACAGAGAGCTTGAAGTTGTTTTGCCCCTCGGGTTTTGCATGGCAGTTTCCCGAAGCGCAGCCTGCCTTCATGAGCTGAGGCATCACATCATTGGAAAAGCTCACCGGCCCGTCCGCAGCGGACGAGATCCCGGTGAGGGCGAATAGAGTAACAATGACTGGGGTGCGGAACACGGACAAACCTACGCGTCATGAGACCATGTCTTGCCTGAAGGACCGCCTGGTATGTGAAGACGTGACTTTTAAGTGGCTAACATGTCTTTGTATCTGCAGAATACGAACTTTGGCAAAGGCCGGATAAAATTATTCTACTTTCCCATCAAGATGAAGATGCCTGTAACGATGGCGAGGATGGGCACGAGGATGCCCAGATTACCGAGGCTGATGTCAAAGGCTCCGATGATACCGACGACGAGGAGATAAACGGCCAGGAGGAAGCGGCTGATGTTGCCTTGGAAGCTGATGATTTTCATGCGTGTTATTGATGTGGGGTTCTATGTTCAAAGGTATTTCCCACCAGCAGCAAGCATGATGATGCCGCTAACTATGGCGAGACCTCCAACGATGGGGGGCAGGGGAATGGTGTGCTTTTGCTCGGTGGTTACTTTGAGAGGGCCAATGTCGATGGCGTCCTCCGTGGTGGTGTAGCTGATGCCTTGATAGATAAAGGCAATGACACCAATGATGATGAGGGCGACGGCAATGAGGGTGCGTGTTTTCATGGGAGGTGATTTAGAAGGTCCAGTTGATGGAGACAGTGCCGAAAATCTGGGCCTCCTTCTGGCTGTCGAACTCCTTCGAGCGATAAACAAAAGCGTAGGCGATTTTGGTGTTCTTGATGTTCATCGCCACGCCGACGCTAAGATCGGCAACAAAGGGATTGTGACCGACGGACGGTCCGCTGCCGAAGGTGTTCCCATCCAGAAAGATATTTCGCGCCACGGCACGGCCATCGGCCCGGGCAAAGGCGTACATGCCGAGATCGAACCGTGAGCGGCGGGCACCCATCACGCCATCGACAGGTGTCGAGGTCGTGGCTGCTGGGCCGATGACGCCAGTGCCGAAGTCATCCGGCAGATTCAGGCCAAAACGAAGCTCGGCTCCGAGGTTGGCATAGGTGCTGACATTGCCCACGACCGCTCCTGCATGAGGCAGGAACTCCCAGTCGAGTCCGCTGCGCTTCGCGATCTTCGGAAGGCGCCAGATGCGCTCGTAAGCGAGGTTCACCCCGAGTTCGTTGTGGAGCTGATTGTCCCAGCCATTCGGGTGGTCGAGATCACGCGCATCATGGACGAGACGCTGTGCCTCCTGGGCATAGGACCAGGAGCCGACGACGCCGATATTCAGCACGAGGGAGTTCCTCACAGCGGCATCCTTCCAAACGACGCCAAGACCCATGTAAAGCCAGCCCGCGTAGGGCCTGTCATCTTCGAGCAGACCGTATGTTTCGGTGTTGTCGGGTGTGTAAATGTTCTGCCCAAGTGAGAGCACGAGGTTCTTTTGATACGCGGCCTCGTTGATATAAGGCAGCAGATCAAACAATGGCAGAAACGGGCTGGCGTATGGCGTGTCGCTAAACTTTTCCAGATTAGGCGAGCTCCAGGAGAGCTGGGAACCGCTGGTGTAATAGCGATCAGTTCCAGCAAACAGGTCGTTCTCCAGATAAATGCTGATGGTGCCACCTGAAATGTCAGTTCCCGCGCCAAAGGTCAGCGCGGGAAGGAACAGTGTCAGAAGACTGAATGAGATGGATCGCGTACGGGAGAGTAGCTTCATGTGAGTGTGGAATAATATCAGTGGTATTGGTTAATCGTCCTTCTTCTTGCGGTCGCCTGGCTTGCCTTTGCCGCGCGGTCTTTCGGGCTTGGTTGGAACTGCTGCGGGTGGTTTCGCCGCAGATGGGGCAGGCTTGATCACCTGCGGAGCTTTGGGTGTGGGAATCGCCCTGGGTTCTATCTTTTTCGGCACTGCCACCCTTGGTTTCTCAGGCACTGGACGTGGCTTCGGAGGTGCGATCTGAGGCACATTGTCCCGGTCACGCCCTTTCGGCATGACGGTGGTCGGCGGACGTGATTCGCTGCGTGGCAACTGGGGTGCTTCGATCTTGTTTCTGCCACCTCGATTTGGTTTCTCTGCCGATGTGGGGGGCATGTTTGGCAGGCCGGGTTTCTCAACTTTAGGGGCATCGGCTGGTGGACGATCTCCTGGACGCAACGGTTTCTGTGCGGCTGATGGCGGCATGTCAGGGCGGCCCGGCTTGTCAGCGCCTTTGCCTTTTGGAGTATCAGTCGATGGTCGGTTTCCTGGGCGGATCTGACGCTCTGGAAATCCGGGTGCCATTGGCTTGTCAATACCCTTTCCTTTAGGAGCATCACCAGATGGACGATCCCCTGGGCGAGTCGGCCTCTCAGTAGCTGAAGGCGGCATGTCAGGACGACCGGGCCGGTCAGATCCCTTGCCTTTCGGAGTGTCAGTCGGTGGACGATCTCCAGGCCGAGGCTGACCCTGTGGAACTGTGGACGGCATGTCAGGGCGTCCTGGTCGGTCCTCACCCTTGCCCTTGGACTTCGATGGGCGCTCGCCTGGCATCGTCGGGCGTTCGTCAGGGCGGCGTTCTTCGCGCACAGCGGCTTCGTCGGTGACTTTGACGAAAGCATTAGGCGGCGGCAGCCTTTCGGGGGCACTTTCCTTGCTCTTCATCTTCTCACGTATGGTCGCGATCTCGTCAGGTGTGCCTGCGTTCCTCCAGCCGTGATTGATCTCGGCACGTTCAACTCGTTCGCCGAGCTGACGCGGGGCGGAAGCGGACCTGCCGGTGAATGGCAGGGCGAGTACGCTCATGGAATCTCCATCAATGCGTGAGCGGAGATTCTCAGGCGACTGCCTGCGTGAATCACCATCGAAATCCTGGCGACGGTCGAGCCTGTAACGCTGAATAGGTTCACGACTCTGACGGAGTTGCTGGTCGTATACAGGACCGCCATTATAGACGACATTGTTCACGTAGCGGATGTTCGTGATGTTCGTTGTCTGGTTGATGATCGAAACATTCCTGCTCTGGTCAATAAAGACCGTGTTCAGGCGACGTGCGCCGAAGTTGCGATTCTCGACGAAGCGGTAGTGGCTCGGTCCGATGTCATAATAGTTATCCACCCAACTGCTCAGGCCGATGGCGAGAAGAAGACGTGCCTCAGGTGGCAGCGGGGCCCAGCCGGTATGTTGCGGACTGTGACGCCATGAGACCCATCCAGGGCCCCATTCCGTGCCTGGCACCCAGACCCATCCGACGCGGTGCACATCGACCCATCGGCCATAGTGGTAAACGGCCCAGCCAAAGGATTCGTTTGAGTCCCAGGTCCATCCAGCATCGGTGTAAACCCAGCGCCCATCACTGTAGGGACGCCAGTCCGGGCCGACGTCACGAGGCTGCCAACAGTAGCCATAGCCGCCAACTTCACGCCAATTGCCATGAGGTTCGAGGTTGTCGTAAAAGAAATCCACCGAGACCGCATCGCGGGCTTGAGTGGATGAGGTGACTGTTCCGAACAATAGTGCGGCTGCCACAAACAAGAGGAGTGTTTTCATAGCGGAATATTAAAATTGAAAGATCGACAATGCAGGCGGATCAGTTTTCAGAGCACGCGACGTCCTTGGATAAAGCGGACGAGAACGATGATGACGGCGATCACGAGCAAAGCGTGGATCATGCCGCCCATGGTGGAACTGGTCACCAGTCCGAGAATCCACAGTACGATAAGGATGATGGCGATGTTCATTAGCATAAAAAGAGATCCCTTACGGAGTTAAGTTGGAGAACACCGCCAGCCACGACGTATCCGCCACGACTGACCGCGTTCACGGTGATTAGTTGGAGATGGCTACTGCGATGGACATGCTGTTGACCACGCTCTTCAAACCATTGATGTCGGTGACGAGCTTCGTCACGAGATCGATTTCAGCCACATTGTTGGCTCTGCCGCCCACGGTCACGATGCCGTCGCTGGTCGAGACCATGGTGCTCAGTATGCTGGTGGAGCGATGTGAAAGCAAAGCCATGCGAACCTGTGCGGTGATGGATGCATCATCGATCATCTCTGCAGTCGTGGGTTCTGTGGACTTGCCAGGGTTGGTGATGGTCATCTCGTTCTGCACGCCTTTGATGCCGACGACATCCTTCGTGTATTCCGTGACGAGATCCTTTTGTGCCTGGCTGGAGGCTTCACCTTTCAGGATGGCTGTGCCTTCCTTCATCTCCACCTGGGTGTTGAATGCACTGACGCTGCGATGATACGCGAGCGTGCTTTTCACCTTCAGATAAAGCCAAGTGTCGGAGTTCTCAGGCGGGCTTTCCTTGGTTTCGATCTGGTTGACTACACTCTTCACGCCGGGGAGGCCGACCACAGTGTCTTCAGCAAGTTGCTTGTGGGTGACGTCTTTGACGCTACCTGTCAGTGTCACCACGCCATCTTTGGAGGCCGTGTTGATCGAGTCCTCAATCAGGAAGGTGCGGAAGACATACGAGGTCTTGGCAGCGGCTTCGATGCGGTCGTCCGTCTCGTTGGCTATCAGCGGTGCTTGACCAAGCAGTATGGCTGTGATGGCGAGAGGGAGCAGTGTGGCGCTGATGCTTGCTAGTTTCGTGATGCGGGTTTCACGAGTTATAGTTATCGAGGTGATATTCATGGGCATCATGGTGCGGCGTTTGCTCATGTTTGGCGATGGGGTGTAACCCTACTCTGTGCAGATCGAGTCGATCATGTCTCATGCATCGATTCCGTTTGCCCATCGCCCAGCAACAACGAAAGGGATGCCATGCCTCAGCATCAATCCCCATCATCCAAGCAAAGCCTATGATCCTTGATGCATGTTGCCAACTTGATTACCGGGCCATGGAGGAGGTGCCGGTGGTCTTCATGCTGCGCCCTCGCAGTGGCTGGGCGCAGTGGATTATGCGGGAGGAGTTTCATATTCACCCGCAGGTACCCGTGGTCGAGTTCACCGATGTGTATGGCAATCTCTGCCAGCGCACCGTCATGCCGTTCGGCGATTTTCATCTTTCCGTGAGGTATCGCGCGCTCGTGCCTGATTTTGTGGATGCGGACACGAATGCCCCTCTGATGCTTGTGCAGAATCTTCCACCCGATCTGCTGCATTACCTCCTGCCGAGCCGCTACTGTCAGTCGGATGAGTTGTCTGCGATGGCGCTTTCGATCATCGGAGATGCGTGGCCAAACTATCAGCAGGTCGAGACGATCCGTCTCTGGGTTCGCCACAACATCACCTACGAGTCAGGATCGAGTAACACTTCCACCACGGCTCTTGAGACGATGAACCTCAGGCGTGGCGTGTGCCGGGACTTTGCGCATCTCTGCATCGCCCTGTGCCGTGCGGTCAATGTGCCTGCGCGCATGGTGGTTGGCTTTTTGCACAATCTCTATCCCATGGATTTGCACGCCTGGTTCGAGGCATACATCGGCGGGCGTTGGTTCACCTTCGATGCCACGGATGAAGTGACCCGTGGCAATCGCATCGTCATCGCCTACGGGCGCGATGCAGCAGACGTGGCCCTGGCCACCATGTTCGGAAACTTCACTTTGCAGAACATGTATGTCACGGTGAATACCGTTGATCCATCCCAGGCTCAGAATCCTCTACTACAATAGAAAGGCGTTGTTACAGACCCGGAAAGGTCGGACAACAACGCCTGAAGCGAAGTGGGCTGCTAGTGGCGCGCAGCTCCTTCGATATGACTACCAGCATGTTGCACATCCTGGCCGAAGCCGCGAAACGTGCGGCAGCTAGTGCCAGCAAGAGTGAAGATGGCGGTGGCTAGGACGATGAGGGCGAGACGTTTGGGGGATGTTTTCATGAGTATGCTTGTTGGGTTGTTGAGGGTGATTATTTGGCAGATCAGTTGTTCAGGGTGGTTTCAGCACTCTGAGCATCGCGGTACTCCTTGATGGCTGATTCGACTGCTTCACGAGTTTCTCCGGTGCGTTTTTGGATGCGCCCCAGCAACTCGTCCTGCTTGCCTTCGACGAACTGGAGGTCGTCATCTGTGAGCTGGGCCCACTTCTGTTTGAGGTTACCCTTGATGATGTTCCAGTCGCCTTTGATTTCGAGTGTTGTCATAGGCTGCACAATATGCACCAGTACGGTTCTGAGCCATGGGGTGTAACCCTACTGTGATAGGTCGTGCGAGGTTCCCGCAGGAATCGGCAATAACGAAAAACGGCCTGACTTTCGCCAGACCGCTTTCACGGTGATTATATTCAGGCTACGGGCTAGTAACGCATGGTTTGGGTTTCCACGGTGGTTGTCGTCGGGGAAAGGGAAAGTGGACTGGTCAATGTAGTCTCCTCGGTTGTGGTAGTCGTGGTGCTGCCTCGATGATGCCGATGCTCGTCATCATCGTCATCATGGTCGTCGATTGTGTCACAACTCGAGAAGGACAGGAGACCTGCTGTGGCTAGGAGGGAAAGGAGGAGTTTTTGCATGATTTTAGTCTTCGGATTGGAGGCTTATTTGTCTGTTTGAATGGTGGTTGTGGTTGTTTTCTTTTCGATGACCGTACTGGGCGCAACGACTGCTTTTCTCACCATCACTTTGGAGGCCACCAACGTGTCACCCACCTTGGTATAATAAACAGTGACTGGCAGTCCTGATCTCAGTGTATTGATCGACACGGGCTGTCCGCTCTCATCGACGTAAGTGGTGGTCTTGCTGTAGGTGTAGCCAAGGGGTGTGGGCGATGATTCATTCCTGATGATGATTCTTTCGGGTCCGAACTCACTAACGACACCCGCAGAGAATGTGGCGGCCTGGGTGGTTTCGATGACGGAAGGTGCTGTGACTGCCGCATTCCTGACCATGACTTTGGTCGCAATCAGTGTGTCACCGACCTTGGTATAATACACTGTGACAGGAAGGCCGGACTTTACCGTCGCAAGGGATACGGGGTTGCCGTTTACGTCCACATAATTGGTCGTCTCGCTGGAGATGTAGCGTATGGGCGTGGTCCCGGCTTCAGTCTTGATGATGAACGACTGAGGTCCGAACTCGCTTACAGTTCCCTCGGAGGTGGTTGTTGTCGTTGTTGCTTCGAGACGCTGTGTTTGTGCCACGCCAAGATGGGGGGTGAGCAGCGCTCCTGCAAAAAGGGTGGCACTGATGGATTGATGAATGAGTTTCTTCATGGTCACGATGCTAACCACGTGGGCAAACTTTCTCCATGGGGTGTAACCCCACTGCTGTTTATCCATTTCGTAGTGGAAACACCGGTGCTTATCGAGCCGTGAGCTTCGGGGCAATAAGTCGGGTTATACCCCATGGCGTTGCAGTCGGCGATGTGTTTGATCCCTCCCCGTCGAACTCGACCCCTCTCCCCCATGTCCCCAACGCCGTTTTCTGCATTTCCCCCCCCCTCGCCGCGGCGGATCAAATCGCCGCCTTGCTCAAAGCCGCAGCAATCCTGAAGAAGACAGCCTGACTTTACCATGGTGAATGATGCGAAGATAACAGTCCGAAGCCGCGAGCAGTTAAGCGCGCTGGCCGCGCACCTTGGCGGGCAGCGCGAGTCCATCCTGCAACGCTGGCGCACGACCACGGCGGCCGTCGCCGAGCTGACCATCGCATCCTCGCTGACGCGCGTGCAGTTCAACGATCACATCCCCGGTGTGCTGGATTCCTTCGCCCTCAGGCTGCGCGCCTGGCCGGATGAAGACAATATCAGGGCGCAGCAGAATGAGAAAGAGCAGGTCACCGAACATGGCTTGCAACGCTGGCAGCAGGGCTACCAGTTGCGCGAGCTGACCCAGGAGTGGGGTCATCTGCAAATGGCGGTGATGGATGAGTTGGAGGCTTATGCTCTGGCGCAGCCGAATCTGGAGCTGGGCGTCATGCCTGCGGCGCGGCGGGCGTGGGCGCGGCTGTGCTGGGACGGCATCAGCGAAAGCGCCACGCAATACTGGCGGCTGCATCAGGCGGAGGCGAATGGTCACGTCCGTGAGCTGGAGCAGGCTCTGGACACGCTGAATGAGCTCGACCGTGCGCGCACCACCGCCTGGCGCGAGGCCACGCATGATCTGCAAGGCAGTCTCAGTGTGGTGACGGGGGCGACCAGCGTGTTGGACCGCAAAAACGTGTCGGAAGTGACGCGCAATGAATTCTCCGACCTGCTGCAACGAGGTGTGGCGTCCCTGAATGAAATGCTCAATGACCTGATGAGTCTGGCACGGCTGGACGCTGGCATGGAGCACCGTAAAGTCGTGCCCTTTGACGCGGGCGTGCTGCTGACGGATTTTTGCCAGACCTCCCTGCCACTAGCGCAGGAGCGCGGCTGGTTTTTGAAAATGAAAGGGCCGGACTCGCTGCGCGTGCATGGGGACCGGGCCAAGATCCAGCGCATCCTTCAGAATCTGCTGCTCAACGCCCTCAAATACACCGAACGCGGAGGCGTCACGGTCATCTGGGACTCCATCGAAAGCCACGACGCGCACGACTGGATGTTTTGCGTGCAGGACACCGGCCCGGGGCTGGATGACGGCCCGGGCGCGCCGCTGGCCCGCCAGCTCTACGAGGCCACCCAAACCGCGCATGCGGGGGACGACCTCCACGAGCAGGAGAAGTCGGATGGCGACCTCGACCATGCGCCGACCGTGCCAGCCCAGTCCTTCACGCTGCCGGTGAGCCTGCAGCCCGGAGAAGGCGTCGGCCTCTCCATTGTGAAACGCCTGTGCGAGCTGATGGATGCCAGCCTCGAGCTGGAAACCAGCCCCGGTAAAGGTTCTACTTTTCGCGTGGTGCTGCCTCGGCACTACAACAAGAGCACGAAGTGAGGAATCGGGACCAACGGCGTGCTGGAAAAGCAGACGTGGCGTTAACGACTTTCGCTTTTTTGCTTGAGACCTTCTGGAGTGAATTCGGCGTCGGTGAAAGTCACGTCATGTTTGAGCTTGGAACCGTCCAGTTCGGTCGATGAACCTTTGGCTGGGTCGCTCACGGTCAGCCCTGTCGGGACGTGACGTCCGATGTCATCAGTGACGACGCGGCCGGATTCGATGCGGCGCGTCACCTGGCCTGCGGCGTTGTATTTCTCGATGCGCAGAGGTACGTTACGTTTCGGGTCCACCCAGGTGCGTACGGTGGTGTAGTTGGAGCGCTGGCCTTTGCCGGACTTGGATTCGAGAATCTGGCAGCTCACTCGATTCACGACTTCAGTACCGACAATGGCCTGATTTGGCCAGGCGAAGAAGTTTTCGAGCACATCGGCATAGGACACGTCGCTGCCAAACAGCGCGTCCTTCATGTCGAGTTGACGTACCGTGGCCGGGGGCACGA
>CAYMHJ010000108.1:0-19557 GCA_964390165.1 uncultured Prosthecobacter sp. | reverse complement strand
TATCTGCCCATCGCCCGCAACAACCTCGCCCCCGAACTCGAGATCTTCGACGCCGCGAATCCCGAGATGACCGCCGGAGATCGCCCACTGACCACCGTGCCAACCCAGGCGCTCTATTTGCTCAACAGCCCCTTCCTGCAAAAACGCGCCGCGAATCTCGCACAACAGGCCTACGCGATGCCGGAGCCGGTTGTGTGGCTTCATCAAGCAATCCTTGGCCGCAGACCCACCGATGCCGCAGCGAATCGCGCGAACGCTTTCATCGACCAAAGCGGGGGCGATCGCGAAAAAGCCCTCGCCGACCTAGCGCACGTGCTGCTCGCCTCCACGGAGTTTCTTTTCCTCGAATGACGCCATGAACTCGTCTCCACTCATTACCCGTCGTCACGCTTTGCAGACCGCCGCCTGCGGTTTCGGGGCGCTGGCGCTCAACGGCATCGCCACAGCAGCGAGTTTGCCGCGCGGATTGCATCACACGCCGCGGGCGAAGCGGGTCATTTTTCTCTTCATGCATGGCGGACCGTCGCAGGTGGACACCTTCGACTTCAAACCAAAGCTCCAGGAGATGGACGGCAAGAAGCTGCCCTTTGCGCCAGCGAAGAACCTTGATCCTTCTTCCACCAGTCAGGCAAAGCTGCTCGGTTCGCCGTGGAAGTTTCAGCAGCATGGCGAAGCGGGCCTGTGGGGCAGCGAATTGTTCCCCGAGGTATCGAAACGGCTCGATGACCTCTGCGTCATCCGTTCCATGCAAAGTAAAGGCCAGTCGCACGGACAGGCTGTGTGCATGATCCATACTGGCGCGGATAATTTCATCCGTCCGTCCATGGGCGCGTGGATCAGCTACGGTCTCGGCACTGAAAACGCCGATCTGCCCGCCTTTGTCAGCATCAGCCCTTCCGGCACGCACGGCGGACCGCGCAATTACGGCAGCGCCTTCCTGCCTGCCGCGCATCAAGGCACGACGGTCGGTCGCGGCGGCAAGCTCGGCAAAGACGCCACCTTCCGCTTTCTCGATGCCAAAGGCGATGCGGCTGGTCAGCGGCACAAAATGGACCTGTTGCAGGCGATGAACCGCGAGCACTTCGAGCGCACACGTCACGCGCCGATTGAGGGCATGATCCAGAGCATGGAGCTGGCCTTTCGCATGCAAAACGAGGCTCCAGGCGTGATGGACATCGAAAACGAGCCCGCGCACATCAAGGCGCTATACGGCATCGGCAACGACGTCACCGACAACTATGGCCGCCAGTGCCTGCTGGCGCGTCGCTTCGCCGAATCGGGCGTGCGCTACATCCAGGTGAACACACCGAACGTGTGGGACCAGCATTCCAATCTCGTCGGCGGTCACACGAAGAACGCCGCCGCTGTGGATCGTCCCATCGCCGGTCTGCTCACCGATTTGAAACAACGCGGCCTGCTGGAGGACACGCTCGTCGTCTGGGGAGGTGAATTCGGCCGCACACCGATTGTGCAAGGTGCGAACGGACGCGATCACAACCCGCAGGGTTTCACCATGTGGCTTGCCGGTGGTGGCGTGAAAGGTGGTGTCGCGTATGGCGAGACGGACGACTTCGGCTACTACGCCGTGAAAGACAAAGTCCACATGCACGACCTCCACGCCACGATCCTGCACCTGCTGGGCATTGATCACCTGAAGCTGACCTATCGCTACGCGGGAAGAGATTTCCGCCTCACTGATGTTTATGGTGAGGTGGTGAACGGGATTTTTGCGTAGCTTCGGCTGGCAGCAGATACAGGGTTGTTTGAGAATCAAAGCCTTCAGGCATTTCAGATGAAAAAGAAACTCACATCCACCCAACAGGAAGCCTTGCTTGCCTGTTTAAAGCTTCGCTTTGAACAGCACATGCAGCGTCACCCAGGATTTGAATGGCCAGACGTCCTGGCAAAGCTGAAATCCAGCCCTTCGAAAGTCGCCTCACTTCATGAAATGGAAGCCACTGGCGGCGAGCCAGATGTGCTTGGGCAGGATGTCGAGACGGGCGAAATTCTATTCGTCGATTGCGCAGCAGAGACGCCGAAGGGGCGTGTGAGCGTGTGTTACGACCGCGCTGGTTTGGAATCAAGAAAGGAGCACCGACCGCAAACCTCAGCGATGGATATGGCGGCAGCCATGGGCGTCGAGCTTCTCAATGAAGAGCAGTATCTTGGCTTGCAGCGGCAGGGGGAGTTTGACAGAAAAACTTCAAGCTGGCTCAAGACACCAGCGGACATCCGAAAAATCGGCGGTGCACTTTATGCGGAACGTCGGTATGGACGCATCTTCGTGGGGCACAACGGGGCGCAGTCCTACTACGCTGTCCGCGGATTCCGCGGCCTGCTTCGAGTCTAGGCATGCGTCACCGAGGCGTGGTTCTTTTGATGAGCCATCCCGGACCTCCCTTTGACCACGCAGACATTCGCATCCACTCTCCGCGCCTGTTTTGCCCAGACCAGCCATGCCCCAGCTCCATCTCCAACCTGATTTCGATACCTTCCGCGCCCTCGCTGCGAAAGGAAACCTCGTGCCGGTGATGGCTGAACTGGCTGCCGACTATGAGACGCCGCTCTCGGCCTTCCAAAAGATCCACGACGGCCGCTGCGCCTTCCTTTTGGAATCCGCCGAGCTGACCCAGCACTCGGGCCGCTACTCCCTGCTCGGCAGCTCACCGCGTCTGATTTTCACCGCTCGCGGAAAACAAATCGAAGTCGAAGAACGCGGCAAGATCCGCTGCTACACGACTACGACTGATCCGCTGGAGGAACTACGCCAGATCATGCTGCCGTATAAGCCCGCCGAGGTGGCGCAGATCCCCGTCTTCCATGGCGGAGCCGTCGGCTACCTTGCCTACGACATGGTGCGCTTCTTCGAGCCGACTCTCCCCGCGCCACCGAAAGACGAACTCGGCCTGCCGGACATGGTCTTCATGGTCACGGACACGGTGCTCATCTTCGACCACCGCACACGCCGCCTCATGCTAGTGGCCAATGTACATACTGATGAGCACGCCAGCCTGGAAGCCGCCTACGACTGGGCCAAGGCGCAGATCGAGACGCTGATCACGAAGCTCTCCCAGCCGCTCGCTGTGAAGCCGCTGCAAACCTTCGCCCCGGTGAAGAATGATCAGCTCCCTCCGCCGGTCAGCAACACCACCCGCGCCGAATACGAAGGCATGGTGACAAAGATGAAGGAATACATCGGCGCAGGCGACATCTTCCAAGGCGTGCCATCCCAACGTTTCGAGACACATTACACCGGCACCACGATCGACCTTTTCCGTGCTCTGCGGCATGTAAATCCCTCGCCCTACATGTTCTGCATGGACTTGCCCGGCGGCTTCTCGCTCGTCGGCAGCTCGCCGGAAGTGCATGTAAAATGCCTCGACGGCAAAATCGAGATACGCCCCATCGCCGGCACCCGCTGGAGAGGCAAAACCAAGGCCGAAGACGACGCCCTCGCCGCCGAGTTGCTCGCGGATCCGAAGGAACGCGCCGAGCACATCATGCTCGTGGATCTCGCCCGCAACGACGTGGGCCGAGTGGCAGAATATGGCACCGTGAAAGTGACCGACCTCATGATCATCGAGCGTTACAGCCACGTCATGCACATCGTCAGCAATGTCGAAGGCCAGCTCAATGCCGACAAAAACGCCTACGACGTGATGCGTGCCACTTTCCCGGCAGGGACGGTCAGCGGCAGTCCGAAGGTGCGTGCCATGGAGATCATCAACGAAGTCGAAAAGAGCAAGCGCTGCGCCTATGCCGGGGCCGTGGGCTATTATGGCTTCGATGGCAATCTCGACTCCTGCATCGCCCTGCGCACCTGCGTGGTGAAGGATGGCAAAGCCTATGTCCAAGCCGGGGCGGGCGTTGTCGCGGATTCTGATCCAGCCTCGGAATATCAAGAAACGGTCAACAAGGCCACCGGAATGCTGCGAGCCATCGAATGGGCGCGCCAGCTCGGCTAGCATCTTTGTTCACAGGGCATCTCATTATTCACAGGCGGCAGAGCTTAAAAAACCCCGTATCTTGTTTCGGATACCTTAACTAAGCCCAAGATAGAGGAAAAACAGCCTTCCCCCTTGCCGAGGTTCGGGCGGGTGGCGTTTCATGGTTTGCTTCAATCTTTCCTGCCGCCATGTATCTCAAAACTCTCACCATCCACGGCTTCAAGTCTTTCGCCGATAAGACGAACTTCGAGTTCCACAAAGGCGTGACCGGCATCGTCGGCCCCAATGGCTGTGGCAAGTCGAACGTCGTCGATGCCATCCGCTGGGTGCTCGGCGAGACCTCGGCCAAAGCCCTGCGCGGTGAAGAAATGGCGGACGTCATTTTCAACGGCACGGACAAACGCAAGCCCGTGGGCATGGCGGAAGTTGTGCTGGTCATGGCCGACTGCGAGCAGGCGCTCGGCGTGGACTACAACGAAGTCGCCATCTGCCGCCGTGTGTTCCGTGACGGACGCAGCGAATATCGCCTGAACAACACCGTCTGCCGCTTGAAGGACATCCACGATCTCTTCTCCGGCACGGGGATCGGTCGCGCAGCCTACTCCATCATGGCTCAGGGCCAGATCGACATGCTTCTCAGCTCGAAGCCCGAAGATCGCCGCACTGTTTTCGAAGAAGCGGCAGGCATCACGAAGTTCAAAGGCCAGAAGCGTGAAGCTCTGCGCAAACTCGAATACACAGAAGCCAACCTCCTGCGCGTGCAGGACGTGATCGCTGAAGTGAAGCGCCAGATGGGCTCGCTGCAAAGGCAGGCCGCCAAGGCCAAGCGCTATCAAGTCCTCCTCGATGATGCTCGGATGCTGGACACCCACCTCGCGCACAAGCATTACACCGACTACAGCGCCGAGAAGGCAGAGGCTGACAATCATGTCCGCATGATGACCGAGCAGCTCGATCAGGTGCAGGCACGTCTGCAAACCGCCGAGCACGAAGCTCTAGAGACGCGCGAGGCCTATCACAGCATCGAATCCCAGATCAACCAACTGCGCGGCCAGATCGGCGAGTTCCGCAGTCAGGTGCAGAGCGCGGAGGGCCGCATCGGCTTCAACAACGAGCGCAACGAGGAGCTGAATCACCGCATTCGACAGAACGAAGAGCAGATCGAGATCGGTCGCGAGACACTGGATCAGCAGCGCCGCGATTTGCTTACCGCTGACGAGCAGATGGACATGCTCCGCAGCACCATCGAGACGCGCCAGATGGCGCTCAACGAGCATCTCACCGTTCACAACAGCATCGTGCCGGATCGTAGCCGATTGGATGAAGATCGCCGCGCCGTGCGCGAGATGATCCGCCAGTTTGAAGGCCAGATCGCTGCGGCGGATTCCCGCGCACAAAGCCTCACGAATCAGATCAGCAATGACCGCCAGCGTCACGAGACACTGGCCCACGACCTCCAAGGCGCTGCTCAAGCCAAAGCATCGAGCCAGGTCGAGTTCGATCACCTCCAGCAGATGATTACGGAGCTGGAGCAGACCCGCAACGATCTCGAAGAGCGCGCTAAAACCTGTGCTCGTGACATGATTGAAAAGCGTCGCCAGCGTGACGCCCTGATGGAGGAACTCAATGTGCTCCAACGCAACGTCACCCAGCGTCGCAGCCGCATCGAGATCATTGAGCAGCTTCTGCAAAAGGGAGAAGATCTCGCCGAAGGCACGCAGCAGGTGCTCAAAGGCATCGACAACCCCGAAGTCTTCTCCGTCGGCGTTCGCGGCATCCTCGCATCCTCCATCGAAGTCGAGCCTCAGTTCATCACCGCCATCGAAGCCGCCCTGCGTGATCATTTGCAAGCCGTGCTGCTGACTGACAGCGAGCTTGCAGGTCAGATCCTCGACCGTCTGGCCGACCAAAAGCTTGGCAAAGCGACCCTGCTGCCGAACGACTTCGCCATGATGCGTCCGATGCCGGACCGCCAGCTCGTGCCGGAAGGTGCCATCGCTTGGGCCATTGAAAAAGTCCGCGCCAAAACCGGCGTGCAAGACATCACCGACCGCCTGCTCGGCAATGTGCTCATCGTCGATGACCTCCACACCGCCCTGCGTATCAAGCGCACGCTTCAGGATGTCGCTATCGCCACCATGAAGGGAGAGTTCGTCGCTGCCGATGGCGTGATCCACGGCGGTGCCACGAAGGAGGAAGGTGCCTCTACTCTTCGCCGCGAGGCAGAAGTCCGCTCACTGCGCCAGGAGCTGGAAGGCCTGGAATACCAGCTCCTGGAAAAGGAAGACGCCGCCGAGCAACTGCGTGTGCAGTTTGAAGACATGCAGCGTGAGGAAGTGACCTTGCGCGAGCAGTCCCAGCGCACGCGTGAGGAGTATTCCCAGCTCACCGGCCAAGTCAGCGTGGTGCAGCGTGCGCTTCAGCAGGCTGTCACAAAGCTCGAAAGCGTAGAGTGGGACCAAAACCAGATTTCCAGCCGCATTCAGGCCGCCGAGGCACAGATCCAATGGCAGCAGGAAGAGTCCAAAGTCGCCCGCGAGCAGCTTGAAGGTGCCCGCGAGCATGAGCAGCAACTCGAAGTCGAAATGGAGGCCTTCCTCCGCCGCGAACTCGAATCCTCTGAGCGTCTCAATGAACTCAGAAGCGCCCTCGCTTTGGAGCAAAACAGCCTGCATTCCATCGAGCGCCAGAAAGCCCCTATGGCCAGCCGTCTGCACGAGCTTCGGAGTTCCATCCACCGCTTCGAAAACGAGATCGCCGCCTGGCGAGGCCGCATCGAGCAAAGCATGGCGGAAAACGCCCGCTTCCAGGAACAGGTCGAGTCCCAGCGCGGAGCCATCGCCAGCATCGAAGAGCATCTGCAAGGACGCACCGAAGAGCGCGCCGCAGCCTTTGAGCGCGTGAATGCCCTCGAAAGCCAGCTAGTGAACCTCCGTCAGCAGGCCCAGGGTTTGAGCGAGAGCCGCAACCGCATCGAAGTGCAGCTCACGCGCGTGGACCTGCGCCTCGAAAACCTCATCAATCAGGTGCAGGAGCGCTACAACTTCCACATCAGCGCCTTTGAGCCCGATTACCACGCGCTCATGCTCACCATCGACGAACAAAAGAGAAATCGCAGTCGTGGGAAGAAGGCCGCTGTGGCCGAGTCTGAGACTACCGATGAGACACCGGCTAATGAATCGGAGTCATCCGAGCAATCAGAGCCAGTCACCATCAACGCCGATGACGAAGAGGTCGATGTCGATGACATCACGATCCCTGGCGAAGAAGGTCAGCCCGACTGGGATTTTGTGACCGCCATCGTCGGCGAGGTTCGGCAGAAGCTCGAAAGCATCGGCTCCGTCAATTTGGATGCCATTCAGGAGTTCGAGGAACTCGAAGAACGCCACAACTTCCTCGACACCCAATACAACGACCTCGTCCGCTCCAAGGAGGAGCTGTTGGAGGTTATCGCGAAGATCAACGAGACCACGAAGACCATGTTCTCCGACACCTTCAATCAGGTGCGTCTCAACTTCCAAAAGAACTTCGTCGAGCTCTTCGGCCCCACGGCAAAAGCAGACCTCATGCTCATCGACGATGGTGATCCACTGGAGTCAGGCATCGACATCATCGCCAAGCCACCGGGCAAGAAGCTGCAAACCATCACCCTGCTTTCCGGTGGTGAGCGTAGCATGACCGCCGTGGCCCTGCTCTTCTCCATCTTCCAGGTGAAGCCGAGTCCGTTCTGCGTTCTAGACGAGCTTGATGCTCCGCTGGATGAATCAAACATCTCCCGCTTCCTCAAGATGCTGGACAACTTCATCGACAACTCCCAGTTCATCATCGTCACCCACAACAAGCGCACCATGGGCCGTGCGGATGTGATCTACGGCGTGACCATGCAGGAATTCGGCGTCAGCAAGCCCGTCGGCGTCCGCATGACGAGCGCTGACCTGAAGCCCTCTAAGCAGGAAGAACTCCGACTCGAAGCCGAAGCCGCCGCGGATGTCAGTCACCACCGCGACACCACGCCACCGGAGATGATCGTGCCGGATGAAGCTGAACCCGAGGCGGAAGCCCAGGGCGAAGGAGAGCCTGCGGAGGAACCCGCACTGGCTTCGTAATTGCATTCGCCATCGCGCGGGTGCCGGAGATCCGGCACCCGTTGTTTTGGATCGTAGAATCAAGGCCCGTCAAAGAGCGGTACGGCGGACTCACTTCCTGTGCCGGCTCCTTTTTTATGGGCGATGCCATCCGCCTTACGTCGTCTGGCCTCGGCGAAGAATTCCTTCAGCACGCTCACGCACTCCTCGCCGAGAACGCCGGAACTAATTTCACAGCGGTGGTTGAGGTTGGGGGCTTGCAGCAGATTCCAGAAGCCACCGGCGGCACCGCCTTTGACATCGGGACAGCCGAAAATCACACGGCGCACGCGGCAGTGGATGATGGCTCCCGCGCACATGGGGCAGGGCTCTTTCGTGACGTAGAGATCACACTCCGCGAGCCGCCAGTCATCCAGCGCGCTCTCAGCCTGTGTCAGCGCGAGCATCTCTGCGTGGGCGGTGGCATCCTTCAGCGTTTCCACCTGATTCCAGGCCCGCCCGATCACGCGCCCTTCATGCACGATCACCGCCCCGATGGGCACCTCATCGAGCCTCGCAGCCTTCCGCGCCATCCGCAGCGCCTCGCGCATGTAGTGCTCGTCGAGGTTCAGGATCATGGGTGGCTCATCGTGGAGAGTGTCAGTCATCGTCTGACGATGCGGGCGTGCCGGAGCCTCTGCAAGGGGAAGCTGATCAGCGGCCCGCCTTCGCAAAGCAGAGCCGCTCTTCGGGCAGCATTCTGGCTGCAGGGTCGATGTCACGCAGGACCTGTTTCGCCACTTCAGCCGCATTTTCGGCGGTGCTGTCACGAGCGATCGCGGCATACACCGCCTGTTGGCCTGGAGTCAGGTTGTTGTTGCTCAGGTCCATGCCATTGAGGTACTGTGTGGCTGTCTCCATGTCCCTCAGACGCCAGTAAGCAAGCGCCACGAAGAACTGCCGCTGGTAGTCCTTCGGCTGCATTTCATAAAGCTTCTGCACCTGGGTGAGAGTCAGCTCGACATCACGCCCGGTGAGCAGATTGGCATAAAGGAAATCTTCCTGGTAGCGTCCGTCATCCGGCCAGCGTCTCACTGCCTCACCAGCCGAGGCCAGCAGCCCTTCCGTATTTCCATTGCTACGGGTCATGCGGATCAGGCCGTCGAAGCCTACACGCTCGTGATCCCGAGTTAGCGCCACGGAGCGGAAAGCTTCTTCAGCGATGTCGAAATGCCCCCGCTCCTCCGCATAGGTGGCGATGCGCTGGAGCAGGTCAGCACGACCCTCAATGTCAGAGGCGTTCTTGGCGAGAAGGAGCGCACTGCGGGTCTCTTCAGGAGATTTGTGGGTCACATAAGCGAGGTGTGCGCGGTAGAAAGTGAGGATGGTGTGGCTGAGGATGGCGGCGACGCGCTTGTCGCTCACCAGCCTCTCCAGATCCGCATAGCGGCGCAGGGCTGTGAGTGCGGTCAGGTAGTTTTCCAGCAGCGGCTGGTAGGCTACCGCCTCTGCTTCGGTGACCAGCGAGAGCGCTTTCAAATACTCATTCTGAGGCGGCTCAATCAGCCAGCGGAAGAGCGGCACCAGATCTTCTCGCTTGCGCTCACGCGCCAGAGTGGCGGCCTCCAGGATCAGCATCTCCCGCCTCAGCGGTTCGATCTTCACCTGCCGGCGCAGGGCCATCACGAGATGCCAGCCATTTCCCTTCGGATGGCTGCGTAGTTGCTTGATCAGTTTGATGGCTTCGTCCGGCGGCAGATCCGTTGCCGTATCGATGAGTTCCAGTGCACCGAGACTCAGATCATCCTCACCTTCGGCGACTTTCCAGGCCAGGCGCAGACCTTCACTGACCTCCAGTGACTTCTGTGAGGCGATGCGGACACGTGCCAGCCGCAGTGCATGCGCCCGGTCCTCCGGGTGGCGTTCCGCGTAGTTTGACATTGCTTTCGTCAGCATCTCGTCCTTCTGGCTTTTTCCCCACACCTGTTCCGCCAGCCGCATCATCGTCTCAGTGGGCATTTGATTATTCAGCATCTCTTCGAGTTGCTGCGATGCCTCTTTCGGCCGCTGCAGAGCCATCAGCGCACGCACCCGCAGCACACGGTCACTCTCATTCATGGCACCGCGTCGTTCGAGCTGGTCCAGGAAATGCAGCGACTCAGGCTGCTTCAGCGCCGTCAGGTATTCCGCACTCAGGCGAATGACGTTGATGTTATCCGGCGCCAGTTGGACAGCCTTCTGCACTTTCTTCCAGCCTTCCCGGTAGTTTTTATCATTCGTGTACTCCCGCGCCTCTTCATAGAGCTTTTCCGCCTGCCAGTTCTGGTAGGAATCCTGGATCGGCTTTGCATAAAGAAAGCCCAGGGTGATAGCTGTGCCACAGAGGAGTATCAGGCTGCTGATGGCCACCACACGCGCTGTGGTGGACTGGCGGTCACGGTGAGCCTGCGTGGGCGGCACCAGCCACTGCCAGGCGGTGATGATGGGACGCAACAGAACGAAGGGCTTCGGTTTGCCGGCCTGATTGGGGTCGATGTTCTGACTAAAAAGCACTGCGCTGTCGGTGGTTGGGGCTGGGAGAATAGACGCAGCCTGCCCCAGGCTCAACTCACAAGGCACATCTTTGCCGGGTGTACGCCTTGAACACACATGAACTCAATATCGAGGCGCTCCTCTGCAGGTACACTAAAATGGAGTCCAGTTTGGGAGTTATGCCTCCCTGAGTTTGCGCCGAAGGTCACGGAACCAACCCTGCATCCCAGGACCAAAGTGGGGTGATGGCCGAAGCTTCGACCCAGCCACGGAGGTTTTCGGGACTGCCCGGGATCTCGACGTAGAACCAGGGGCCTCGTTTCTCCAAAGTGCGGACCTGACTGCCCGGTGGCAAGGCGATGACGGTGCCGCTGGTGACGGTGGCGGAGGTGAAAGAGTTCACATCAGGCGAGGTAACGATGCTGATGTCCTTCACACGGTCCGGCCCCAGTGGCCGCAAGGCCGCGAAGGCTCCGGCAGGCACGGCGATGATGAGTCCAATGATGCTGATGGCAACAGGCCAGGAAGCTGTGCGTTGAGAAATAAACACACGCCAGGCGAGCGAGAGGAAAATCAGCCACACCCCGATGGCGGCAAGGATAAGCCATTCATTCGTGGTCAATGCGAAGCTGGCATCGCGCAGAGGGGAGTCTTCACCAAAGACGAGGTATCGGGTGCGCTCGTGGATGTGGCGGAGGTTTTGGTTCAGCTCGGGATCTCGACCATCCAGGAGATGGGCGCGCTGATACCAGAGCGCGGCGCGGCCCATGTCTCCCTGGCGGTAGCGGGCATGGCCGATGATCTGGAAGACCTCGGCGCTAAGATGCGGCGGCGTTTTCTTCGTGAGTGATTCGGCGAGGTACTGAGCGCGGGTGAAATTGCCCTTCTCCACCTCGGCGATGGCATCGCGATAGACTTCATCCGGCGAAGTCACGGTGGCCTTCGGTGCTTCGGCTGAAATTAGACTGCCGGTGAAGAGCAGAAAGGCAATGGCGATGACGTTTAGCTTCGCCAAAGTCTGGCGCATGAGTGCGGCGAGGGTGCTCTGCATTTCACGGCGCTCATTGGCCGGAAGTCCTGGAGCAATTGCCGCGGTGAAGTTAGTGCACTCGTAGCGGTCGAGGATGGCTTTGAGCGGGCCTTCCTTAACGGGTGCGGTGCCCTGCGTGGCCTGGATGAACTGGGCGGCACTGCGGAGGAATTCCTGATCACTGGCACTGCCGCTGATCGACTCGAACTGATCCCAGGCGGCGCGGAGTTCGCCTGCACGACCAGACAGCCGGGCTTCCTTACGACGACGAACCACCGCGAGCACACAAGCAAAGGCGAAAAGCCCGACAGGCAGTGCCTGCACGGTCCAGAAGGTGCTGCTACGCAAAAGCAGTGTGCTCGTGGGCGCGATCCAGTGGGATTTCGGCGATGGACGCACGAGGATGTCCGTGATGTCAGCTTGCGGGTCCATCACTGGAGGTGGTGCCAACGGAAGATCCGTCACAGTTCCCGAGCCGCCAGCGCCAGCCGACTCCGCCGCAGCGGTGACGGGTGCGGGCTTCATGTTTAGCGGGATGGCCTCGCTGCGCAGAGTGACGTATTTTTTCTGCGAAGGGCTGAAGTAGTTCAGCTCAAAGGGCGGAACACTAGGATGCACAGCCTCAGGTACGAGCACCTGAGTGTAACCGACTTTGCGTTCGAGCGTGGGAGTTTGATTTTGATCCATCTGCCCTTCGATGAGGTATCGCTTCGCGGGGTAAATCTTCCAGCCGCCGCTGGAAACCAGCGCTGGAGTGTTCAGGGCATCGAAATTCCCAGCCCCTGAAACAGCGAGCTCGACGGAGATGGGGTCACCCACGGTGAGGTCGGTGGGCGTGGCAGTTGCGGTCATCTGGAATTCACCGACAGCGCCACTGAAGTTTGCTGGCTTGCCTTCGGTGGGCATGGGCAGGACTTTGACGGTGATCTGCTGGCTCTTCACTTCAAGTTTGCGCGGCTCGCTCATACCGGGAAAGAATCCTGGCGGGAAATTCTGCTGAAAGCCGGGCGGGAACATGCCTCGCTGCTGCTGAGCATCCATGGGCATTTCAACAAGGAGTTCAAGTTTGGCCGGACCGACCTTTAAATCACCAGTGCGGAGCGAAGATAGTGTGCTTCGGAAAGTGAGGACATAATAGCCAATGCCGTCGATGACGGTGCTGCTCTGCTCATTCGTCTGCGGGAATCGGGCGATGGCGAAGTCGCTTTTCTCCATATCAATGAGTCCGATGCGGCGGAGCTGAACCTGGCGCGGAACGTAGAGGCTGACATTCACAGGCACGACTTCGCTCTGGTAGATCTCTTTTTTACCGAGTTCGATCTGGAGGATGGGCTGGTTGGCATCATCCTGAGTCTGCGCCTGCCCATTCTGTGGAAAATTCCCACCACCGTTCTCGACGGTGAGTTTAACCTCGTTCGTGGTGAGCGGCTGGCCATCGACCACGACGGTCTGTGGAGGAATGACAAACTCACCCGGCTCGGTGGCGGTGATGCCCCAGGAAAGCTGGAGCGAAACAGTCTGGCGACCATTGACGATCTGGATCTGCTGCGAGGTCGAGACCCCGCTCGTCTGCCCGATCTGGAGCGGGAAGCGCAGGTTTGGCAACTGCTGCACCTGACCATCCTGCACGGTGATAACGTAGTTGATCACTTGGTTCGGTCTTGCCGTCGCAGGCTGGACATAGGCACGGACGCTGCCGGCGCTGGCAGATGAAGTCAGAAGCAGGGCAGCGATCGCTGCCAGACGACTGAGAACTAAGAACTGAGAACTGAGAACTGAAAATTTCATGAATGGTCCAATGGGTTTCGATTACCAATCCTTGCCCCGCACAGGTTCATCTCGCGGGCGCACGATCATGGCTTTCTTCTGATCATCGGCATAGGTGCGGAGAAAGGAGCGCGCTTCGTTGCGGCTGAATCCGGTGGCGTCGTTTTCCTGATTCTCAGCCATCTCTGCCTGGCGGCGTTCACGGGCCTCACGGGCTTCGGGACTCTCCTGCCGACCTTGGTCACCGGCCTGGAGCTGACCTTCCTTCTCGTGCTCTTTTTCACCTTTGCCCTCGCCTTCTTCCTCGCCGTCTTTTTTGCCGAGGCTTTCTTTGCGTGACTTGTCTTCTTCACTGACGCCGTCGCCATCCTCGTCGCCGTTTTCGCCCTCCTCCTCGCCTTCTTCGCCCTTCTCACCCTTTTCACCTTTCTTGCCCTTCTGGCCTTTTTTCTTGTCGCCTTTGTCGCCTTTTTGACCCTGCTGTTGCTGCTGGTTCAGTTGTTCCTGAAGCTGATCGAGACGCTTCTGCACGAAGTCGCGGTTCTCCTTCACTTCCTTGTTTTCAGGCTCAATGGCGAGCGCGGCATTGAAGTGCTTCACGCTGTCGCGCCAGGCTTTGACGGTGAACTTGGGCTGCTTCGCGAGGGCTTTGTCACCCTGGTCGTAAAGGCTGTGGGCGAGACCGCGATGCGCCTGGTTTTGCACGCCGCTGTCCGTGCTCTCCAGCGCCTGGCTGAAGCCGCCGACCGCCTTGTCGTAGTCCTTGAGTTGATGGGCGGCGGCACCGAGACCGAAGGCAAAAAGAGGCTTCTGTCGGGCGCTCGGGGCTTCCTTGAGCAGATCATCGTAAAGTTTCACCGCGTGATCATATTCGCCGCGTTTGTAGGCTTCATGCGCGGCGGTGGGCTCGGGTTTTTGATTGGAGGCGGCGCTCGCGTCGGGCACGAGGAGCGCGAAGGCCAGGAGGGCGAGGACTGGGGCGGGCGTTTTCATGCGTGAGGTGGGGCGGATGATCCAGGCGATGAGGAGCAGCAAGACTCCAAGAGACAACGGCCAGTAAAAACGCTCAATCGGCTTAACCGTTTCGCGCGCGGCATTAGTTTGTGCCTGAAGACTGGCGACGAGATCACGAACAACTCCGGCGGCGAGCGGCTGGGAGCCGAGCTTCAAATAACGGCCTCGTGTGATCTGGGCTACTTCCTGGAGAGGCTGCGGCTCGAGCTTGGTTTTCACGACGTTGCCCTGTTGATCGCGGACGAAATCCCCCGTTCGATCTGGGTCAGGATCAGGAATCAAAGATCCAGCCTCCGTGCCGACGCCCACGGTCAGCACGAGGATGTTCTTCTTCGCCGCCTGTTGCGCGTAGGCGGTGATTTCGGAGTCAGGCTCGCCGCCATCGCTGAAAAGGATGAGCCCGTGGTTCTTGGCTGGGCTTTTTTCAAAGGTCTCAATGGCAAGCTTCAGCGCGCGGCCGATCTCGCTGCCCCCCCGTGGCACGGAGGTGAAATCGAGCGACTGGATGGCCTCAACAACAGCATCGTGATCCGTGGTCAGCGGTGCCTGGAGATAGGAATTTCCTGCAAAGGCGATGAGTCCCACGCGATCGTCTTTGAGCGCGAGCATAAGATCCTGCGCGGCGAGCTTGGCACGCGTGAGCCGGTCTGGGACGACGTCGTTGGCGAGCATGGAGCGGGAGCTGTCGATGGCGATGATGATGTTCCTGCCGGACTCGTTTTGGACCACCTTGTCCTCCCCCCAGATCGGTCTGGCGAGTGCGACGATGAAGCCTGCCAGCGCGAGCAATTGCAGACTGAAGATCAACCACGAGCGGCCGGAAGAAACACCCGTGACCAGCGACGCACGAAGGCGCGGCGCGGCAAAGGCATCCTGCACCCTTCGGGCACGCAGGTCCGCCCAAAGCTTCAAGCACGCCAGAAACGGCAGAAGCAGGAGGTAATAGAGGAGCTTGGGCGCGAGGAAGGACATGATCAAACTAAGTGGCCACCGCCATCGGGGCGGCATTTAGGAAGGTGAGGCGCAGGAGCAGTGCCAGTCCGAGCAGCACGGCGGCGGCGGTGAGCGGGTAGAAGAACAGTTCCTCGGTCTCAGTGATGGTGCGTTTTTTGATCTCTTTCTTTTCGAGCTTGTCGATAGTCTCAAAGATGTCCTGCAAGGCCCCAAGATCCTGGGCCATATAAAAGGCACCGCCGCCGATGCTGGCGACAGACTGAAGCGTGCCTTCATCAAACTCCTGACGTCCACTGGTGATGACGCGCCCGTTTGGCAGCGGGATCATGTGAACGCCGGGCGTGCCGATGGCGATGGTGTAAATCTTGATGCCGAGCGTGGCGCCGAGTTTAGCCGCATCCTGCGGGCTGAGTTTGCCGCTGTTGTTGGCGCCGTCAGTCAGCAGGATAATGACTTTGCTGGGAACGGTTTCTTTATCGAGACGGCGAGCAGCCGCAGCGAGCCCCGAACCAATGGCGGTACCATCCTCCATGATGCCGGTCTGCACGCGTTCGAGATTGGACTCCAGCCACTCGCGGTCGAGCGTCATTGGGCAGGGATAATACGGTGCTCCTGCAAAGGCGACTATTCCGACGCGGTCGGATTTGCGGCCACGGATGAAGTCACGCATCACGCGCTTCGCCGCCACAAGGCGGTTTACCGGCTGGCCGCCGATGTAGAAGTCTTCAATGAGCATCGAGAGGGAAACGTCAACCGTCAGGCAGATGGCGATGCCTTCCGTGTTCTCCTCGTCATGCGAGATCACCTTCTGCGGACGGGCGAGGGCAAAGATGGCAGCGGTGAGACTGAGCAGCACGAGTCCAAAGGTGAAACCGCCACGCGCACTGCGGGTCTTCACACCCATCTCACGCAGGATAAAAGCGGTGGAGAAGGCGATGGTCGGTGCCTTGCCTGTACGTCCGCGCCACCAGCCCATGAGCGGCAGCAGGAGAAGGAGCAGCAGCCACTCGGGGCGGCCAAAGATCATGTTGGGGAGAAAGGGAATGCTCATGAGCGGTCCTCCTCGAGATGAGAAATGGCTTTCTGCACGAGAGCGGTGGCTTCGCCGTGATTTGCAGGCACGGGGGCAAAAGCGAGCTGATCCCAGAGATCGGCGAGCGGCGCGTATTTCTGAAGCTTCAGCGAGGTGGCAGGGACGCCGCCATTGACAAAAAGCTCCTGCGTGGTGCGGAAGGGCGCAGGGATCTTGTAGCGCTCAAGGAAGTAGAGACGCAGCGCCTCGGAGACATCCGCAGCAGTCTGGGTGGGAGGCTGCTGGGCGGACTTCAGCGCGATGTCGCGCAGGCGATTCATGGCGTCGTTCCATGGCTTCTTCATCGGCGGTGCCTTGGCCTTTGCGGGACGCAAAAGCAGCCAGATGACGAGCGCGAGCAGGATGAGCACCAAGGCACCCGCAGCCCCATAGACCCACCACTCAGGGCTGGGTTTTACCAGGGTCGGATCAGGCAACTCAGGATGCGGCAGCGGCTGCAAGGGCGGAGCCTGTGGTGCCTGGGCGAGGATGGCGTGGAGGTAACCAATCATCACTTCCTCCTCCTTTTGCGTGAGCGAAAATAGGTTTTCAGCGCCGGGACATAGTCGTCATCCATGCGTACATCGAGGCACTCGACACCGTTTTTGCGCAGCGTGCGGTTCAAGGACTCCTGGCGCTCGCTCATGCGCTGTGCGTAATGACGCCGCACTGCGGGGTGCGAGGTGTTCACGACATACTGCTCGCCCGTCTCCGGGTCCTGCAAACACACACGCCCCGCCGAGGGGAGTTCCCACTCACGAGGATCGGTGATCTGCGCGGCGACGACGTCATGCTTCGCAGCCAGCAGACGGAGGCTGTGCTCCCAGACCTGATCCGGAGTGAGGAAATCCGACACCACGATCACCAGCGCCCGATGCGCGATGCGCTCCAAAGCAAGATCGAGCGCCGGCGCTAGATTCGTCTTCCGGCTCTTTGGGCGATGGTTCAAAATATCGCGCAGGCAACGCAGCGCGTGGGAGCTACCTTTTTGAGCAGGCAGGTAATGCTCAATCTGGTCGGAGACCAGGATGAGGCCGACCTTGTCCTGATTCTGCACCGCGCTAAAAGCAAACACCGCCGCCACCTCTGCAGCACGTTCGCGTTTGCTGTCCTCATGGCTGCCGTAGTCGCCCGAGCCGCTGACATCCACGACGAGCATGACAGTCAGCTCACGCTCCTCGATGTACTTCCGCACAAAGGGTTCATTCATGCGCGCCGTGACATTCCAGTCCAGGAAGCGCACATCATCGCCGGGTTGATACTCGCGGAAGTCATCGAACTCGATCCCCTGCCCTTTAAATCGGGAATGGTAGGCACCGCCAAGCGTCTCCTTCACGATGCCTCGCGTGATCAGTTCGATCTTCCTCACGCGCTTGAGGATGCGCGTGAGGCGTTCGTCTTCGGTTTCGGGTTTCGCAGACATGCGTGGAGTTCAGCCGAATCGTTTTCGTTCGGATGGGTGAAGCTGCGTTGATTAGGGGACGGGAAGCTTGTCGAGGAGTTGCTTGATCACATCCTCGCTGGTCACGCCTTCCGCCTCGGCTTCGTAGCTGAGCAGGATACGATGGCGGAGGATGTCGGGGGCCAGATCCTTGATGTCCTGCGGGGTCACGTAGTTGCGACCGGCGAGGAAGGCGTAGGCTTTCGAGGCGAGGGCGAGATTGATGGTGCCGCGCGGGGAGGCACCGCAGCGGATGAGCAGCTTCAGGTGCGGGGCGATGGGGCCCGGGTTGCGCGTCGCGTGAATGATCGCCACGATGTAGTCGCGGATCTTTTCGTCCATGTAGAGGCTGTTCACGATCTGGCGGCTGGCCACGATGTCCTTGGCCTCGATGATCTGGTTCACGTCCAGCTTTGGCGCACTCGTCGCCATGGCATCCAGCACCTGGCGCTCCTCGCTCGGCGTCGGGTAGTCCACGCGCACCTTCAGCAGGAATCGGTCGAGCTGGGCTTCCGGCAGGGTGTAGGTCCCTTCCTGGTCGATGGGGTTCTGCGTGGCCAGCACCATGAAGGGGTCCGGCAGCTTGTAGCTCGTGTCACCGATCGTTACCTGTCGCTCCTGCATAGCTTCCAGCAGGGCGCTCTGTACCTTTGCTGGAGCGCGGTTGATTTCATCCGCCAGCACCAGATTGGCAAAGATGGGCCCAAGGCGGGGGGAGAAAGTGCCGTCTTTAGGCAGATATACCATTGTCCCCACCACGTCAGCAGGCAGAAGGTCGGGTGTAAACTGGATGCGCTTGAAGCTCGTGTGCAGGGCGCTGGAGAGCGTGCGCACCGCCAGTGTCTTAGCCAGACCGGGCACGCCTTCCAGCAGCACATGACCATTGGTCAGCAGCGCCACGAGCAGGCGATCCACCAGATGTGTCTGGCCGACGAGCACCCGGGCGATCTCCGCACGCAGCGGTGGTACCCACGAGGCGGATTTGGCGATGGTTTCCTGATCAGGAAGAGATGAATCGGCGGGGGAGGAGGCGGGCGTGTCAGACATGCGAGCGGGAAAGGTCAATGGGGGCGGGATAAGAGTCAAGACAGGAGACTCATGTTCAAAACGTCGCTGCTTGAGATTTTGGTCCAGAGATTTCCACCCTTGGCAATGGATCAGTCGTCAAGACCACTCTGAAACGAGGCGTTCTCACGCTCGATGGCAAAGGCAACCGCGTAGAGAACTTCCACATCCTCGACCTCAATCCCGGCTTCCTTGGTTATCAATCCGCCATCGTGAACACTGGGACGCAAAACACCATCGAAGACACCGTGGTGATGCTCGCCCCCGCCGCCAAACCTTTGAACGCTGCTTTGGCACTCGTTTATCCTCAGAGCGCGCTCACCTGGCGACGCTGCAGATTCACCACATCTGGCTGCGTCATCTGCGCCGCCTTTCCTGATGTAAAATACGCCAACTGCACGGCAAAACTAAACCCTACCAGCCACAGCCAGCTTCCATCTTAAAAGCCAGCCAAAACCCCTGACACACTCTGAGTGGCAGGCATTGGTACTGGATGTGAATTAAGCCCCTGGATATAACTCCTTAAATACATACCGCCATGCGTCTCTTCACCTTTACCATCCTTCTCAGCACGTTGGGCTTTGCTTGTTCCGCCTTCGCAAAGCCGAACATCCTCTTCATCTACACCGACGATCATTCCTACCGCACGCTGTCCTGCTACGAAGGCGCGG
>CAYMHJ010000107.1:10074-19589 GCA_964390165.1 uncultured Prosthecobacter sp. | reverse complement strand
TTCTAGGGCTTCGGCAGCGTGGCTGGGCGCACCGATACCGGCATCGACGACGACGGGCACGGTGGCCTGGGTGATGATGATCTCGATCTGCTTCCGCGTGGTGATACCCTGATGCGAGCCGATGGGCGACCCGAGCGGCATGACGGTGGCAGTGCCGACGTCTTGGAGACGCCGCGCGAGCACGGGATCGGCATTGATATAGGGCAGCACGATGAAGCCCTCTTTCACGAGAATCTCGGCGGCTTTCAGCGTCTCGATGGGGTCAGGCAGGAGGTAGCGAGGATCTGGGTGGATCTCCAGTTTCACCCAGTTCGGCAAACCAGCGGCGACGGCAAGTCGCGCGAGTCGCACGGCCTCCTCGGCATTCATCGCACCGCTGGTGTTGGGCAGCAGCAGAACGCTTTTCGGGATGAAATCGAGGATGTTGGCGAAGGGATCGCCCTTGCCCGTGAGGTCAGCACGACGCAGCGCCACAGTCACGATCTCCGTGCCGGAGGCGATGATGGCCTCGCGCATGAGTTCGCCAGAGGCGAACTTGCCGGTGCCGAGCATGAGCCGTGACTGAAAGGTGCGGTCAGCGATGGTGAGGGACATGTTTTTCGGAGCAGACATCTCAGGTTAATTGAGCGCGCTGGAGGAGCTCGTCGATGCTGAGTTGGAGGCCGATGTAGAAGTCGCCGAACTCGCCGTATTGCGTGGTCACTTCATCCCAGCGCATGTCATAGACGATGCTCTTTATTTGGAAGATATCGTGGGCAAAGAGGGTCACGCCCCATTCGTGGCTGTCGAGACCCGTGGAGCCGGTGATGAGTTGACGGACTTTGCCAGAGTAGCGTCGGCCGGTGCGGGCATGGCCCTGCATGAGTTCGCGGCGTTTGGCGAAGTCGTTGGCGTACCAGTTGGCGCCGACGTTGCGGCGCTTGCTCATGGGGTAGAAGCACATGACCTGCCAGTCAGGCATGTTGGGATAGAGGCGGTCGCTGTAGTACTTGTCCATGTGACCTTTCCACTCGGCCATACGAGCGGTGTGGGCCTCGGAGCCGACTTCGAGATTCTCGGTGCGGGCGATGCGCTCGGAGGCTTCTTCTTCCTTCTCGCTGTATTCGGTCCACTCAGTCATGGAAAGATAGCTGTAGGTCGGGTTCAGCACATCGGGGCCGAGCGCGAGATTGAGCTGCTTTTCAAAGCGGTTCGCGTCCTGGAGATCAGGCGTCAGCAGCATAAAGGCCACATCCGACTTCGGACTGACCATGCTGAAGGTGAGGAGCTGGGTCTTCGGATGACTTCGGATGCTCTGCACGGTGCTGTTCAGGTTGGCGATGCGCTCCTCCTTCTCTTCGGGCGTCAGCGCGGCCCAGAAGCCGTGGTCGAGATTATAAAACAGGTGCTGAACGATCCAGCCTTCTTGAGGGATGATGGGAGACATGAGGTGTATCAGGGGTTGGGGGAAAAGCTAAGCGCAGGGTGGAGCGCTTCTTTATCAACCACGGCAATCGGCAGCTAACAACCCCCAACCCTGGACAAATCGCGCTTCATTATCGTCAGATTGATTTTGCTGACCGTAATTCGTTGAGACATGTACATTAAGGAAGTGTAATGTCTTTTCGAACAGCTCCCTCATGATCACTCTCACCTCAAGACTCACCGCCGCCATCTGGGGGCAGTTCGTCGGTGATGCAGCCGCCCTTGGCACGCATTGGATTTATGACCTGGATGACCTGGCCACCAAATTCCCCAAGAGCATCCAAGGATTCGAAACACCTCAAAAGGGACATTACCACGAGGGCAAGACTTCAGGAGATCAGACCCATTATGGAGACGCCGCGCTGCTGCTTCTAGAGTCCCTGGCAGCCTGTCGGGGCGAGTTTCGTGAAAATGACTTCGCCATTCGGCTCACCGGCTTCTTTGGTAATCCTCTCTGCAAAAGCTACATCGACCACTCGACGCGCGAGACCATGAGCCGCCTGGTGGATGAACCGGAGAACTTTCAAAATGGCAGCGATGATGACCAGCTCGGCACCGTGAGCCGAGTCGCCCCGGTGGTCGTGGCCTATCATGCGCGCCCTCAGGCAGAGCGTCTGGACGCGGTTCGTCGGCTGACTTTGGTGACTCAAAACAACACCACCGCCATCGGCTGTGCTGCAGCCCATGCAGTGCTGCTGGATGCGCTGCTCTCGGGCATCCCCTTCCCCCAGGCCTTCGAAACCACTCGGAAGTCTGCAGAGGTGAGTTGTGACGGCTCCGACTACTTCGAGTTCGCCCACATGCTGCGGAATCTGGACGTCACCACCGCCACGGGCCGCTTCGGACAAAGCTGCCCGCTCGCCCAAGGTTTGCCATCGGCTCTGCACGCCACACTTTTGCACCACGATGACTTCCCCACGGCCATCCTCGCCACGATTCGTGCTGGCGGCGACAGTGCTGGCCGTGCCTCCATGATCGGAGCCTGGCTTGGCGCCCTCCATGGCATGGAGGGCATCCCCCCCGAATGGCTCGGGAAGCTACGCGCCACTGAGCGCATCCAGAAGGCGCTCGACCAGCTCTTTGCCCGGCTCGATCAAAAGCAGAGTTGACGCTGCTCCCCGCACTCGCCAGCCTCCGCGACCTATGGGATTCGCGATTTGCAACGAGACTTACCCCGCCGACTGGTCCTTTGAAAAAGTATGTGAGGATGTGGCCGCCGCTGGCTATCAGGCGCTGGAGTTGGCTCCCTTACATTAAAAGAGGACCCGCGTGAGCTGAATGAGGCCGATGTCCTCCAGCCGCACCAAGAACCTCACGCCCGCCGCCTTTTCCGCCGCAAACAAAGCCGCATAAAGCATGACCCAGGCGTAGCCAGCCGGTGGGGCTGGGGGGCGAAGCGGGTGGTGGGTGGGGTCATTGCGGGAAGACTCATATCTACTCCACTTTATAAGGATCAATGCCGAGAGCCAACTTCAACTCTTCCCGGCTGAACTCGCGTCGCTTCATACCAAACTCTTCAGTCAAAAAGCTCTCCAAACTCTGTGGGTGGCCACCATTGTTGAGCACCTTTGAACCTCCGGCACCCTTGCTGCGCAGGACAAACTCAACGACGTCCCAGCCACTCGGCAGCTCTTTGTCTCGCATCATTCTAGCCACCTCTTCTTTACTTACCGCCTGAAGAACTTCTCCTGGCGTCATTTCCTTCTCGACCTCCACCGCAGTCACTTCAAGCACGACACAAAGTCGGCGAAATTGATCCTCCGTGAGTGGTTTGAAAGCCACGCCGGGAATCTGAACAGGACGATAGGTAACAGGACCTCCAGGCTTTTCTCGTTTGAGTTCAACGGCGGCCAGATAGCCAACGGCATAATCAGTGAGTAAGGCCGATGAGAGGAACAGTTCCGTCCACGGCCCGCTCAGCATCTCTTTAACTTGTGCCGAGAACTTAGGCTGACTCTGCTTTCCCTGGCCCAATGCACTCAGAGCCAGGACTCCCATCAGAAATGCCCAAAATGATACGCGGATTGAATTCATGCCCAAGACATACCACCAACAGTCTAGAGTCGGCAATCCAAGAACCAATAGTCCCCTGATCCCGCTCTCCAGTTGACGCCCTGCCCCGCACTCGCCAGCCTCCGCGACCTATGAGATTCGCGATTTGTAACGAGACTTACCCCGCCGACTGGTCCTTTGAAAAAGTATGTGAGGACGTGGCCGCCGCTGGCTATCAGGCCCTTGAGCTGGCTCCCTTCACATTGAAAGAGGACCCGCGTGAGCTGAATGAGGCCGATGCCCTCCGCCTCAGCCACATCGCCTCATCCTTCGGTCTGGAGATTCTCGGCCTGCACTGGCTGCTGACGAAGCCCACCTGGTTCCACATCACCACGCCCGATGCACTCCAGCGCAAGGAGACAGCCAAGTTCGGCCGTCACCTCGCCCGCTTCTGCGCCATGACCGGCGGCCGCATCATGGTCTGGGGCAGCCCGAAGGCACGCAATACCCTGCCCGAGTGGCAGTATGAAGACGCCTTCAAACGCGCCGCCGACAGCGTCCGCGAAGTCGCTGAAGAGTGCGGCAAATACGGTGTCGTCATCGCCATGGAACCTCTTGGCAGGAAGGAGACCAACTTCCTCAACACCGCCGAAGAAACCATCCGCTTCTGCAAGCTCGTGGATCACCCGAGCTGCAAACTGCACCTCGATGTGAAGGCGATGAGCGATGAATCCAAGTCCATCCCCGACATCATCCGCGACAGCAAGGAGTGGACCGTGCATTTCCATACCAATGACCCGAACCTGCGTGGTCCCGGCCAGGGAGAAGTAATGTACGAACCGATCATCGCCGCGCTGCGCGAAACCAATTACACGGGTTATCTCTCCACCGAAGTCTTCGACTACACGCCTGATGCACCGACCATTGCCCGACAGAGCATCGCTTACCTGAAGCAGGTGATGGGTGTGTAAGGATGCACTCGTCGAGACAGACTATCGCGTTTCGGGTGCCCTTACCGCACCTGGAGCGGCGGTCTGGGACTGATAGGGGTCTGCCCCGATGACCACTTGGGAAACAGGCGTGATCGTCAGGACACTCTCTTCCGCCTCCAGCCTTTGGGCGCGGACGGGGACGGCGAGCAGCCGGAGATCGCTGTCTTTGGCATCCCAACCCTGAATCTTGCCGTCGGTGACCATCTCGAAAACTGCCGCCCAAAGAGGAAGCACGACAGCGGTGGCGGTGGCCTTGGGACTGATGGGGATGTCTTTGTCATGCCCGATCCAGACGAGGCAGGTGAGGGCGCGATCAGAGCCGATGAACCAAGCATCGGAACGGTCGTAGGTGATGCCGCCGAAGCCGGCGATGCTTTTTTTCGCGAGCTGATGCTCGACGAGCGACTGCCGATACTCCGGCCGTGTCATGCCGGTGATCATGGTGTTGCGAACATGAGTGGCGGCGGCAGGAGCAAACACCTCTCCGCTGCGAACGGTGGGTCCTAGAAGAAGATGGGGCGTGGGGCACAGGCGGCCTTCATTGGGAATGGCGGTGAAGGCGCGCGCCAGCTCAAGCATCCGCGCGTGGCTTTGGCCGAGGGTGAAGGCCGCCTCTTTGCTCAGAGGCTTGGTAAAGCCGCAGCGCCCCAGACTAGCTCGGAGAGGATCGAGGCCGACCTCATAACCGAGACGGACGGTGGCGGCGGTGCGGCTCTCCAGGAGGGCCTGCAAGGGAGTGATGGTGCCGCCAGTGTAGGCCACAGGCTCGCCATCGGCACCCCATTCGCCGAGGGTGCCGACGAGGCCACCGATCATGGCCTGGCGATTGTCGAGAGGCCCATCCAACAAGGGCGCGTCCGTGACATCGGGCTGCAAGCTGAGCGCTGCGGCATAGACGAGAGGAAGTATGGCCGTGCCTGGAGGGCGGATACCCTCCAGCGCTCGGTTAAATGGGCTCGTGGTGAAGTCGCGACCGCCCTGCATGGCGAGGATGGCACCGGAGCGATTGTCCAAAACGATCACCGCTCCTTGCAGCGAGTCTTTTCCTTTGGGGTCGAGCTTTTCGAGATGGCTCCGCATCATTTCATCAAGACGGCGCTGCCAGTCCAGGCGCAGTGTCGTCGTCACTTCTGGCGGGGTGCCGGGCTTGTGGCCGAGCTTCTGGAATTCCGCGCGTGCGGCGGCCAGGATGTAGCCGGTGCGCACGCGAGTCTTGTCATGCCGGACGACGACGGGCTGCGCGCTGGCGGCTTTGGCCTCCGCTTCCGTGATGTCCCCGATTTCCGCCATGCGCTTCAGCGTGAGATCACGCTTTTGACGCGCCAGCTTCGGCTGAGTGATGGGGGAGAAGGCCACCGGCGCCTTGATAATGCCCGCCAGCGTGGCGGACTCGACGAGGGTGATCTCGCCGACATCCTTGCCGAAGTAGCAGCGTGCGGCAGCCCCCACGCCGCTACAGCCGTGGCCGAGGTAGATGCGGTTCAGGTAGTGGGTGAGGATTTGATCCTTCGTGTGCTCGCGCTCGATGCGCATGGCTAGAAAGATCTCCGTCACCTTGCGTGTGTAGTTTTTTCCCTGGAGGCCAAAGGCATTGCGCGCGAGCTGCTGGGTGATGGTGCTGCCCCCCTGCTTGATACCGCTCGCCGTGAAGTTCGCCACAGCAGCTCGTGTGAGGCCGATGAGGTCGTAGCCGGGATGGGAGTAAAAACGCGCGTCTTCCGTGGCGAGCACGGCCTGAACCAAATGCGCGGGCACGTCTTTGAGAGTGATGGGCTCGCGCTCGATGTCGCTGGCGCTGCCGATGATCTCACCCTTGGCATCCAGGATGAGGGTCTCGTTCTGTCCACGGGTCAGCGCCTTCATGTCATAGGCGGAGGCTAGGCTGGCATAGTGAAACCAGATGAAGCTCATGGCGACGACTCCGGCGCACAGCACGACGACGCAGACGGCCCCCACGCGGCGCAGTCCTTTGGGCACCCGCCGCCAGCGCTCGCGAACCTTTTGAAGAAAAAGAGGAATCATGGGATCAGCGAAGGATGCGTGAAAAAAAGTCGCGAACGGAATCCCCACGGACCTGCGGGGGTGGCGGCGGCGCGCCGTAGATGAACTCAGGCGTCAAAGGCGGGATGAGCGGATCGGTTTCCTCGATGACGGAACCCGCCGTAAACTTCACGGCATGGAGCGCAGGCTTGGCATCGATCTCCCGCAGGACCTTGGCGATGACTGGCGCGGCCGTGCCACCGCCCGACAGGCCGTTCTCATTGGCATTCCCCTCGATGGTGACGGCAAAGGCCAGCGGCGGTGTCGTGTCCAAATAACCGGCGAACCAGACGACGTTGGCCTTCGCGCCGCGCAGGACCCACTGGGCGGTCCCTGTTTTGCCAAACACGGCCACCGTTCGCAGGCGTGCCGCCTTGCCGGTGCCCTGGACATGATTCACCACGCCAAACATCGCATGCCGCACGGTCTCGAGATCCATATCACCCACAGGCATGAGCGCTTCGCGGCACGGAGCGGAGACTTCTCCCACCTCGCCGCTCTGATACTGCGACTGCATCATCAGCCGAGGGCGCGGGCGGCAGGCACCATTCGCGAGCGTGGCCATCGCCATCGCCATTTGCAACGGCGAGGCTTCGGTGACCCCCTGGCCGATGGAAAGATTCGCGAGGTCGTGATTCGATGGCGCGCGCTTTGGAATGGAGCCTTTGGATGCCTTCAATGGCAGCACAGGCGGCACACCGAAGCCGAACTCCTGCGCCATGTAGAGAATGGATGCGTCCCCCGTCGCCATGGCAGACTGATAGAAGTAAGTATTGCATGAGCGGATGAGGGCGGCGCGCGCATTGAACCAGCCGCGGTCATCCTTCGACCAGTTGTCAAACTCGCGTCCGTCGATCATGAGCGTGGGGCCGCATTCGAACTCGCGAAAAGCATCCACCGTCCCCGCACGCAGTCCGGCGAGGACGACGAACGGTTTGAAGACAGAGCCCGGCGGGTAGCTGCCCTGCAACGCACGATCAAAAAGAGGCCCGTCGATATTCTCCGTGAGGACCGTGAAATCATCGCTGGAGATACCCCGCGCGAAGGCATTCGGATCGAAGCGGGGATTGCTCACCATCGCCCGGATGTCGCCCGAGTGTGCGTCCACGATGACGATGGCACCGCGCTTGCGAGTCTGGGCGAGGGCGCTCTCCGCCGCTTGCTGCGTTTCGAGATTCAGCGTGGTGACGACATCCATGCCCGCCTTTGGCGCGGCAAAGACCTGCTCATACGCCACGGTTCCCGCATCTGTCATCATGACACAAAACGTGCCATCCACTCCCGTGAGCTCCTTGTTAAAGGCCGCCTCCAGTCCTGCCGCTCCGCGCGTGCGCTGCCAGAGCGGCTCGCCACGCAGCACCGGACCCGCCGGGGGTGAGCCATCTGCCGAGACATAGCCCAGCAGATGTGCCGCCAGATCTCCGTGGGGGTAGTGGCGCACGTACTGCGTGCGCACGTTGGCATTGGGGTGCTTCTGCGGGTCGATGACCACGTCATTGGGCAGCACGTCACTCACCGTGATCGGCAGCTCGCGGCGGTTTTCATAATGTCGCTTCAACGGCTCCGGGTCCGGCAAGCGGGCCGCAGGCACGTCTTGCTGGAGGGCAGCGAGCGACTGCTCCAGCCAAGCCGTGTATGTTTCGAGCGTGCTCCGATTCGCAGAGGGCACCGCCAGTTGCAAATACCGCACCACCGTGTTTTGCGCCAGAGGTCGGCCCTTGCGGTCCAGGATCTGTCCACGCGGGGCAGGAATGCCAAAATAAAATGGCTTCACATCCGGGCGCGTGCCGGAGCCTGGCACAAACACCGCGCCGGGCACCTCCTGTCCCCGCACGGGCAATGCCACCAGAGCCGCAGCCATGACAAGGTTGAGGAGCCGCAACCATTGGCAGCAGATGACTTTTTCTTTTCTGAGGAAGCTGAATTCAGCAACTGCAACCATGCCACCTTTATAGCTCTTCAGGGGCGACATCACAAGCCCGGCCTCAGCCGAATGAAGAGGTGCAGCCCATGACTTTCTCATCACAGGTGAACCACGAAGTTACTCGCGTATGGCCTCAAAAAAGGTGCTCAACTTTGGAATCCGAGTTATTTCCTCATTCCGCATCCTTCATTCATTCTCATGTCCGACCTTTCCACCGCCGAACTCCAGCGCTACGCCCGCCATCTCGCCATCCCTGAGTTTGGCATTGAGGCGCAGCGGAAGCTGAAAGCCGCACGCGTCCTCTGCATCGGCGCGGGGGGACTTGGCTCGCCGATCACCATGTATCTCGCCGCGGCGGGCGTGGGGACGCTCGGGCTGGTCGATGAAGATGTCGTGGAGGTCTCGAACCTCCAGCGCCAGCTCCTCTTTGGTCAAAGCGACCTTGGCAGGCCAAAGCTCGATGCCGCACGGGATCGACTGCTCGACATCAATCCCCACCTTGTCCTGAATCGGTATGCCGAGCGCTTCACGGCGGCGAATGCCATGAAGCTCGCCGCTGATTATGACCTGATCATCGACGGCACCGATAACTTCCCCACGCGCTACCTCTCCAACGATGTCGCCGTCTGGCTGAAGAAGCCGAATGTCTATGGCAGCATCCTCCGCTTCGAGGGGCAGGTGGGTGTCTTTGCTCCGCATCTCGGCGCGCCTTGCTACCGCTGCATGTCCCCGCAGCCGCCCGCGCCCGGCCTGGTCCCGAGCTGTGCGGAGGGCGGTGTGCTCGGCGTGCTGCCTGGCATCATCGGCACCATGCAGGCGCTGGAGGCCATCAAGCTCATCACCGGCATTGGCGAGCCCCTGCTCGGCAAGCTCCTGCATGTCGATACCCTCGGCATGAGGTTCCGCACCTTCACCCTCCGGCGCGATCCCGAGTGCCCCGTCTGCGGGGAAAAACCCACCATCACCGCCCCCATTGACTATGAGGGCTTCTGCGGCATCAAATCCACCCCCAAAGTGAAAACCATCTCCGTCACCGAACTCCACGCCCTCCGTCAACAAGGCACCCCGCACTTCCTCCTCGATGTCCGCGAGCCCGACGACTA
>CAYMHJ010000107.1:0-10064 GCA_964390165.1 uncultured Prosthecobacter sp. | reverse complement strand
CTCATCCCCCTCGCCCAGGTCACCGCCCGCGCAGGTGAACTCCCGCGCGATCTCCCCCTCTACGTCCACTGCAAGCTCGGCGGGCGCAGTGCCAAAGCCGTCGCAGCGCTGGAAGAACTCGGGTTCACCAACGCCACCAACGTCACCGGCGGCATCACCGCCTGGAGCGATGAAGTGGACGCCGGCGTGCCACGCTATTAAGTCGGGCGGTCAGCCCACCCAGACAAACGTCACCGGCTTGTCGATATCAGGATGCACACTGTGATGCACCGGGCATCCGAGCGCCGTGGCCTCCAGCACCTTGCGGTCAGGATGATCCTCCGGCAGCGGGATCTCGATGGTGATCGGCAGACGCACGATGCGGCGGGGTGAGTCCTCGCTCATGTGCTTCTCCACGCTCACCTTCATGCCCGGCAGATCGTAGCCCTTCTGGTTCGCCTTGATGCCGATCACCGTCGCCATGCAGGCCGCCAGCGCCGTCGCCACCAGATCCGTGGGGGAAAAGGACTCGCCCTTACCGTGATTATCCACCGGCGCATCGGTGATGAATTGGTTCTTAGAAGGGCCATGCGTGGCCTGGCAGCGGAGACCGCCGGTATAGTCAACAGAGATGGAAACAGCCATGAGCGTCTCTTATCACGCCACCTCCCAGATTCCAACTTTGATTTCCTTCAAGCTTAACGAATGCCCTTCACTAAGGGGCACAGGTTCATGGACGATTAATGCGGTTGCCCGCAGGGTCAATGACCTTTACGCTCACGAACATAATCATATTCTTGACGCGACGCTGCTTCACCTTGCTCTGGAAGAGTTTGCCGACGACTGGCAAATTGCCGATAACAGGCACCCGGTCATCAATCATGATGGTGTTGTCAGTGACCAAACCACCGAGAACAACCGTGGCCCCGTCATAAACTTTAACTGCTGTATTGATTTTTTTGGTGGAAAAGATGGGCTGGAGAATGGTGTTATCGGTTAGAGCAATCTCACTTGCTGTGAGGCTTCCATCGGGATTTGTCGTCTGCGAAACACTATTAATTGGACTGCCATAATTGACGAATCCAACGAACTCGGTGAATTCAGGCGTGATGGTAAGATCAATGGAGCGCCCATCCTCTGATATCACTGGCTCAACATCCAAAACCATTCCAACACGTCGAGTTTCAAAGGCAGTTGGTGTGGTTGGTGTAACTGGAATAGGCGGCAATGCCACAGGTCCAATAATGACCGTATTGTTATTTGCCCCACCTACATTTGTTGGAATCTGCGGTGGATCGAACTCAGTTGGGTAAATAAACTCACGAACTATTTCGATACTGGCTTTTTGCCCCCCCTTGGTTACAACCGAAGGTTTCGAGATAAGATCAACGCCTGTCTTTTGATCCAATCCACGCCATACGACATTGAATTGAGGCTCTGTCAAAACTCCAGCGAGTGAAAAGACTCCTGGAGTCCTTGTGGACGTGCTGTTTACAGCACCAAAAAGCACATCCTCAATCGTCAGAGTTGAGTTCAGATCCGGTGAGCTTCGCAGTCCAGCCGTCACGGGTCCGAGTTCATTGTTATTAAGCCCGTTGAAGGCTAGAAACTCGTCATTGGCAAATGTTGCAGATTGTTGGTTGCCTGCCGTACCTCCGCTCGTGGAGATTCGGCTACCGAAGCCACCAAGTAGCCAATCAAAGCCGCTCTCCTCCAGCTTTGTATTGTTGATCTCCATGATTTTTACCTCAATCACGGCCATCTTTGGGGCAGTGCTTAGAGCTTGATCCACCACGGCATCCACAGCCTCCAAGTTGGTGGCGGTATTGCGTACGATGAGCATGTTTGTCACCGGGTTGTAGCTGGCTCCGCTGCCTTCAGGAAAGGTGATGCCTCTGGTTTCCAGGAATTCTTTTACACCCATGCGGCGAATCAGGCCTGTTGAGGTTGCTGAAGCGCCGGGCTGGGCAAAAGGATCGACTGGAGTTGCTGCAGCAGATGCATCTACTGCAGCAGTAGCAATGAAGTCCGGCGGTACGCGGTAGGTTTTGGAGATGAGCGACGTGTTGGTGTCCGTTAGTGAAACAATGCGTACCGCAAACTCTTCCACTCGGTAACCTACGCCGGCCACCTCCGTGGCATACCTCAGCACCTCCACGATCGGAACATCGATAAGGTTGAGAGAAATGGAACGCTTGGGAGTATCCGATGGCACACTGATAACAAAATCCACACCTTTACCTGCTGGATCGACGTCCCTGGATCTCACCCTGAGATATTCAATGACTTCCTCAAGTGTAGCACCTGAGAAATCGATCCGTTGAATCTTCAAATCTCGCAGCTTCGCAACAAGATTATCCTTACCAGTTTTTGCGGCAAGACTTCCGGAGTTGGCAGTATTATTTCCCTGCAGGGATTTGAGTTCATCCGCACTTAGGCCGATCTTGTTTTCCCACATCTCATTGATGGCGTTGAGCATGCGTGAACGCTGATGATCTTTGGCTGTCACGAAGTAACGCGCACGCTCGGCTTCGACACGTTCCATGCCACGACGGGCTGCTGAATTTTTTGGATCCAGGTGAAGCACTTCTTCGAAAGTTGCCAAAGCACGGTCATACATGCCTGTCTCATGCTGTGATGCTCCCAAGATGAGAAGTCTCTGAACTTCACCCACCTTCCTGACGTGCTCAGGAGTCAATGCGGGAGGGAAACGATCTGGATCATTCATCGTCTTCCGAAGTTCACGAATGCCGCGGTCACCCTTCGCGATGTTTGGCCTGTCCAGCTTGTCAAGAATTGCGGTGGCGGCAGGATAATCCCCCGAATTGATGAGCCCTCTCGCAGTGATAAGTCCAGATCTAAGATAGCCCTCCAAAGCGATCATGCGAAACTTCTTCGTTAGGGGCAGTTCGGGATTGTTGAGATAAACTTCCTCACAGAGTGCCATGGCTTCGGCTGGCTGGTTGTTTGAAAGCAAGCGATCCGCCTCCTCCAACTTTGTCATTGCAGCCTCTAAACTGGCCGCTCGACGCTGAATTTCCATTTCAGCAATGCTCACCGTATCATAATCGGCTCCCAGCGTGAAACCGAAAGGAACCAATAACAACAAGGCACGAATTATCCGCATCAATCGGGGATGGTTTGCTGGCAGGACGGGCTGGGAAGTCATTGAGAAACGGCGAAGAGTAACCTTAGAAAAGCAGTCAGAATTATCAGTTTATGTCATTCAGCCCAAGCTTTTTCTTCCACAAATGTCACACGTCTCGTGCATCAGTGAAGGTGTGATTCACTCAAAGGAAACGTGGTCAATCGTTAACTTTCCCATGATAGTCTTGCTGATGAGAGGTGAAAGGTGCTTTTTCAGGGATAGAAACTGATGAAGCTAAAAAACACTGCCACTGCACCATGGTTTGACTGTGGACGTTTTTGGTGATGTCATTCACACTCCCCGAAATCTCGTGAAACTTGCCCTCATCCGCCGTCAGTTTGCCTCAGTGGGAGGTGCAGAGTTGTACTTGCAAAGGCTGCTCGTGGCACTGGTGAAAGCTGGGCATGACATCCATCTTTATACAGAGTGCTGGGAGGGTGCTGCGGAAGGGGTGACAGTGCATGAAGTGCCTGTGAAAGTCCGGCGCGCGCTCCGTCCAGTCAAGTTTGCAGAATCTGTGGCCCGTCGGCTCGAAGGCGAGACCTACGATCTAGTCCTGAGCCTGGAACGCACGGTACAGCAGGACGTTTATCGTGCTGGCGATGGTTTGCATGCCGTATGGCTGGAACAGCGGAAGCGCTATGCCTCATGGTGGCGACGGCCCTTTGTCGGCATGGGAGCTTTTCATGCGAACATGAAGGCCCTGGAGGCCCGCACCTTCGATCCTGCGAACACTCGCCATGTAATTGTCAATTCAGAGATGGTAGGACGCGAAATCCTGGCGAGGTTTTCCTTTCCTCCCGAGCGTATCCACCTCGTCCGTAATGGCGTGGATGTCTCCCGCTTCCAGCGCGGTGTCCGCGATACCACACGAACACGCTTCGGCTTTTCTCATAACGACTTTGTACTACTCTTCGTCGGTTCCGGTTGGGAGCGCAAAGGTCTCAGTTTCCTCGTCCGACTGATGCGCCGCTGGCAATGCACCGAGCCAGGGGTAAAGCTGCTCGTCGTCGGTAAAGGGCGTCTGGCCAACCCGCCGCCGAACGTCATACTCGCCGGCCCCATGAAGAACATCGAAGACGCCTACGCCGCCGCCGATTTGATGACTTTCCTGCCCATTTATGAACCCTGCGCCAATGTCATCGCTGAATCGCTCGCAAGCGGATTGCCTGTGATCACTAGCATTTTCAATGGTGCAGCGGAACTCATCCATGAAGGCGTCAACGGTCATATCCTCGCTGATCCCTCGGACCTAGTCGCGTTGGAAATAGCCATTCGGTTCTGGAAATCCCGCCCGGGAGCGCGTCCTGTGCCAAGCAGTCTGCCACTCGACCTCGATACTAACGTGCGTGAGACGCTGCGGGTGCTGGAACTGGTGATGGAAGAAAAAAAACGGGGGTGAACCGGAGGGTTTTTTTGCTCTTCGAGAAAAATTCACCGTGCTTTCCGGGGTAGTTCTATGCCAGATTAATCCAGCACCACGTTTCACCTTCCAATGATTCACGCCCTGCTCGACACCACCCAGGTCATCGCCAACCACGAGATCGACGGCACCACCTATGAAGTCTGCGCTGAAATCGTGGCCACCCATGATCGGAAGCTTCACATGTTGACGGCGAATCTGCGCTGCTTCCTGCGCGCTCTGGACCAAGATCAAATCCACCAGGAAGCCACGGCCCCCTGGCTGCCAGAGCCCGAGGTGGCACTCGAATCTGTCGAGGCCCATGAGGCTCATGAGATGGCAGATGACATCTTTGCCTCCTGGGTGCGCCGCGTCCTGGCCTGCGTCCCTGAGGTAGTCTGACATTTCAGGCTGCCAGCGCTTCTGCCACACCTTTGAAGAGGTAGTAGCCCCAACCCTTCTCTGCACCGCTCCAGTCGGGGTCGTAGTGTGTGTCTTTGACGATGAATCGTTCAGGATGCGGCATGAGACCAAAAACTCGTCCTGTGTCATCTTGAAGCCCGGCAATCTGCGCTGTAGAACCGTTTACATCCTTGCCGTAAAGCAGGGCCCCATGCCCGTCCTTGACGTATTTCTCGGCGTCACCGCTCTCGCCCACGAAGCGTCCTTCGGCATGCGCCACGGGAAGCTCGAAGTTTTCAGGAAGCAGCTTGAGGTAGGGACTTGTGGTGCTGTTCTTTTTCAAAGGCACCCAGCGGCAAATGAAACGGCCTGAGGTGTTATGGATCAGGCTGCCGCGCGGCAGCAGATCGAGCTGCGTGAGAATCTGGAAACCGTTGCAGATGCCCAGCACATAGCCGCCATCCGCCACGAACTGCTTGAGTCGTTCTCCTAGCTTGTGCTTGGTGATGAGCTGGGAGATGCGGCCGCTCATGACATAGTCCCCATAGCTGAAACCGCCGGAAAACACGACGAGTTGAACCCCGTCGAGAGAGGCAGGTTCGAGTTGGGAGATAGGCAGGACTTCAGCAGAGAATCCGGCAGCTTCGAGAGCACGGGAGGTTTCGACATCGCAATTGGTGCCGGGAAATTTGATCAGCAGAGCGTGGGGCATGGGGATAGCGGAAGGCCAGATTGGCGAAGCTGTCCGCCAGTGCAACCCGCATCTCAGGGCATGACAGATTTGCCGACTGGTAGCGCCGCCCGCCACCCCGCAAGTCATTGGATATAAAGGAGGTGTTTCGAGATAATTTTAGTAAATTCATGTCGAAAAAACGCCTCAAACCGCGTCAAGCTCCAGTCCCTGCACCTGCGCCAGCACCCGTATCTGCCGTGAACCGGTGGGTGATGATCTGGCTTATCGGCGTCACAGTGTTGCTTTATTGGCGTGCGGCCGACTACCCGATGGTCTTTGATGACATCACCTACCTCCAGCAAAATCCGGTTTTTGTCGATCCACAGAGCTACAATTTCCCCTTTCATTATCAGGAGTTTCTGAGCCGCCCGAAGCAGATCGGATTCGATCCTGAACTGGCGATGAACTTCGCCCTCCGCCCGGTGGCCTATACCACACTGCATCTGAATTACCTGCTCGATGGCTTCAACCCACGATATTATCGCCTTTTCAATGTGGCAATTCACGCGGCAAACGCCTGCCTTGTTTATTTCGTTCTGCTAACCTTGATCAAAGTGGCGGGAAACTCACTTTCACAGGCATCGCGGACAAGAGTCGCCCTTCTGGCAGCCACCCTCTTTGCGGCACATCCGCTGGCCATAGAGTCCGTGACCTACATCGTGCAGCGCTTCACATCTCTCGGTGCCTTTTTCTTCCTGCTGACACTGCTTCTCCAAATCCATGCCTGGGGCGAGCCCGACCGGCTCATACGCCGTTGTCTGAAAGGCTGTGCGCTGGCAGTGCTGCTGCTGGGCATGTTCACCAAGGAATGCACCATCACGGCACCGGTCATGCTCGTGATGATCGACATGCTCGTTTGTCGCACCCGCTGGCGACGTGCTTTTTGGAGAAACCGTGCCCTACTGGCATGTCTGCCCATCATTCCACTGCATGTGCTGCTCATCTCCTGGGTCCAGAATTCAGGAGCTTTGGACCTGGTTCATGCCCTGAACATGACCAATCAACAGGCCGCCCCCTTTGCTCATGGGGACTTCCTCCTGACCCAGACCACTGTGCTCGTACATTACCTTCGCCTGATCCTCTGGCCCACTGATCTGACGCTTGATCTGGAGTGGCCGCTGCATCAGTCCATCTTCGCTCTGCCAGTGATCTTTTCCGGCTTGATCCTCCTCACCATTCTTGGCTTCGCTGGGCGGATTTTGTGGCGTAGCCGTGCCGATCTGCGCTGGACGCTCACTGGAGTCTTCACACTCTGGTTCTTCATCACTATCATCCCATCCTCCGGTCTCGTTCCACTGCCGGATCTCGTGGCGGAGCACCGCAGCTACCTTCCTTCCCTCGGCATCTTCATCGCTCTGGCATGCTTGCTGGACCAGGCATTCACACGGTTCGCCGATCTGCCCCGGCTGCGCCTCCTGGCCCCAGCCTTCACCGCCTTGGCCGCCCTGACTCTTGGTGCTCTGACGTGGCAGCAGAACACCCTCTGGAGTTCTGACATCTCACTCTGGGAGGATGTGACCGTTAAAAGTCCGGGAAGAGCTCGGGCATGGAACAATCTCGGAACCGCCTACACCAAAGCCGGGCGGATGGAGGATGCCATACCGGCCTATTCCAAGGCCATCGAGCTTCTGCCCAAATACGAAATCCCATATCTTAACCTGATGATCTGCCACAACCAAAGGCAAGAGTTTCAAGCCACACTTCAGCTCCGCGACAAGCTGGCCCAGGTGTCCCCGAAGGCCATGGACAACGTCCACACCCTCTACATGGAGGCGCTGGCACGCTTCGGGCTCGAGCAGATGGATCAAGCCTCAGCCCTTCTGAGCATCATTGTCCAGGCTAAACCGGATTTCCGTCAGGCTCTCGTCCTCCTGGGCTCCTGCCTGCAACAGCGGAACCAGCACGCAAAGGCACTGCATTACCTGGAGAGAGCAACGCAGATCGAGGCACCAAATGCCGCACTGAAAGAAATGATCGAACTGTCACGAAGCCATCTCGTACTCGCTGGCACGGCGGAGTAAGCTACAAGTCCGTAGAGGTTGCCGCTACAAAGGATGTCATTGGTCAAAACTGCGGCCAGCGGCGCAAGATGTGTCTCATCCATCATGAGCCAGCGCCGAACCTCCAAATTTCCCGCCTTCCCCGCCTCCGACTGCCTGGACCATCAGGACATGATCCTCAGAGCCGTGCAGAGGGTGATGTGTGGTGGTCAGTTTATCCTCGGCCATGAGGTCTCCTGCTTTGAGGAGGAATTCGCCACCTATCTCGGCGCAGGCCACGCCATCGGCACTGGCAGCGGCACAGATGCAATCGAGCTCATGCTCCGTGCGCTCGACATCGGCCCTGGAGATCACGTCGTGGTTCCAGCACAGGCTCCTTCCGCTGTGGCCGCAGGGGTTGACCGCTCCGGTGCTTCCGTGCTGCTCGCAGATGTGGAGCCGGACACGATGACACTCTGCCCTCAGGCTCTGAAAAAACTTCTGCTTTCCCCTGCGGGAACTAGCGTGAAAGCCGCCCTCGTCGTACATCTCTATGGGCATCCGGCCGACTGGACGGCACTGAGCCAGGTGGCGAAGGAACACGGCATCATCCTGCTCGAAGACGCCGCCCAGGCCCACGGAGCTACCTGGCATGGGCACGCCGTCGGCACCCTCGGGCGCATGGCGGCCTTCAGCTTCTATCCCACCAAAAACCTCGGCGCACTCGGTGATGCCGGGGCTGTCGTGACCTCCGACTCTGTCCTCGCCGGGCGTCTGCGAGAACTCCGCCAATACGGCTGGCGGCAGAGGTATGTAAGCAGCGAGAGAGGCATAAACAGCCGGCTTGATGAGCTTCAAGCGGCGGTCCTGCGGATCAAACTCACTTTTTTAGATGCCCAAATCACCCGCCGCCGCCAGTTCGCACACCATTACATTGAGACTCTCTCCCAGTTCGATGAAATCTCCCTTCCCCGCACCCGTCTGGATTGCGGCCATGCCTTTCATCAGTTCGTCATCCGCAGCCCGCAACGGGACCGACTGCGCATGCATCTGGAGCACCTCGGAATCCCTGCGGCAGTGCTCTACCCTGTCACACTCAATCAACAGGTGGCCTGGGCCACACCGCATACTTTTCACCACGCAGAAAAGGCTGCCGCAGAAGTTCTCTCCCTTCCACTACACCCCCATCTGAATTTTGGGGCACTGGATCAGGTCATCGATGCCGTCTCCACCTTCTTCCCTCATGTGCCCAGCCGAGCATGACATACTGCGCGCCGCAGAGGACAGGCACTGGTGGTATGCCGTGCTGCACCGGCTCGTGCAGACGGAGATGCAGGCCCGCGTCCCAGGCGGCTCCCGCGTGCTCGATGCAGGCTGCGGCACCGGCGGCATGATGGCACAGCTCAAACAGTGGGACATGCACGGCCTCGACATCGCCCCATGGGCCGTCAGGCACTGTCAGCAGCGGGGGCTGACTCAGGTCACGCACGCCTCACTCCACGATCTTCCCTTCGAAACAGCCAGCTTCGACGCTATGCTGAGTCTCGATGTGCTCTATCATGAGCAGGTCGATGAACACCACGCCCTGCGGGAAATGGCGCGTGTACTGAAGCCAGGCGGCATCCTCATCATGAATCTGCCCGCCTTTGACTGCCTGCGTGGTGCCCATGACAGCGCTGTCCGTGGAGCACGGCGTTACACAGCGGCCAAAGTGCGAGAAAGACTGCGTGTACATGATCTACGGGTGGATATGGCACATTACTGGAACGCCTGGCTGTTCCTCCCCATGCTCCTCTGGCGGCACTGGACACGACTGCACCCGGACTCAGCACGCTCGGATGTGCGCCACATTCCCGCATGGCTAAATAACGCACTGTCGCGCCTCGGCTGGCTGGATGCACGCGCCAGCCGCAGGCTTCATTTGGTTGGATCATCGGTCTTCACCATCGCACACCGCCATGAATGAGAATATCGGCACACCTGAGATCAGCTTCGTCATACCGTTGTATCAAACGGGAGACGGTCTGCCTCCCCTCCTGGCCGCCTTTCGCACTTTGCGTCTGGAGCAGAGCTGGGAGCTTGTGCTCGTGGATGATGGCAGCACTGACGGCACCTTTGACCGGGTCCGCGATCTGACCGCCGACTTTCCCGCCCAAATCTTGCTCGTGGAATTCGCGCGCAACTACGGCGAACATGCCGCCGTGCTCGAAGGCTACCGACGCTCCCGCGGGCAGTGGGTGGTTAATCTCGACGATGATCTGCAAAACCCCGTGGATGAGGCCGTACGCCTGCTGGAGCACCTACGCAGCAGTGGAGCCGAGGTCGTATATTCGCGTTACGCCAAAAAGCAGCACTCCCCGTTGCGAAATGCCGCGAGTTGGATGGCCAACCGCTGCGCCAGCCTGCTGCTGCGCAAGCCGG
>CAYMHJ010000106.1:18243-19708 GCA_964390165.1 uncultured Prosthecobacter sp. | reverse complement strand
GAGAATGACGACGCGGTCATCGGCCTTCAATCCTTCACGCACGACACGCAGACCATCGACGAGCGGACCGAGCTTCACGGGCCGATACACCGCCTTGTCCTCGGCGTCGATGACCCAGACGTAGCTGCTTCCCTGGTCATCACCCACGGCGGCATCACGGATGAGCAGGCCATCATATTCGCCGCTGCCGGGGATGCGCACTTTGGCAAAGAAGCCGGGCGACATGAGGCGATCTTTGTTGGGAAAAATGCCGCGTGCGCGGATGGTGCCGGTCTCGGGGTTGATCTGGTTATCCACGAAGTCGATCTCGCCTTTGTGCGGCCAGCCTTCCTGGTTCACGAGCGCCATTTCCGCCGGGATGCGCTGGAAGAGGGCGCTCTCGCGTTCGCCCGTTTTGTGCATCTCGCGGTATTTCAGCGCGGACCGTTCATCGACCTCGAAATCGACGTAAATGGGATCGAGCGCGACGATGGTGGTAAGCAAGGTCGGATCGCTGGTGCCGCCGGTGATGAGATTTCCTTCCGTCACACGAGCATCGCTCACGCGGCCGCTGATCGGCGCTTTGATCTGGGTGAATTCGAGATCTAGCTTCGCTGTGGTGACCATCGCTTCGGCGGCGCGGACGGCGGCCTGCTCCCCGGCGGCGCTTTTCAGACGGCGCTCGGATTCCTCCGTCGAAATGACCTGCCCCTGACGCAGCGTGGTGGCATTCTTCGCTTCGATGTTCGCCAGCTCGGCGTTCGTCTTCGCCTGTGCCAGCACGGCCTCGGCACGCTGCACGATGGCCTCATACGGACGCGGATCGATGGTGAAAAGCAGGTCGCCCTCCTTCACCTCCGTGCCCTCTTTGAAATGCACCTCGGTGAGGTAACCGGACACGCGGGCTCGGATTTCGACCTTCTCGCGGGCGATGAGGCGGCCAGTGAACTCGTCCCAGTCCGTCAAACGACGGGCGATGGGCTTGGCGACGGTGACATCGGGGATTCCAGCCTTCAGCGGACCGCCGGTGCCTGCGGCATCACGTTTGCAGGCGGGCAGACAGACCAGTAAAAGTCCGGTCATTAGAGAACTCCAGAACAGACTGGAGGAAGCACGGGGGGGTGGCTTGGGACTCATGGGCTGTATTTACGAACCTCATCCGAGCTTAAACAGTGCAGATCCGACATAGTGCTTATACACTCAGTGCATGACCAATCTGAATGATCTCCAGCAAATTCGCGAGTTCGTGCAAATCGCCGAGTCGGGCAGCATTTCAGCGGCGGCGAAGGTTTTGAGCATGGCACAGCCGACTCTGAGTCGCCATCTGGCCGCGCTGGAAACGCAGATCGGTGCCCCGCTGATCCGCCGCGACACCCACACGATGAGCCTCACCGAAGCGGGCCGCATCGTGCTCGCCGACGCACGCGAGCTGCTGAATCTGGCCGACCGGCTCGGCAAACGTCTGCACGGCGAGCGGCAAGCCATC
>CAYMHJ010000106.1:0-18233 GCA_964390165.1 uncultured Prosthecobacter sp. | reverse complement strand
TCCGCGGGCATCTGCGCATCGTTTCGGTCGTCGATGTGGGCCAGTGGATCGTCTCGCGCGTGCTGTCCCGTTTTCAAAAACAGCACCCGCATGTGACGACCGAACTGCACCTCATCAACCGGCCCACCAAGTTTGTGAAGGAGGGTTTTGACTGCGGGATCATGGTCGGCGGGCCCACCGACCGCCGCGTGAATGTCAAAACCATCGCTCAACTGCACCGCCGCATCGTCGCCGCGCCATCGCTGCTCCAGCACCACGAAACACCGCGCCATCCCGACGACCTGAGCCACTTCCCCTGGCTTGGCATCCTCCAGCCCCACTTTTACGCCCGCGACCGAGTGGACCTCGTGCGGCACAGCAAGATCGTGAAGCTCAAATTCGCCCCCGTGATGCTGCTGGACACCGTCACCGCCCTGCGCGAGGCCGCCATCGAAGGCGCAGGCTTCACCAGCCTCCCTGAATGGATGGCCGCCCGCGATATCGCCGCCGGACGTCTCATCCAACTCCTCCCCGATTGGCACATCGAGCCCGTCGATCTCCAGCTCGCCCATGCAAGTCACGAGCATCTGCCTCAGCGGGTGCAGAGCCTGCTGGAGTATCTGGAGGCGGAGATCCCGAAAGAAATTCAGAAGCTGGATCTCGGGGAGAGGTGAGAGAATTTTCTTGGACCTACAGATTGCTTTCTGGGCTTGTATGCCTGCCTCAGCCTCTGTTACAAAGCAGGCCATGAAGATTTGGAAAGGCATTGCTTTGGCCTCAGCACTGATGATTGGAGCTTCGGAAGCGCATGAAGATCCACGTGGCGATGTGCATCCCTCCGTCTCGGTGGTGGATGGGACGTTCGTTGTGGATTTCGTCTCGAATCAAAGCACGGACGAGGAAGAGCGTGACGCCTCGTTTCGCACCGTCTGGAGCCATGACGGCAAGCTGCTGGTGCCGCGACATAGACTTGCTGTAACGCGGGAAGAGCTGAATCGTGGATCAAGCTCTGACTCATGGTTCTCGCCGCATGTCATTTTCAAATCGATCGAAGGCAAGGATACCCATCGAGTCGTGCTCCGATGGCAGGATCAACAAAAAGGACACCGATTTGAACCGCTGCCGATGATGGTGAAAAGCAGTGCCGATCCGTATGAGGCAAATGGCACAGCCATTGAGCAAGAAACGCTAGCATTCACCTGGGGTGATGAGCAGGGACCGTCAACAAACAGTCGGGTGATCCTGAATTTGGGACTGGTTTCGCGGCAGGGATTTGTTGAAGGTGAAACCATTCCGATAGGTGAGGTGTCGACGATTTACTCCTTCCCGAGAGTATCAAATCCAGTCTGGGCAGCGAAGCGCTGGTGGGTCGCCTGGGTCAAAAAGACAGATGCCAAGGCTAGCTACGATGCCCCCAAGGCTTTCACCACGATGCTCAGTAGCTACGATCCTGTGACAAAGCACCTGACTCACGAGCCGCTGCCCGGGGAGAGTACTTGGAACACCACGCTCTCACTGGCAACCACGCGGGGATGGCTTTGTGCGGCATGGCACACGAATCGCGGTTGGGAGCCATTGCAGTATGCACGCATCATGACGGCTTTTCACCGCTTGCCAGAGCCTTGATTGGCAGACTGCTCTTTGAGCCATGTGGCGAGTTCATCATGCTTTGCCAAGCGTGCCACAGCTTCGGGTGTCTGGCCTTTGGCGTCGATCAGATCTGCACGCGCGCCATGCTTGATGAGTAGCTCTGCTCCCGCACGATTTCCCTCATAGGCCATGCGATGCAGTGCGGTTTCTTTGTCGCGGGCGACGCTGTTGATGTCCGCCTTTCCATCCACGAGTAAGACGTTCAGCATGGCATCATTATGACGATGCGCACAGGCTGCGATGCTCTGTGCCAGATGTACCTGCCAGTCCAAGTCAGGCGTCTCCTGCACGATGGATAGCAAAAACTTCATGACCTCCAGCGAGCCATGCGTGGCGATGTCTGACATCAGGTAATCATCCTCTTTCTCAAATGGATCTCTGCGACCAGCCTGCTCTGACAGATGGAGTTCAGGTCCGAGCTTGAGAGGCCGCAGCCGTTTCAGCAAAACCATGTCCTGGCGGTAAGCTGCCATCTTGAGCACCGCGACGCGCTCTTCCTTGCCCACGGGTGACCAGCCAGTGTCCATCAAGCTCATCATCAGCTCGGTGTTACTCCCTTGAAAGACGATGTGAGCGGCCTCGCTCAGCACCTCCTTTTTCCCGACGGAGCCTGGATGATCGACAAGCCACAGCACGGACTTGGTCTGCCCAGCTGCGATGGCGATCTGAAGCAGCGAAAGGCCATCCATCGTCTTGGCTTCGCGTTCGTCGGGAGCCACCTCAAGAATGTGCGCGAGCACCTCTGTATGACCACGCGCTGCCGCCAGATGCACGGGGTGCAAACCTCCACGCTCGACGGCAAGAGCCGCAGGTCCGTTCTTTGCTAGCTTTTTCAGAGCCGCCAGATCACCCTCTGCCACGGCGCTCCAGACATCTGCTACGGCTGGAGATTTGGGATAGGGCTGCCCATCGCTGGCTGCCGATGCTGGGCGGAAGGGCAGCTCTTTCACCTTGGCGGCTGCGGCGTGATCTCCTGAGGCACCGGCTTCGATCAGGAATGAGATCATCGCCGGATTGCGGGTTTTCACCGCCCATTGGAGAGCGTTCAGGCCAGCTTCATCGGGTTCATTGATCTTGGCACCGGCTGCCAGGAGTTCTTTGGCGAGGGCAGGCTGGTTCATTATGACGCACCATGTCAGCAGGCTGCGGCCTTCGGCGCGGAAGGTGGAGACATCGCTCAATGAAGGCAGCAAGAGGCGGGTGAGTTCCAGCACGACCTTGTCCGCGATATGCTGCCGCCCGGTGTCAGCAATGAAACGCCGGAGCAGTGCGGCCGCATCCGGCGGATTGGCACCAGCACGGAGCACTTGCATGATGTTTTCCCAGTCACCGCTCTGCTCCGCGTGATCGACCACCGTGAGCCCATGCTTGTCCTTGCCATCAAGCCGAGCCCCGGCAGCGATGAGCAGACCGGCGGTTTGGCTACGCGCCGCCAGCATCATGGGAGTCCTGCCCTCCGCGTCACGCGCTTCGAGGTCCACTTTCTGCCGCAGCAGCCAGCTCAGAAAACCTTTTCGTCCTGTCTCAGCTGCCAAATGCAGTGGCGATGCTCCCCCGTGGTCCTTTGATTCAAGCGGCACCCCGAGATCTGGGCCCCGGCCCACCACCCCGGAAGCTGCGGCTCGGCGGGTATTCTCGGGCTTCAGCCCGCCATCGGGCCGAGTCGGACTAAAGTCCGCGAATACTCTCGATGAGAGGCACTTGAACAGTCAAAACGGTGCGCCCGGAAAATTTCACGAGCGCCTAGCACGCTCTGTGCTAAACCTCCGGCCCCCTGCGCCCAAGGCGCTGTTTTTCACCCCCTACCGACCATGCCCAAAAAGACCATCCGCGACATCGATCTGAGCAACAAGCGCGTCCTCGTGCGCGTCGATTTCAACGTCCCACTCGACGAAAAAGACGGCCAGATGGTCATCACGGACGCCACCCGCATCCAGGAAACTCTGCCGACACTGAAGGCCCTCATCGCCGCTGGTGCGAAAGTCATTCTTTGTTCCCATCATGGTCGTCCGAAGGGCCAGCGTGATCCGAAGGAATCCCTCGCTCCCGTGGCTCCTGCCCTCAGCGAGCTGCTCGGCGTGCCGGTCGAATTCTCCGAAGAGACCATCGGGCCTGTCGCTCTCGCGAAAGCCATGGCGCTGCCTGCTGGCGGTGTGCTTTTGCTGGAAAACACCCGCTACCATGCCGGTGAAGAGAAGAACGACGCCGAACTCGCCAAAGGTCTGGCCGAGCTGGCGGAAGTCTTCGTGAACGATGCCTTTGGCTCAGCCCACCGCGCCCACAGCTCCACTGCTGGCGTCGCGGATTACCTGCCTGCCGTGTCCGGTTTGCTCATGGAAAAAGAGCTGACCTACCTGCACGACGAACTCGAAAACCCCGAGCGTCCGTTCGTTGTTATCCTCGGTGGCGCGAAAGTGAACGACAAGATCGAGGTCATCAATCGCCTGCTCGAAAAGGCCGACACCATCATCATCGGCGGCGGCATGGCTTACACCTTCCGCAAGCTCGTCCAGGGCATCACCATAGGTAAGAGCCTCTACAAACCCGAATGGGAACCCATTGCCCAGGCTGCGATCGACAAGGCCAAGGCGCGCGGCGTGAACCTGCTCATCCCGGTCGATGCCATGATCACCGACGCGTTTGATTTCGATGCCAAGAAGCTCGGTAATACGAAGTACACCGGCGTGAACGAAAACATCCCGGACGGCTGGGAAGGCGTGGATATCGGACCCGAGTCCGTGAAGCTCTTCGCCGCTGAGATCGCCAAAGCCAAGACTGTCATCTGGAACGGCCCCATGGGTGTGTTTGAGATCAAAGAATCCTCCAAAGGCAGCTTCGACGTGGCAGCCGCCATCGCCGAAAACACCAGCGCCAAGACCATCATCGGTGGTGGCGACAGCGTGAAGGCCGTGAAGAAAGCCAAGCTCGCCGACAAGATGACCTTCATCTCCACCGGCGGTGGTGCCAGCCTCGAACTACTCGAAGGCAAAGTGCTGCCCGGCGTTGCCTGCTTGCAGGAGAAGTAATTTTTCAAAACCCGCCAACCACTCCCATGATCCACCTCCGCAAACCCATCATCGCCGCCAATTGGAAGATGCACATGACTCCTCAGGAGTCGGATGACTTCCTTCGTTCCTTCGCCCGTCTCGTGCCGGACAAATGCCCGGTCCAAATCGTCATCGCGCCTCCTTTTGTCAGCCTGTGCAAAGCTCAGGAAGCCCTGACCAATGCGCGCGAGCAGAACGTGGAGCTGGCAGCGCAAAACATGAGCCAGCACACTGCTGGTGCTTATACGGGCGAGATCAGTGCACGCATGATCAAAGAATGCGGCTGCCGCTATGTCATCCTCGGCCACAGCGAGCGCCGCAGTATTTTCGGTGAAACGAATGCGGTGATCAATGCCAAGGTCCTGGCCGCTCTCGAAGCGCGTCTGCACCCCATCCTTTGCATCGGCGAGACCCTCGAAGAACGCGACGGCGGCCTGATCGAAAAAGTGCTGGAGAGCCAGCTCCGCGAATCGCTCGCTGAAGTCGGCGCACGCCGCATCCTCGACTGCGTCATCGCCTATGAACCCGTCTGGGCCATCGGCACCGGCCGCACCGCCAGCCCCGAGCAGGCGCAGGAAGCCCACGCCTTTGTGCGCAAGGTCCTCACCGACATGTTCGGCGAAGACACCGCCCAGAAACTCCGCATCCAATACGGCGGCAGCGTGAAGCCGAACAACATGGCCGAGCTCATCAGCCAGAAAGACGTGGACGGAGCCCTCGTCGGCGGAGCCAGCATGGAACACGGCAGCTTCTGGGAAATCTGCCGCGCCGCCATTGATTGGGTGAACGGGCAGTAAGCCCACACCTCATGTTTTGAATCCAGGGCTGCTCGCGTGGGCAGCCCTGTTTTGTTTTGAGGGAGCGAGTTCGTGCTTGGAATCCTGAGCGTGTCACCGCTACGCTCATGACATGAAACCCACTTCCCTGCCCCGCCGTGACTTTTTGACCCGCAGCCTTTCTGCCAGCGCCAGCCTGGCCGCCGTCACCGCCATGCTGCGGCAGCAGGTCGAGGCCGCAGATGCTGCAGCGATGGGCAAGGTGCGACATTCGGTGTGCAAGTGGTGCTACAAGGACATCCCACTGGAGACGATGTGTGCAGCGGCGAAGGAGATCGGGCTGGAGTCCATCGAGCTGCTCGATCCACCGGACTTCGCGACGATGAAAAAGCACGGCCTGCACTGCGCTATGGTGAGTTATCCATCGGTCATGAGCCCGGACGGGAAGAAGATCGGCAGCATCCCGCATGGCTTCAATCGCCTGGAGCATCACGACCTGCTCGTGCAGGCTTACGAGCCGCTTTTGAAAGTGAGCGCCGATGCCGGATTCAAGCAGGTGATCTGCTTCAGCGGCAATCGCGATGGCATGAGTGATGAGCAGGGTCTGGAAAACTGCACCGTGGGTCTGAAGCGACTGCTGCCCATGGCGGAAAAACTCGGCGTGAAGCTGGTGATGGAGCTGCTGAACAGCAAGGTGAACCACCCCGACTACATGTGCGATCACAGCGCCTGGGGCGTGGCCCTGTGCGAGAAGCTCGGCTCGGCAAATTTCGGCCTGCTTTACGACATCTACCACATGCAGATCATGGAGGGAGATGTCATCGCCACGATCAAAAAACATCACGCCCACTTCTTCCACTACCATACCGGCGGCGTGCCAGGCCGCGCGGAGATCGATGACACCCAGGAACTCCATTACCCCGCCATCATCAAGGCCATCCAGGAGACAGGATACACCGGCTACCTCGGGCAGGAATTCATCCCCAAACGTGCGGACAAACTCGCCTCGCTGAAGCAGGCCGTGGGCATCTGCTCGGTGGGCTGATCAGCCAAGACCCACGGCATCGCGCACACGAGCGAGGGTTTTGCGGGCGACACCGCGTGCCTTCTCCGCACCTTCAGCTAGCACGCGGTCCACATACTTCGGATCAGCGATGATCTCAGCGCGGCGCTCGCGGAAGGGGGCGAAGTGCTCGGTCATGGCCTGAAGCAGGCGCTTCTTGAAGTCGCCGTAGCCCACACCGCCACGCTCGTGATCAGCGATCATCGTCTGGTAGTCAGCCTGGGAGGCGACGAGCTTGTAGAGGGCGAGGATGCTGCTGTCCTTGGTGGACTTTGGTGACTCGACGGGCGTGGAGTCGGTCTTGATGCCCATGATCTTTTTCTTTAGCGCGGGCAGTTCCTCGAAGAGCTGGATCGTGTTGTCGTAGCTTTTGCTCATCTTCTGGCCGTCGAGGCCGGGGATGACGGCGGTCTCTTCATTGATGCGGGGCTGCGGCAGCTTCAAGAGACCTTCGCCAAAGGCCTCGTTCATCTTGATGGCGATGTCACGGGTGACCTCGACATGCTGCTTTTGGTCGCGGCCCACGGGCACGACGTCGCTGTTATAGATGAGGATGTCCGCCGCCATGAGCACGGGGTAGGCGAAGAGGCCGTGGGAGGGTTTGATACCATGGGCGACCTTGTCTTTGTAGCTGTGGCAGCGCTCCAGCAGGCCCATCGGCGTGACCGTGCTGAGGATCCAGGCGAGTTCGGTGTGCTCAGGCACATCGCTTTGGCGGAAAAAGACGCACTTCTCGGGGTCGAGCCCGCAGGCCAGGAAGTCGATGGCGAGGTTGCGGACGTGATCACGCAGCAGCTTGCCGTTTTGCACGGTGTTCAGCGAGTGGTAGTCGGCGATGAAGTAAAAGGCATCGCCCTCATGTTGGAGCTTCAGAGCCGCCTCCATCATGCCAAAGTAATTGCCGATGTGGAGACGCCCGCTGGGTTGGAGGCCGGAAAGGATGCGCATAGGGGCGCTAGACATGGCGGGTGAAGGCGGGAGATCAAGCTCGGCTTCGGGATTGAATCCCCCGTTTTAATTCGGGGCTCAGCAGCTCTTCACCACAGCGCGAACGGCTGAAAGCTCGGCGGAGGTGAGTCCGGGGCCAGCGTCATCTGCGGTGTCACCTTGATCCCCATGCGCTCGTAGAGATGCAACATCTTCTCCGTGGCCACGCGACCTGCTTCGAGGACGATAGCGGATGTGTCCGAAGGAATGACGGGATTGCTTTCCTGAAGTTTGGTGGAGGTGATCATGTCGCAGATTTCTTGAGTGGAGTGGCTTTTATCGCAAGCGATCATCACAGGCGGCGGCGAGGCATTCTCCCACAGCCCCCATTCATCAGCAAGGGGCAGGTAATCGGCCATGAAGTGCTTCACGCTGCGGGCGAAACGGCGGCGGATGTCGTCTTCGGGGACGTGATGACCACCGGTGAGGACACGGAGCTTCACGCGCTCCACGGCCTGATTGGCGGAGTCGATCATGACGTAGTGCAGGATGACGCGGTAGCCTTGCACGCGAGCTTGCTGCAGCAGCTTCACGTAGGTCTTGCCGCTGAGTGTGGACTCGATCGCGAAGCTGTCTGCGTCCGGCGGCAAAAGCGGCGAGCGATGGGTTCGTGGGCGAGAGGCCTTTCGCGATGAGCTCCGCATTTAAAAGCGCTGGATGCCGAGTCGCGGCAGCAGCTCACGGGCGAGCGTGCTTTTGCCAGCGCCGTTGCAGCCGCCGAGGATGCAGAGTGTGGGATTCATGAGCCTACATCATGCGACCTTCTCCCAGCCCCAAAGCAGCGTGTAAACCAGCGCACCCACGCAGCCGCCGATCATCGGGCCGACGACGGGAATCCAAGCGTAGCTCCAGTCGCTGTCACCTTTGCCAGAGATGGGCAGGACGAAGTGCGCGAGGCGTGGGCCGAGGTCGCGGGCGGGATTGATGGCGTAACCGGTGGGGCCGCCAAGCGATAGGCCGATGGCCCACACGATCACACCAACGAGCACCGGACCAAAGCCATCCGCGAAGCCGGTGCTGGGATCAAGATTTGCCGGAGTCAGAATCGCCAGCACGCCGATGACCAGCATGGCAGTGCCGATGACTTCACAGATCAGATTGGAAACCGTGTGCCGGATGGCGGGGCCGGTGGCGAAGACGGCGAGCTTCGCGCCTTTGTCCTCCGTGACTTTCCAGTGCGGCAGATAGGCCACCCACACGAGCACCGCGCCGAGAAAAGCGCCAGCCATCTGTGCGGCCATGAAAATCGGGGCCTCCGCCCATGGCAGTCTGCCGAGCGATGCCATCGCCAGCGTGACAGCGGGATTCAAATGCGCGCCGCTGATGGATGCCGTGCAGTAAACCGCCACCGTGACGGCAAGTGCCCAGCCCGTGGTGATGTCGTTCCACGCGTCGTTGTGCCCTTTGGTTTGTTTCAGCACGACATTTGCCACCACGCCATCGCCCAGCAGGACGAGGATCATAGTGCCGACGAGTTCAGCGAGGGGAGCATTCATAGAGGTTGGTTGGGGATTATTCGCGAGGCTATCGTTTCCCCAAATGAACGACAAGATTATCTTGGCTGCTTGACAGAACCACTGCTTGCCCGTGATCGTACTCAAGCTCCCGCTCCCGTGTCCCAGTACTTCCTTACCAAATCCGGCAAGACCGTCGGCCCATGCACTCTCGATGACCTCCGCAGCTATCTCGCTTACGGTTCGGTGAGAGACAGTGATCTGACGATGCGCGCGGGGGAGCAGGTCTGGATGCCACTGCGCCAATTGGAAGAACTCCAGCTCGATCAAGGCACCGAGTCACTACAGGAGATCACACGTCGTCGTCGTGTCGTGCGCTATCGAGAGTATGAAAAAGTGCCTCTGAAGCAACGCGGCGGCTGGGTTTTGCAGGAGATGATCCTGGGTTTCCTGTTCTTCCCACCGAAGCTCTGGCGTGCCTCCGCCTCCGTGTTTCAGGAGCGTATCTACCGCCGTTCCGCCGATCAGGAGGGCTTTCTCAGGCACTGGCCGAGCTGGGTGGAAACCGTCGTGCAAGTCATGCTCATCGTGAATGCCGCCATCTGGCTGCTCATGCTCTGGCTGCTGACCAGCAATGCCATGCCCATCATCCGTGAACTCGTCGGACTGCTAAAGACCGGCATCGCGGACCTTCAGTCATTTATGGGCAAGTAAGCCTCCGAAGGATTTTCGACACGCGGCCAGTCCCGTGTATGCTTCGCCCATGAAAATCGATGCCATCGCGCGCCTGGAGCGCCATGCGAAACGTCTCGGCGAGATCGCCGCCGTGCTCGGCAAGTATGGGCTCGCCGATCTGCTCGGCGGCCTGGACTATCCCTGGCTGAAGGACAAGCTACGCAGCGCGGATGGTCAGGCGCTGGCTGGCGTGACCACCGCCGCACGCGTGCGCATGGCGATGACAGAGCTCGGCACCACCTTCATCAAACTCGGCCAGATGCTCAGCACCCGCGCCGATCTCATCGGCAAAGAGATGACCGAGGAGCTGGCGGAACTGCAATCCAATGTGCCCGCTGAATCAGCCGAGTCCGCACGCGCAATCATCGAGCAGGACCTCGGCGCCACATTGGAGGAACTCTTCGCCGAGTTCGATGAAACACCCATCGCCGCAGCCTCCATCGCACAGGTCTATGGCGCGGTTTTGCCAGGTGGCGAACGCGTGGTGGTGAAGGTGCGGCGCACCGGCATCGAGAGCAAGGTCATCACCGATCTGGAGATCGTGCAGTTGCTCGCGGAGCTGATCGAAAAGCAGTCCGCATCGCTGCGTCCCTATCAGCCCGTGGCCATAGTGCGCCAGTTCCGCCGCACCTTGCTACGCGAGATGGACTTCACTTACGAGAAGCGAAACCTCGAGGAGTTCGCGCTACATTTCAGTGATGACCCCACCGTCTGCATTCCGCGCTCGTATCCTGAGCTTTGCTCCCAGCAGATCGTCACCATGGATCGCCTGGATGGCATCCCAGGCACCGACATCGAAGCGCTGAAGGCATCCGGTGAAAACCTCGCCGAGTTCGCCAAGCGCGGCGCGAACATGTATCTGGAGATGGTCTTCCGCGATGGCTTCTATCACTCCGATCCGCATCCCGGAAACCTCATGCTGCTGCCGGGAGCCGTCGTCGGCGTGGTGGACTGCGGCCAGGTGGGCCGTATCGACGACGAGCTGCGCGATGAAGTGGAGTCGCTCCTGCTCGGCATCGTGGAAAACGACGCCGCTCAAGTCACCGAGCAAGTCCTGCGTCTCGGCTCCGTGCCGCCCGACTGCCCGCATGACCGCCTCCGTGCCGATCTCGACGACTTCATGGCCGACTACGTCGGGCATCCGCTGCGTGACATCAATGTCGGTTCGGCACTCAGCACCTTGATCGAGATCATCCGCCGCTATCACATCACCCTGCCGCCGCCGCTGGCCGTGCTTTTGAAAACGATCATCGTGCTCGAAGGCACCAGCCGACGCTTCAGTCCCGACGTCAGTCTCGCCGAGCTGATGCAGCCCTTCTGCCAGGGCATCATCATGCGTCGCTTCGGCCCGAAGCGTCTCGTGCGCCGCGCCCGCCGCGCCTATCGCGACTGGGACCGCTTCATCTCCGCCCTGCCGCGTGATCTGACGGATCTTCTCGCCCGCTTCCGCGATGGCACCCTCACGGTGCATCTGGATCATCGTCATCTCGACCCCATCGTGAACCGACTCGTCCTCGGTGTCCTCACCGCCGCCATCTTCCTCGGCTCCTCCCAGCTATGGAGCAGCGAGGCCCGGCCGCTTCTCTTTGGCATCTCCGTTTTTGGTGCTCTCGGTTACATGCTCAGCGTCTTCCTCGGCTGGCGTCTGCTGCGGGCGATTCGGAAGTCGGGGAACATCAATTCGAAAGATTAAAGTCAGACCTTCTGGCCAATTCAGACCCGGGCTCAAATCATCATGAACAGCACACGGGACTTGCGCCCCCCACGGTCTCCGGGACATTCTCTCCCTTTCTGACTTCGTGCATACGCGCCCATGAAACGCCTCTTCTCCTTCGGCAAAAAGACCACACCTCCGCAGCGTGTGCCTTCGGTGTCGGAGGGAGTGGGCGGCTGGATGCCGGTGAAGGCCTATCCAACGCCGCAGGAGCTGACGCAGATGATGCCTGGTGGCGTATATCAGTTTGATCTCATGATCGGCCAGGGCGGGATGGGGGCGGTGTATCGTGGGCGGCAGTTGAACCTGGGTCGAGCCGTGGCAATCAAGATTTTGCATCGTGATCACGGCACCGACTATGCCTATGCCGAGCGCTTCCGTCGTGAGGCTCAGGCGCTGGCGCAGATGAATCACCCGAATATCGTTAGTGTGTTCGACTTCGGCGTCGTGGGCGAGTACTTGCACTATGTGATGGAGTATGTGGAGGGAGGCGATCTCCACCAGCAGCTCACTTGCGGCGTCATCTCGCCAGACCGAGCCATCGCTATCCTCACCAAGGTGTGTGATGCCCTCACTTTCGCCCATTCGAAGGGCATCGTTCACCGGGACATCAAGCCAGCGAACATCCTGCTGGCCGATGATGGACGTATCAAAGTGGCGGACTTCGGATTGGCGAAACGCTTTGACCAAAAAGGCACCATGCTCACGCAGACAAACATGGCGATGGGCACGCCAGACTATGCCGCGCCTGAGCAGTATGATTCCAAATCCGATCTCGACCACCGCGCGGACATTTATGCGCTTGGCGTCGTGCTTTACCAGTCCATCACAGGTCAGCTCCCGCGTGGAGCCTGGCATCCACCATCCTCCATCATCGGCTGTGATGCTCGGCTCGATGCCGTGATCACGCGTGCGCTCAAGCCGGACCGGACTCACCGCCAGTCTTCGGCGGCTGAGTTCAAGACAGAGCTGCTGGCCACTCAGAGCGAACCGTCACAGCCGCCCCCCGCCCCTGCAAACGTGGTGAAGGTAGATGTTCCCGCCACTTCCTACACGAAACCTGCCAGTGGCCCCGCTTCCACACCGAAGCCATTCGCCGGGCGCGTGCTCGTGCTCGAGGACGATGTGCTTTTGCGCAATCTCATGACCCGCACGCTGAGGCGGGAAGGCTATGAGACCACTGAGACCTCCGATGGCAGCGATACGGTGAAGGCTTACGGCGAAGCCATGATCGCGAAGAAACCCTTCGACCTCGTGCTCATCGACCTCACCATTCCACTCGGCATGGGTGGTGCGCGTGCCATGCAGCTTCTTTTACAAATGGACCCGCAGGTGGACGCCATCGTCTCCAGTGGTAACCGGTCCGACGCCGCCATGCTACAGCCCAGCGCGCACGGTTTTGCCGACGTGCTGCCCAAGCCCTACGACAGCGAAGATCTGGTGCGCATGGTGAATCTGGTCATGGCGCGCCGCCAGAAACGTCTTGCGGAAGCCAGAGCATGACCGCCACGACACCCGTCACCTGCCCCGCGTGCTTCCAGGAGTTTGAGGTGCCAGCTCCGCACTTCACAGAGGTGCCGTGCGATGTGGACTATGACTGTGAAGTTTGCTGTCGCCCCATGCGCATCGCCTTTGACGAAGAGGATGGAGAGGTCATCGGCATCGCCTACGGTCTCGGGGACTGAACACGGCTGAATTTTAGTGTTCCCATCCGCCGGTTTTCAGGTTTCAATCTGTTCCCCCCCCATTATGCGCCACCTCATCACTCTTTTCGTCCTCCTCAGCGCCTTCCAGGCGCACGCGCAGTTTGACGTGTCTCTCAAGCTGCCGCGTGCAAACTTCATGGCGCTCGAAGCCATCGCCGCCACGGTCACTGTCACCAACCGCACAGGTGCCACCGCAGTGCTGGGTGGACCAGGGCGGGCCGACTGGCTCTCCTTTGAAATGACCACCAGTGAGGGAACTGCGATCGCGCAGATGGATGTGGACGGCTCAGAAATCGTGCAGGTGCCGCCGGGAGGCACGGTTCAGCAAAAGATCGTCGTCACGAAAGCCTATGCACCGTCGGAGATGGGCAACTACGCCATCAAGGCCCGCGTGTTCCATCCGCAGTCGGGTGACTACTATGAGAGCAATCGCGCACGCTTCAGCATCATTGAGATCAAGCCCATGTGGGAGCGCAGCTTCGGCGTGCCCGAGGGCATGAAGGACGCGGGGAAAGCGCGACGCTATGCTCTCTACACCTTCCGCGACTATGAGACGACCTCGCTCTACTTCCGTCTGATCGACGACAAAACTGGCGACAGGCTCAACACCTACCGCCTCGGCCCGCTCAGCATGATTCATGATCCGCAGATCACGCTGGACATGAAAAACCAGCTTCAGGTCGTCTTCATGGCCCAGCCACATGTGTTTGCCCATGCCGTCGTCGGTCCAGACGGGCAGCTCATCAAGCTCTCCTACTACAACGATGAAAAGGCGGGCCGCCCGATCATGCAGCAGATGAATAATGGTGAAATTAAAATCGCCGGTGGAACTTACTTCGATCCGAACAAGCCGGACGTGATGGAAGGCAAAAGAGTCGGAGGCAAAAAGATCTCCGAGCGTCCGCCGGGACTGTGAAGTCAGTTCAGGCCGAAAGAGGTGCGGCTGTGCAGCAGCTTCTGCATGAGGAAGCTGCGGCACTTCGGCTTCGCTGGCCCGTCCAGGGCTGTGTCAAAAAGCAGCACCACGCGGAATCCCTGCACCCCATCTGGACGCCTGACATGCACGCACTGCACCACGAAGCCGCGGAGCATGACCCATGGCTCCATCCCCGCAGCAGCCAGCATGGCCTGCGGAAGCTCGGCGGAACTCAGGCGCAGTTGCAGTTCCGCACCGATTTGAAACCGATGGCGTGACCAGAAGGTCAGGCTGGCACTTGTGATCTCACACATTTCCACAATAGCCTGCCCGCCTCCGCCTCGTTTCGACGCGGAGGTGTCCTGCGGAGATGGGCTGTGATTTGCCATTGGATAGGAATGCTGAAACAGCCGGTGGACCGGCCTGAAAAGAAGGCACTCGTCCCCTTCCCGTCAAGCGGCGTGCTGCATGACATGGCACGCAGCACTCTCATCCCTGCATCAGTCGCCGCCCTTCGGATCGAAGGCATCTCGCAGTCCATCCCCGAGGAAATTCAGCGCCAGCAGGCTCAGCGACATGAGCACGGCGGGGAAGGCTAGCAGCCACCATTTGCTCTCGATGGGGTTGATCACCTGCGCGCCATCTTTGAGCAGTGAACCCCAGCTCGCAGCGGGGTCTTCGATGCCAAGACCGAGGAAGCTGAGGAAGGATTCATCCAGAATGACGGCGGGGATCGTCAGCGTGAGGTAGGTGAGGATGATCGTGCTGAGATTCGGCAGGAGATGCTTCTTTAAGATCTGCCAAGGGCTCTGCCCCATCGCGCGTGCAGCGGTGACGAAGGTCAGCTCGCGCAACACCAGCACCTGGCCGCGGATGATGCGCGCCATCGTCAGCCACTCCACGAGGCCGAGGCTGAGGATCATGACGACGATTTTAGAATAGGGCATCAGGTAGCGTGCGGCTATCTCCACGCTGCTCCAGCCGGAATGCTGTGCGGAGAGGCGGATGCCATCGAGCCAGTCTTTAAACATCCCATCAAAGGCCGCGATGAAGATCATGATGAAGAGGATGCGCGGCACCGCATAAAGTAGATCCACCACACGCATCATCAGCGCATCCACCCGACCGCCGATGAAGCCGCTGATCATGCCATAAAGCGTACCGATGATGAGCGAGATGCCCGCACCAACGATGCCGACGCCAAGAGACACCTGCGCTCCGGTGAGCAGTCGATAAAAGAGGTCCTGCCCGTTTTTGTCCGTACCACAAAGGTGCGTCACTGGCGCATCCACACCTGCGGACATTGGCGGCAGGAAGGCACCATTGCTCGTGGTCTTCAGCGCGGCGGGCAGGAAAAAGGGAACGGTGAAGGCCAGCAGAACCATCGCCACGAGGAAGACGAGGGAGATCATGGCCGGCTTGTTGCGCCGCACGATATCCCAGCCGCCCGGGCGGCTGATGGAGGGGCTTTTCGGCGCGTCAGGCATGGAGTCGGATGCGCTTGTCGAGGACGCTGTAGAGCAGGTCCACGATGAGGTTGAAGACGATGAGCAGCGTGCAGTAAACGATCACCGCACCGCAGAGCGGGAAGACATCGCGATTCTGGATCGAATTCACGAAGATGCTGCCCGCACCGGAGATGTTGAAGACCGTCTCCACGACCATGGAGCCTGTGAGCAAATGAGCGGCGAGCGGGCCGAGATAGGTCACCACAGGCAGGATGGCGACCTTCAGCGCATGCCGAGTGAGCGCCTGAGTTTCCGTGAGGCCCTTGGCTTTCGCGGTGCGGAGGAAGTCGCTCTTCATCACATCAAGCAGGCTGTTTCTCATCAGCCGCGCGACGTAGGCGATGTATGGCGCGGAGAGGCAAATCGCCGGCAGCACGAGATGCGAAACATTCCCCCAGCCGCCAACCGGCAACCAACGAAGCCACAGCGCGAAGATGGCAATCAAGAACGGCCCGGTGATGAAGCTCGGGATCGAGATGGCGACGAGCGCGCCGAACATCGCCGCCCAGTCGATGGGAGTGTCCCGCCGCATCGCCGCCAGCGCGCCGAGCAGCACGCCGAGCGTGCTGGCGATAACGAAGGCGATGCCGCCGAGCTTCAGCGATGACGGCATCTTCTGCGCCAGGATCTCCGCCACACTCCAGTCGCGATACTTCGTGGACACACGCAGATCCAGCCGCGCCAGATCGCCGAGGTAGGAGGTGTACTGCTGCCAGAGTGTGCCATTGAGCTTGTACTTCTCCTGGAGTGCCGCCTCCACCTTCGCAGAGCCGCCCTTCTCACGGTCAAACGGCCCGCCGGGGAGCAGCCGCGTGAGGAGAAAGGTGAGCGACACGGCAAAGAACAGCACGAGGAGGCTGCTCAGCAGGCGGCGCAGGAGGAAAGACGGCATTCAGAGGACAGTGTCAGGGCAAGTCATTCTGCGACACGATCCTCCTGGAATCAATAGCCCGTGGTTGGTTGATGGTGGACGTCATGGGGACTGGTGGATGTAGAGCCTGGCTGCGTCGGTGAACGCGGCTTTAGTCTGAACAGAACCGACTGGAATGGCAAGATAAGATAGGTCCTCGATGGCGGCATCTGTCGGCCATGCAGTCATCACGAAGAATTCAACCGCCTCGGGGAAGGTGTCTGAACTATGCCATGTGCTCATGAAATCTTCCGTTTCCACTGGTTCCATATCAAATTTTGCTGAAGCGATGCCACCACCAAACTCCGTTGGTTGGGCGACGCCTTGGATCAGGCGACGGCGAGCGCAAGACGTTGCTGACACGACAGATGCCATGCGAGCCGTTGCATCCGTTTTATTTGGTTTGTTATTTGGTCTGGTTCGCTTCGGCAATGTCATAGGCGTAGCTGCTGATGGCGCGGCGAACGGTCATGATCGCTGAAATGTCGATGCCATGCTTCAGGGACGTTCTTGATCCTGAGCCAGCCGAGTCACGACTGAAATCATGTGCATATCGGTCAGCGGCGCGCAGGCGCAAAGCCGCAGGTGTCGCAAGAGTCTGAATCTCAGGTGCAATCTCGGCGTATCCCAATGCAATCAGAAGCTCGTTCAAGTTCTGCTGCTCGAAGTGAGCTGCTACTGGATCGTTGCCGCACCAGTGCCAGACACGCGGCTCGCAACGAATAGAATGGCCATTGGGTAGCGCCGTAGCACTCTCGATCTCGATCCCCTGTGCAGTGGCCACCTGGATAAACTCAGCAAGGCGTGCAAGCCTATCTGTATCCGAAGGAGCACGAACGCCAGCAATCGTGTATCGCTGATCTCCTGCTGTGAGAGTCAATCCGTCGATGTCCGTCACCATGATGGGGTGCGGCAGTGGATGCTCACGCACTACTCGGCGAATCCAGACTCCACTGGGCGAAAGGAACGTCAGAAAAATCCAATTAGCGACCCAGAGCACAGCAAGCACCGCGAGGACTTTGAGGACGGGCTTCATTGTTCACATGAGGGCGTTGTAGTTGACCGAACAGTTCAGATGGTTAGCAGATCGTGAGGTTTGTGCGCAGCTTTATAGCCGACGGTTTTGTGGGAATATAACGGCGTTGGGTGCTCATGGGTGTCGATTTACACTCCCAGGGCTTAGAGAGGCGATCAAAATGTGGGCCTATTCCAACATAGGAGCAAAAATTCGATGGGTGAATATTCCAAAAACCTCTGAGCCGGGCGGGAGGTGCGGCGGAGGGCCGGGGGTAGGCCGGATGTGTTCGGCGCGGCAGACATCGCCCACACGAGGCATCTCCTTCGCCGAACTATCGGCTGGCTCGGGGACGTGGGAGTCTGCGGCGTTCCAAGAAGCCGGATAGTTCGGCGGAGAGGCTCCAGCGTGTTTTTGAGCTCCGGCGCGCCAAACACATCCGGCCTACGCTGGGCTCGCTTCGACGGTGGATGGGGCTGTTTGGACCGCTTGCGGTGTAACTCCCTCATTTTCAATGCCCCCGACCTGGGCCTGACGGAAAATGCCTGAAATCTCACGCCGCCAAACCTGGGTTGGGCCGGATGAAACCTGGGTTTGAGAGCTCACACCTGGGATTGGCGGCGTGAAACCTGGGTTTGGTGGGAGCAAACCTGGGTTTGAGGGCTCACACCGGGGTTTGATGGCGTGAAACCTGGGTGTGAGCGCCCACACTTGGGTTTGGTGGAGCCTGTCAGAAAGTTTGTGTGGAGGGTCAAAACCGAGGACAGGAAGAC
>CAYMHJ010000105.1:0-19733 GCA_964390165.1 uncultured Prosthecobacter sp. | reverse complement strand
CCAGCACGCTGCGCATCGAAGGCGGCACGCACAACCCGATGGCTCCGCCCTTCGAGTTTATCGAGCACTGCTTTCTGCCGGTGCGCTGGAGCATGGGCGTCGATGCCACGGTGACGTTGGAACGACCCGGCTTCATGCAGGCCGGCGGTGGCGTGCTCACGGCGGAAATCGGGCCGATCAAAAAGTGGAAGAAGCTCAAGCTCACCGAACGCGGCGAGCCCGTGGAAACCTTTGGCCGCGTGTTGCATGCGCATCTGCCTGGCGAGATCGCCCAACGCGAAATCGTGACCGCCTCCAAGATCCTCGAATGGCCTGAAAACCACATCGACCTCCGCTACGCGAACGACAGCAGCGGTCCTGGCAACGCCATCCTGCTTGGCGCTCGTTTTGCGAAGGTTTGCGAGATCAGCACCGGCATCGCCCAGCTTGGAAAATCCGCCGAAGCCGTCGCCACCGGCGCGGCGAAGGGGCTGCGAAGCTATTTGGCCTCGACAGCACCGGTCGGCGTGCATCTGGCGGATCAATTGCTGCTGCCGATGGCTTTGGCAGGCGGCGGATTGTTTCACACACTGTCCATCACCGATCACACACGGACGAACATGGCGCTCATCGAGCAGTTTGTGCCGGTGAAGTTCAGCGGGGAAGAGGTCGGGCCAGGCGTGCAGGCGGTGAGTTTGGGCTGATACCCCGGCTCACTTTTTCCCGATACACCAGAGGTTCTTGTATCCGCGGATGAAGAGCTGGCCGTCGCTGACGGCGATGCTGCCGATGATTTTTTCGTCGAGGGTGTTCGTGGAGAGCAGCTCAAATTTGGGGCTGGCTTTGAAGACGAAGCAGTCGCCACCCTGATTGGCCGCATAGCATTTGCCGTCGGCGCTGAGGACGAGGGATGACCAGTTCTGGCCGGTGGGGCCGGGGCCTTTGAGACGTTCGTTGTAGATCATCTCGCCGGTTTTGAGGTCGCGGCACTCGACGATGCCGCCATCGCTGAGGATGTAGTGATGGCCTTCATGGATGACGCCGCTGCCGATACGTTGGCTGACTTTGGGCAGATGCCAGAGGCGCTTTTCGGTGACGTCGCCCTTGCCGCCTGCTTTGACGGCGACACCCATGCCGCCGTAGCCACCAAAGGCGACGACGACATTGTCAGGCGTGAGCAGCGGCGAGTTATAAACCAAAGGATTCAGGCCAGCGCAGGTCCAGAGTTCCTTGCCTGCGATGGGGTCAAAGGCGGCGACGCGGCCAGGGTAGCTCAGGATGAGTTCATAGTGGCTGTCGATCTTGCGGAAGAGCGGATCAGCCCAGGAGCCGAGCCATTTTTTGTCTGCTCCTTCGCCACTGGCACCGCCAGGTTCATTGTGCTCCCAAATCGTTTTGCCGGTCTTGAGATCGAAGGCATATAACGTGGTCTTTGGACCTGGGCCGAAGTTCAGGAAGAAGCGGTCGCCAGCGATCACAGGAGAGGTGCCGTTGCCCCAGATGTGGTGCTGTTTGCCGAGGTCGGTACGCTTCCAGAGTTCCTTGCCATTCATGTCGTAGCAAAAGACGCCCGCACTGGCATGGAAGACGACGATCTGTTCGCCATTGGTAGCGGGAGACGCGGCGCAGTAGGGGTTCGTGCCGTGGGTCAACTCGGGCTCATTGTAGGTGATGCCAGCTTCCCAGAGCTGTTTGCCCGTTTTGCGGTCAAAGCAGAGCAGCATGCGCTTGCCGATCTTTTCGATGGCCTGCGTGACGAAGACTTTATCGCCCCAGACGACGGGCGTGGAGTTGCCACGATCCGGCAGCTCGACCTTCCAGACGACGTTCTCGGTCTGGCTCCACTTTTCCGGCAGGCCGGACTCGGAGGTGGTGCCGTCGCCGTTCGGGCCCCGCCACATGGGCCAGTTGGCAGATTGGGCGGAGAGCAGAGGGAGGAGAGCGGAGAGGATGAGGAGCCGTTTCATGCTTGGTTGGCGATTGAGTGAAGCATGAACGCATGAAAAAGGAACCGTTGGTCAGCCAACTCCGTTTTTCCCGTCAGAACTGTGGTTCCTGCCAAATGCTACGAACCGCAAAAAATTCTGTTATAATTCAGCGCGACTCTCTAAAAAAATCGCGACTCTTCGAAAAGACCATGAAACACCTCCATCATCTCCTCCTCTTCACTCTGGCTATCCTTTTGTCCTCCTGCGTCGCGCCGATAGACAACCCGAAGGCAGCCTCCATCAAGGTTAATGAATACCTCGCCTTCGGCGATGGCGTGATATTGAAGCGCTATACGCTGCCGGAAGGTGTCTATCCCTATAACCGGACAATCCGCGAAGGGCACCTTTACCAGTCCCCAGAACCTGGCACCCTGCGTGACACAGGCATCCCCTTTAAGCAGGAGGGTGGTATCCTCTGGCGTCATGGCAAAGCTCAGCCTGATCGCCTTTATCGCCGCACCATCGCCGGCTTCCTGGCCTTCATGCCGGCGTCTGACATGGGGAAAAGCATCACCATCAGCACAGATCCAGCGCCGCCGATCAACATGGAGAAAAAGTAGCCCCAGGGGCCCAAGTCCAGACACTTCCAGACCCAGGTCTTCACCGACCTGGGTTTATTTTTGTATGCCAAGCTTCCGAACGCAAAAAAGCGGAGTTGGAAATCCAACTCCGCCTGACCAGCCGCAATGCGGAAGGTCCGGGATTACTTGGCGATCTTCTTGCCGAACTTGTCGGGGTTCGAGTCGAAGCGGGCTTTGCAGTTGGTGCAGCAGAAGCCGACGGTCTTGCCTTTGTATTCAGAGGTGACGCCATCTTTGATGGGCTTGCCACTCATGATGCAGGTGGAGTTCACAGGGGCGGCGTTGGCGATGCCAGCGACAGCGGCAAGCGCGAGGAAGGTGAGCAATGCTTTCATGGGGGAGGATTTGCTGACGTGTTTAATGATAGGGGGAAATGTCCAGCAAGGCCGGACAACGCAAGATACGATCAGAAAGCCGCCCGATTGACAATCAAATTTCTCACGGGCAGGCCCGCTGCCGTCTTGACGAAAGGGATGGGTTGGCCCCAGCTTCTTGGCTCTGCTCGAAAAATACGGCCCCAACCCCGTCGTAGTAGTCGGCCCAACCTTACCATGTCCACAGCTCCAGCTCTCTCGCCTTCATCCGTGAAGGCGCTCCGCAACGCCGTCATCCGCCTCGCCGGCAACTCCCAGGACGGCATCCAATCCATCGGCGGTATCCTCGCTCGTCTCGCCGGACGCACGCAGCAGGATGTGATGACCTACATGACCATCCCGTCCACGATCAGCGGCGGTCCCTCCATTTTCCAGGTCCATCTCGGCAGCGGCGAGGTGCTGCATCCCGGTGATGAAAGCGACGTGCTCGTGGCCTTCTACCAGCACAGCTACGACAGCCACATCAGCGCGCTGCGCGAGGGCGGCATCTGCTTTTACGACAGCGGTGAAGTCACTGAAGTGAAGCACGAGCGCGGCATCCATCACATCGGCGTGCCCTTCACGACGGCGACCGTGGAGGCCGTGGGCGGCAGCGCGCGTGATCGCGGCAAAAACATCTTCGTGCTCGGCATGTTGTGCGCCGTTTTCCGTCTCGATAAAGACAAGGTCGCGAGCATCCTCAGCCGTCAGTTTGGCAAAAAAGACGAGAGCGTGCTGCGCAATGCCATGCTGGCCTTCGACGCGGGCTACGCCTATCCGGTCGGCGACATCACGACCTTCCATTTCGAAGAAGGCGAGCACACGGACACACACCGCATCAGCAGCGATGGCAACACGGTCATGACCATGGGTCTCATCGCCGCCGGAGTGCGCTACGGCTCCGCGTATCCGATCACGCCATGGTCGAGCATCATGGAGACGCTGCGCACAGAGCTGCCGAAGTATGGCGGCACGTATGTGCAGGCGGAGGATGAGCTCGCCGCCGTGTCCATGACCATCGGCGCGGCCTTCGCCGGGCATCTGGCCGTGACGGGCAGTGCGGGCCCAGGGCTGAGTTTGAAAATGGAGGCGCTTAGCTATGCCAGCATGGCGGAGATCCCGCTCATCGTGATCAACGTCCAGCGCGGCGGCCCCTCCACCGGCATGCCGACGAGCATCGAGCAGAGCGATCTCATGCAGGCCATCTACGGCAGCCATGGCGACTGCCCGCGCATCGTGCTCGCGCCGCAGGATGTGGAGGACTGCTTTTACATCGCTCTCGAAGCTGGCAGGCTCGCCCGCGAATACTCCTGCCCTGTCATCATTTTGAGCGACCAGGCGCTGAGCAGCCGCATCGAGGCCTTCACCGAGCCAGATCTAGACAAGCACTGGATCGAGCCCACGCTCGACCTCTCCGATCGCGGAGCCGACTTCAAACCCTACCCGCTGGATGCCATGACCCGTCACGCACCTCCGGGCACGAAAATGACCGGCAAATACCCACACGTCACCGGCTTGGAGCACGACGAGTGGGGCCACCCGAGCGGCAATGCGAAGATGCACCAGAAGATGACCGACAAGCGCCGCAACAAGCTCGTCGAGCTCAGCAAGAAGCTCCCGCTCCCCGAAGTCTATGGCGACACGGAAGGCGACCTCCTGCTCATCAGTTGGGGTAGCAACTACGGCCAGATCAAAGAGAGCGTGAACCGCCTCCGTGCCGAAGGTCACAAGGTCGGTGCCGCCCATCTGCGACACATCCACCCGATGCCCGCAGGCATGGACAGATTGTGGAAGAACTTCAAAAAGGTCGCCGTCGTCGAGCTGAACGACATCGGCGTGTATGGCTACGGCCAGCTCGCCATGATGCTGCGCGCCGCGTATGCCGATCCGAAAATCCAGTCCATCTGCAAGACCGACGGCCTCACCTTCCGCATCCGCGAGATCGTGACTGGCGCTGAAAAAATCATGAGCGCCTGATCGACCACCGACTCGTCCACCTGACCCACCTTTACCCAATCCAAACGACCATGTCTGCCACCACTCAGGAAGCCGCCGCCGCTCCATCGACACTCGTCACTCCGCCATCCATGGGCGCGGAGGAAAAGCTCACGAAGAAAGCCCTCACCGCCGATCACCCGACGTGGTGCCCCGGCTGCGGCGACTTCGCCGTGCTCGCCGCCTTCTACAAGGTGCTGGAGAAGCTCCAGTATCCTCATGAAAAGATCGTCTGCGTGGCCGGCATCGGCTGCTCCAGCCGCTTCCCGTATTTCATGAACACGCACGGCATCCATTTCATCCATGGCCGTGCCCTCCCGCTCGCCACCGGCGTCTCCCTGAGCCGTCCTGACGTGCATGTTTTTGTCTTCGGCGGTGATGGCGATGGCTTCTCCATCGGCGGCAACCACCTGAACCACGCTGCGCGCAAAAACATCAAGCTCACCTATGTGATCATGGACAACTACGTCTATGGCCTCACCAAAAAGCAGACCAGCCCCACGAGCCCCATCGGCTTCAAATCCAAGACCGATCCCACCGGCAGCATCGACCGCCCCATCAACCCCATGAAGCAGCTCCTCGCCAGCGGAGCCACCTTCATCGCCCGCACCCACGCCGCGCAGGTGAAGCACATGGTCGATACCTTCGAGCGCGCCATCCTGCACGACGGCTTCAGCGTCGTCGAGTGCCTGAGCGAGTGCATCATGTTCTATGAAGGCAGCTTCAATGATAGCTGGCCCAAGAAGGGCGGCACCTTCGACATCATCGACGAAACCCAGCACAACGTGAAGGACGACGTCGCCGCCTTCCAGCTCGCCGACCTCCCCAGCCCCGGCAAATTCGGCGTCTTCTACGACGTGGACCGCCCCACCAAGAACGCCCTCGAGCAAAAGTGGATCGATGACACCCAGGCCAAACTTGCCGGCATGAGCCAGCGCGACATCCTGCGCAAGCGCTTCGAGACGATGCGGTGATGCGCATCTGGCTTCATTCCTTCATGAAAAGACCCAGCCGTGAGGCTGGGTCTTTTGGTGCTTGGTGCAGGAAGATGCGACACAAGCTGCGCGAGTTGAATGCTAGCTAGGCGAGGGAAAATCCGTTGCCAGTTGCAATATTTGGTCCGTCACGGGCTGGGGTCGCGCTTGGTGATTACAATACCTGATAAGAGCTTTAAAAACGCATCCACAAAACTCAGGGAGTCGGCATCATAGACCTGCACCTCTAATCCGTAATGTTCGGTTTCATTGTATAGTATCGTTCTGCACTGGGAAATGCGGCCTGTCTCCTTATCGATCCAGATGTAGGATCCCCCTTTCAATCCGTTTTCTAGCTCCTCGTCTTTTGTTCTGTACACGGAGATGCCCGTTGCAAGTGATTGATTGCTTCGCTGTTCCTCGGTCGTGAGATGCTCCTGCTCATGGCGCAGGTCGAAATGGTTTTTCGCCAAAAATCCGTAGACCAAGGCAAATGAACCATCGGAGAGCTTGTACCTCGGCACTTTGCTCGTGGGATCGCTGATGCTGTCACCACCAGGGATATCAAATTCGATCATTCCAGAATGTGCTAGAAAGGTGTTCGTGGTGGGAGCAACTGACTCTGGAGAGCGATCACAAGACACTAGTGAGAGTGCCAGGAACATAAAAATTCTGGAGGACATTTTCAGAGCTAACAGATCGTGAATTTTCTCAGTTCCTTGCTAGCCCACTGATTTGTTGTCCAAGTGCGGGAGATATGGCTCATGGGTGTCGGTTTACCTTCGTGGGCTGTACTCAGGCAATCAAAATGTGAATTTTGTCCGGCATGAGAGGGGCAATTCCGAAACCTCCTCCTTTAGCCCGTTGGGCTAGGCCATGAGTAGCCGGGGGTTGAGGAACGAAACCCCCCGAGCGGCCCATGATGCCTCAAGACCGAACCCCGAATGGGGTTCCCCCATGGGCAGCAACGGCCAGCAGGAAGCATCTCATTTGCCGAACTATCCGGCTGCACTGGCCATCCGCCCAGCTGATGCTCACCAATTAAAAGCCACGCCGCCGCCGCTGGCGCGCTGGAGACCCCAGCGCATCATGAGGCTGCCGTCATTCCAGATATACTTCGTTTTGGTGCCGAGCTGGACGAGGATGACGCTGCGGCCGCGGCTGGTGGCGGTGGAGATGAGGCAGCGACCGCTGGCGTTCGTGTAACCGGTTTTCATGCCGTTGCACTCGGGCATGACGCCGAGGAGCTCGTTGGTGTTTTTCAGCGTGATGGTGCGGCCATCCCGGCGGGTGAAAGTGTAGTATTTCCGGCGTACGGCATCGCGGATGATAGGGTTCCGGTAGGCGGCCATGGCGATGCGGGCCATGTCGCGTGCGGTGGAGTGCTGGCCGGGGACGGTGAGGCCGTGGGGATTGTAAAAGCGGCTGTTCGTGCAGCCGAGTGCGCGGGCTTTGGCGGTCATTTTGGCGGCGAAGGCGCTGATGCTGCCGGCATTGTCCCTGGCGAGCACGTTGGCGACGTCGTTGCAGCTTTTGATGAGGAAGGCGTAAAGCAGATGGCGGCGGGTGTAGGTATCTCCAGGGCGCAGGCCGAGCACAGTGGGCTCCACGCGCACATCGGAGGCTTGGACGGTGACTTTTTTATCCAGGTTCCCAGCATCCAGGACGACGAGGGCGGTAAGGATCTTCTGCGTACTAGCCACGGCACGCGGAGTCTCGACGGCCCGACCTGCGAGGTGCTTGCCGGTATTCGCATCGATCATGAGATAGGAGGCGGCATTGATGAATGGGCCGCTGGAGACGGCGAGCATGGGCTCCGCACCGACGGAGTAACCGCCATCAAATGCCGCTGATGCTGAGACGGGCGTAGCGACTGGCAGGGCTGTGCTGCGGTAATAGCCGCCACTCATGTCTCCCGACATGCGTGTGCTGCCTGAATGATCAGCCGCGCAGGCAGAGAGCAGGAGCGCAAGGGAGCAGAAGGAGAGATTCAGGAGAAATCGGAGCCGGGGCAGCATCATGATGAACGAGGGGAGAAGTAGAGCGCAGCTTTCGTGCCGGAGCCCTGACGTGATCATGTAGGCGGCAGTGGCGCGGGCTGTCAACCGGGCAGGCGGCACCTGGGGCTGGCCTATGAGGAATGCGAAAACTTGCCTGCCTTCTTGGCAAAGTCAGTCCTATGGCGATAGTGTGGTCATGAAGAAACCCTGGGCACGTCTTGCCATCCCCGTTGCGCTTCTGATCGCCGTCATCACGGCTGCTTGTGTGCAGTCTGCCAACCGGTCCCGCATCAGCCAGTGGGAGTCACGGTATCATGATGCGATGCTGGGGCGGGTGACGCCGGATCAACTGCTGGGCGAAGTGGGCCTGAAGACCGATCTCATTCGCGCAGGGACCGTCGGGCGGAAGATCTACCGGCCCATGAAGCCAAAGTACATCACCATCCACAGCACGCAGAACTACACGGGAGACGCCTACAATCACGCGCTGGCTCTGAAGCGTGGTGCCCTGCGTGCCACGAAAAGGAAGGGTGGCAATCGCATCGGCTACCTGACCTGGCATTTCACCACACAGGCGAATGTGGCCATCCAGCACCTGCCCTGCCGGGAGCAGGGGGAGCACGCCGACTTCGATGGTCCTGGAAACAACTACAGCATCGGCATCGAGATGTGTGAGCATCGCGGCAACGACATCGGCCTGACCATCGATAAGACCGCGCGCCTCGCCGCCTACCTGATGTACACCTACGGCATCCCGCTGAGCCATGTGGTGCCGCATTATCACTGGCCGCGCATCAGCCCGAGCATCAAAGACCCACACAAAAACTGCCCGCATTTCCTCATGGATGGCGGCAGACCGGGCGGCACATGGCAGTGGTTCCTGAATCGAGTGAACCTGCACTACAGCCGCCTCATCCCGGGCCCGGCCCGCACCCTTGGTTAATTTGAAATTCCTCCTGCCAGCCCTGCTCGCCGCCTGCGCATCCTCCGCCTGGGCGCAGCAGATCGAAGCACCCCGCGCCGAGCGCGTGGCGGTGCTTCAGGACAAACGCATCAACGAAAGCTCCGGCCTGGCCCGCAGCCAGCAGGAGCCCGGCATCTTCTGGACTCACAACGACTCGGCCAGCGATCCCTGCGTCTATGCCATCGATCAGAGCGGCAAAACCCGCGCGAAGGTGCGACTGATGAGCGCGGTGAATTTCGACTGGGAGGACATGGCCTCTGCGAAAGGCAAGGATGGTGCCGCCCAACTCTTCATCGCGGACATCGGAGACAATTTGTTCGTGCGCCCCAGCATCCAGGTTTACCAGATCCCCGAGCCAGATTTGCCAAAGTCTGCCGACAAAGAACTCCTCTCCGCCGAGCCGCAGATCTGGCACGGACAGTATCCTGACGGGCATCACAATGCGGAGACGCTTCTCGTTCATCCGCAGACAGGCCGGATCTATGTCGTCACGAAAAGCGAACAGGAGCAGAGTGGCGTGTATGCCTTTCCGGAAACTCTGACCAAAGACGGGCCGATGAAGCTGGAGAAGATCGCCGATCTCCGGTTCCCGCAGCGTCAGCTCATCGGCAAGCGTCCGCACGATGCCTGCCAGACCACGGCTGGGTCTTTTTCCGCCGATGGCAGCAGGCTCGCCATCTCCACTTACAGCTTCATTTATGAGTGGCGGATCAAGTCCGATGAATCCCTCGTCGAGGCTTTGAAAAAGCCTGCTGTCCTCATCACGATCCCGCTCATCCCGCAGCTCGAAGCTCTGTGCTACGATGCCGATGGCAAGACGCTCTGGTTCACGAGCGAACGTCTGCCTGCACCGCTCTGGCGCATTGTGCGCGATTGAGCTGCCTTTCGAAGGCTGGCGAAATTGCTTCGGCGGCGCGCGTTGAAGAGTCATGCGCCATCTCCTGACTTTGCTCCTCCCGCTGGCTGCCGCCGCGCAGCTTCCCACAGCCAAACCGATCCCACGTGTCCAGGCGGTGCCGATGCCGCATCACATCACCTCCTTTCAACTCGATGGGCGCGAGCTCACGGCCATGCATTTCGATCCGCAGGACATGCGCCCTTTCTGGCATCCCATCCGCGCTTCACGCGATGTCAGCCTGACGCGCATGGGGCATCCGCATGATCCGCTCACGCACAGCCATCACAACAGCGTCTGGGTCACGCATAACATGGTCAACGACCTCGATTTCTGGGGTGACTACGCGAAGAAGCAGGGTCGCATCGTGAATGTCGAAGTCTCCCGCGAAGGCTACGAGGACACGGACGACTTCGCCTCCATGCGCATGGTGAACCACTGGATCAGCGAAGCGGACAAAAGCATCCAGCTCATCGAAGTCCGCCGCACCGAGATTCGCCCGCTTGATGGCGCGAAGAGCTGGTTCATGATCATCGATCTCGAGTTCGCGCCGTCGAAGGGAAAGACGACGACGTTTGGTGCCACTGGGTTTGGTTTGGTGGCCGTGCGCGTAGCGAAGAGCATCGGCGTCCACGATGGCGGCGGGCGCATCCTGAACTCCGAAGGCCAACTCAATGAAGAGCAAGTCTTCCGCAAACCCGCACGCTGGTGCGACTACAGCGGACGCATCACGAATGAGGCAGACGGCTTCGGCGGCATCACCCTGATGAATCACCCGATGAACCCGCACAACCCCACCGCCTTTCACGTTCGCAACGATGGCTGGATGGGCTGCTGTCTGAGCTTGGATACTCCCGTCGAGGTGACGGAGGAAAAGAAGCTGCGCGTCCGCTATGGGCTCTGGGTGCATGACGGAGTCCCCACGCAGGATCAGAGCGAGCAGCAATGGAAGCGCTTCACCGAGCTGCCCGTGGCGGAGCTGCATCCGCCGAAGAAGTAGCGCCACTACTTCCTGATCCAGCGCGTTCCGAGCGCGACGCTCCACTGGTACTTCCGCGCGTGTTCGCGGATGAGGAAGGGGAGGTCTTTTTCCAAGGCGAGATCGAAGTGCTCTGACAGCACGGATTTCAGCCAGTCGCGCGTGGAGCCCTGCGGCCAGTTGCCACGCGGGGTGAACTCTTCCAGCCAGGTGCAGGGCGTGGTGAGCAGGAGCTGGCCACCCGGTTTTACGAGATCAGGCAATCTCTGGATCAAGAGCTGCGGATCAGTCAGTCGGCAGAGGAGATTCGCCGCATGGACGAGATCGAAGCTGCCGAGATCTGCACGGAGGTGCATCGCATCGCCTTGCTCGAACTGCACTCGCTCGCGTGGGGAATCAGCGGGGGCTTTCGCGATGAGTTCAGTCATCGCGGAAGCTTCATCGAGCCGCTGGTAGGGCAGCTCGCTTGTGATCAGCGACTTCGCGGCATCGACAAAGCTGTGGCTGTAATCGATGCCGATGACGCTCTGGCAATGCTTGGCCAGCTCAAAACTCGACCGACCTACCGCGCAGCCGAGATCGAGCGCGGTGGCAGGCTTTAACGCGAAGTCAGCGAGCTCCGTAACCGTGCGGACGGCAAACCCGAGCGCCGAACTCGGCCCCTGTTCCCACGGCAGCACCTCGTGTGGCGCTCCGTAGTGGAAGAGCAGGTATTCATCGAGCAGGCGACGGGTTTCGTAAATGTTCATGCGCGGTGCTTCATTCCGCCGCGAGGGCATCCAGCAGATATTTCGAGGGCTGGAAGTGCTCGATGAGGATCTCCTGCTGTGCACCACGATTCATGCGCACCTGCTTGATGTCGAAGTTCGGCGTCTTGTGCGGGGCGAAGAGGATGTCGTCGTGAGTGGCGTTTTGATGACGCTTGAACTGAGCGGGCGTGATGTGGCCGCCGAGATGGTCGTCGCGGCCGGTGGCGAGGTGGCAGGTGCCGAGCACCTTTTCGTCCTGAATGTCGGAGCCGGAGACAGGCAGCACCTGCGTGCCGAAGCCGAGTTCGCCGAGCACGCCGGTCATCGGATCATCCAGAAGGCGGGCGTTGTGAGTGTCGATGGTGGCTTGATTACCTTCGATGAGTTCGCTCTTGATGATGCGTCCGCCAACGACGGTGAGTTTGCCGAGCGTGCCGTCCTCATATTTCATGGGGAAGAGACCTTCCGCGCCGGTGGGGACGAAATAGACTTCGCCAGCGGGCAGGTTCGCCACATCGGGTGTGGTGCCTCGGCAGAGGCCGTGGCTTTTTTGAGCTTCCTGGCCGCTGAGTTCCAGCTTGGCGGTGAGCACTTCGCCATTTTCGAGACCGAAGTCGATCTCCACGCTGTCGGCACCAGTCATGGCGAGGCGGAGTTTTTCGGCATCGCGGCTGACTTCCTCATAGTCCACGGCGAGGCCGGAGTTCAGGATGACTTCATTCAAGCCATGGAGCGTGGCCCCACGGAAGCCATACTGCTTCGCAAAGGCCGTGAGCGGCGCTGTGGCGGAGAAGGTGGAGATGCAGAGGATGATGTCGTAGTTCGGGTAGATGTCGCCCTCGAGGCTGAGCTGGTTGCCATCCATGTCCACGCACTCGTCGGGCATGTCCAAATTGCTGCCGGTGGTCTGGGTGTAGGCGTAGATTTCGCCGCCTTTGAGCGCGAGTTCGTCCATGACGCCATTTTTCAGGCCGAGGTAGAAGTGCTCATGGGCACGGCGCTGGATGGCACGGGCGGGATTGTTCAGGAAGGCCATGCCCCTGGCTTCGCTGAGGTCGGGCAGGTCGATGAGAATGCAGATCTTGCAGCCGAACGTGGGTTGGAAAACCGTGTGCAGCAGGCGGTAGAGATCGAATTCGGGGAACTGGCGGCTCTTGGCCGTTGATTGAACAGTGGACATGGAGGCGGTCATCATAGTCAGCGATGTGGGGTTTTGGGTAGCGACTTTTACGGGTGAGGGTGAAAACGCGGGCGCGATTTTCTTTTCTGAAATTCAGGCATCCATAGTCCGGTGGCACTGATGAAACCAGGAATCGCAAGTCTTTGACGGCACCGGGCGGAGCCGCCAGAGTATCCAGGTAATTCATCTGAATAGCGCACTCTGCGCCGCCGTCTGTAACCCCGCCATCCTTCTGTAACAATGCCCGCCTCCACTGCGCCTGATCCTGGCGAAGTCCCGGACATCGACCTGGTCAAGCGCTGCCAGGCGGGCGACACGCGTGCGTTTGACGTGCTCGTGAGTCGTTACAGGGGGCGGATTTACGCCATGACTTACCACATGATCCAGAATGAAACCGAGGCCTGGGACCTCGCGCAGGAGGCTTTTATCAAAGCCTGGCGCGCCCTGCCGCGCTTCAAGATGGACTCGGCCTTCTACACCTGGCTCTACCGGATCACGCACAACGTCGTCTATGACTGGCTGCGCAAAAAGAAGATCCAGGGGGAAGGGGAGTTTGATGACTCCCGCACTGAGCATCGTGTGGCTGCTGGTGCGGAGGCCGTGCCGCGTGGTGACGCCGCCCCTGACACCGCTTTAAAAAACGCCGAACTGGGTGCCCGCATCCAGCAGGCCATCGCCAAACTCAGCCCCGAGCACAAGCAGGTCATCCTGCTGCGCGAGGTGGAGGGCATGGCCTATGAAGAAATCGCCGCCACCGTGCCGTGTTCCCTGGGCACGGTGATGAGCCGCCTCTTTTACGCCCGCAAGAAACTCCAGGAACTCCTCCGAGACTGCTATGAAAACACCGACTGAAGACCACGACCTCCTCCGCTGGCTGGATGGAGAAATGAGCGCCGCCGAGAAAGCGGCCTTTGAGGCACGCCTCACCGCCGACCCCGCCCTCAAAGCGGAAGCCGAGCTGATGCAGCGCCTCAGCGCCGATCTGCGCACGCATCTCCCCGCCGAGATGCCAGTGCCGTACGCCGACTTCTTCAATAGCCAGATCCAGGTCCGTCTCTCCCAGGATGAGAACCAGCAGCTGTCTGCGCCTGCTGCGGAGGGCTGGTTCGGCTGGCTGCGCAAACCCTGGCTGACTCCGGCCTTCGCTGCCGCAGCCATCGCCATGGCCGCTCTCACGATGTGGCAAAACGGCGCTCCTTCTGAAGGGACGAACAGCCTCGTGAACAGCATCTACGTGCCGAATTCCGCCGTGCAGGCCCGCGCTTTCCACTCCGACGAAGCCCAGGCCACCGTGCTCATGCTTGATGGCCTCGAAGAGATGCCCGCTGACCGCAAGATCGTTGGTTTCAACATCGGCCGAAGCGAGGTCGATGAAGCCGTGGCCGCCACCACGCTCTTCGGAGCCGATGGCAAAGCCGTAGCCGTCATGGCCAAGGACGCCCGCAATCAACCTCTGCTCCTCACTTCCACGACACCGCGCGGATGAAGCTCGCCACTGCCATCCTCGTGCTTCTAAGTTCCGCGCTGGCGACAGCGCAGGACGCTCCGCCCGTGCAGCCTTTGCCTGCAAAGAAGCCCGCCACCGACGCGAAAGTTTGGGGCGCGCTCATCTTTGCCACGAACGATGCCAAGGAAGCCGCCGCGATGGAGAAGGTGCAGGCACCCGCCGAGTTTGCCGACATCCCTCAGCGCCTCGGGAAAGTCTTTCCCTATCAGCGCTTCGAGGTCATCGGCCAGCATCTCCAGGATGTCTTCCGCGAGTACGAATCCTGGGTCGTGCCGACGAAGGATCTGTTTTTAAAAGTCGATTCCAAAGGCCCTGCCGAGGGCAGTGGCATGAATCTCCACCTCCAGTTCTGGCGCGATCAGCAGGTCGTGGTGAAAACAGACACCGTCCTGAAGCCCGGCAGTCCTCTTTTCATCGCCGGTCCGAAATGGCGCGGCGGCCAGCTTCTTTTCGTGCTAGTGCTCCAGCCTGGAAAGTAAGTCGGACTGACGATCAGTGATCGTTCCGCACGTTCAGTTCTCGGCCGAGGAAAAGAGCCATCACGCAGCCCATGATTGTCCACTCGATGAAGTGGTCCGCCATGTTCACGATCAGATCCCGCGTCGGCAGCTCAAACCAGATCCAGTCCGGCACATCCGCCCCGAGTCCGATCAGGGCGCCGATGGTGGCCGCAAAGGCCAGCTTTCCAGGATAACTCATCGTGAGCTGGGTCATCAGCGCGCCCAGCAGGATCGCTGCGATGAAGGAGCGGACGAAGCTGCGGATCAGGTTCTGCTTCATGCTGATCTCATTCTTCCCAGGTCGGACGATGGCAAACATGAAAGGGCCTTCCTTCATCGCCTTTTCATACTTCGCCTGCATCTCTTCCGCCTCCTCGGGTGAGGTGATGTCCAACGGCTTGTATTGGAAGGGCAGCGCATAGATGCCCCGGCCTTCCGTCGCATTTTCCCGGATGACCTGGGTCACGGCCTGCTCATCTTTGAAATCATGCATGCTCACCTCATGCCAGCTCATCACCATCCAGGAGATGTATCCCCAGAAGAAGGAGGCAAGGGCGGCGAGCAGGGCGGCGAAGAGGAGTTTCATGTATCCCAGAGTGCCTCCCGCCGTCCTTCGCGCAAGCTGCGGATGCGTTTATCCCATCTTCAGTCTTGCCAACGACGTGGCTTTTTGATGCAATCGCAGATGTCGGATAACCCGATTCCCCCCCGCTATGAAAACCAACCTTCATTGTTTCGTGGTTCGTTTGGCGCTCGCCCTCGTGGCAGGTGCTTCCATGGGAGTCGCGCCTCTGCGCGCGGCTGATGACATCGAGAACCTCTTCAAAATGGGCCGCGAGGCCTACTACAAGGGCGACCTCGAGCAGGCCCAGCAACTCCTCACCATGGTCGCGGCTCAAAATCCGCGCCATCAGGAGACACGCATCCTCCTCGGAGACATCCGAACGAAGCTGCGCACCACCGCTGGCTCCTCGCTGAAAAAGAAATACGAGGGCGTCAAACTCGCCAAAATCGAGTTCACTGACGTCACCCTCCAGGAGGCCCTGGATGGCCTGCGCGCCCTGTCAAAAAACGCCAGCGGCGGCCAGGTGGTGCCTAACTTCATCGTCACCGATCCCAAGGTCGGCACGAATAAAGTCTCGCTCACCCTGACCGACATGCCCCTCACCACCGCCATCGATTACGTGGCGAAGGTGTCGGGAGCCAAGGCCACCTACGACCAGCATGCCGTGCTCTTCACGAGTGCGGCGGGTGGTTGAGGGCACCTCCTGATTCCGTTCTAAAAAATCGCCAGCGCGGGTTTCCACCAGGGAATCCGCGCTGTTTCATTCATCCTCAAACACAGCCACATGCGCCACACCATCCGGGCCGATCCAGGCACGGAACATGCCCGTGGTATTGAATGGAGTACTCACATGCCCCTGCGCATCCAGCGCGATGAGTCCGCCCGTGCCGCCCTGCGATTTCAGGCGATCCATGACCACCGTCTCCGCCGCTTCCGGCAGAGTCGCTTTGCCATACTTCATGCGCGCCGCCACATCGTGGGCCACGGCATTGCGGATGAAAAACTCACCATGCCCCGTGCATGACACGGCGCACACTCCATCCTCCGCATAAGTGCCCGCGCCGATGATCGGTGAGTCTCCCACACGACCTGAACGCTTATTCACCATGCCGCCGGTGGAGGTTCCTGCGGCGAGATGACCGTCTTTGTCCAAGGCCACCGCGCCGACCGTGCCCATGCGCATCCAGGCATGATCGGGGCTCAGCCATTGCGCGCTTTCTTTGCGCGCCCGGCGCAGTCTCTCCACCTGCTGCGGCGTGATGAACCACTTCATCTCCTCGCATCTCAGCCCTTGCTCGTGAGCCAGCGTCTCGGCCCCTTCGCCGACCAGCAGCACATGCGGTGTCTTCAGCATCACCGCCTGTGCCAGACGGATGGGATTCCGCACCGTGGTCACACCCGCCACGGCTCCGGCTTGCAACGTGCGCCCATCCATCAGAGAAGCATCCATCTCCACGGTGCCGGCAGCCGTGAGCACGGAGCCGCGTCCTGCATTAAAGAGAGGCGAATCCTCCAGCACCACGATCGCCGTCTGCACGGCTTCGAGACTGCCACCACCCTTTTTTAAAACGACATGACCCTGTCTGGCGGCCTCGGCCAGCACGGCACGACACTCCTCCTCGCGCTCGGCGGAGAGAGCCTCGCGGCTCACCCCCGCCCCGCCATGAAGTACAAGCGTGATGGGTGCATCCGCCGCCATGAGCGAGGCGCTGATGAGAGTGAGAAAAGCAAAGCCAAGGTGGGTCGTTTTCATGGGGTGAGAGGCCAGGTGTCCCCTGGCTGGAGGAGGTGGATCTGATGACGACGCTTCTCTTTGTCCTGCGTCTGGATGAGCAAAACCTGGCTGGCACCGATGACACGCCAACCTTTGGCCGTGACGATCACCGCCGTGCCTTCATCGATGCCCACGCCGATCTTTTCAGGATGAGCGAGCACGGCGCTGATCAGCCGGTTGAAGCGCTGACGCTTCAGGAAATGCTGATCTACGATGACCTCGGACCAGAGCCCGAGACCTTCGGCGAGTTCGGTGGCTTTGGGCGAGACCGAGCCGAGGTCCGCCTCGCCCGTGATCATCAGCGCCGACATCACCGCTGCTCCAGCGCTCGTGCCGCCGATCACCGCACCACTGGCAAGGCGCTCGCGCATCAGCTCGATCATGCCCGCCTCGCGCAATGCCACCGCGAGTTTGTTTTGATCACCTCCTGGCATCCAGATCAGCGTGGCGTTGGTCAGTTTTGCCCGCGCTTCATCAGGCTTTTTTAGATCGACCACCTCCGCGCCAGCCGCACCTGCTTCGCGCCACATCGCGGCCGATTTTTCTCCTGTGTCGGGCAGCTCGGAAGCCTGCGGCAGGATGGCCGCCCGTGCGTTCTCGCCGCCAGCCAGCTTCAGTGTCTCCGACACGATCACAGGATTCGTTTTTCCGCCTCCCACCACCACAAGCGTGCCCGCTGCATCAGCGAAAGCAGCATGAGTCGTCAGCAGGAAAAAGAGTGGAAGCAGACGTGGCATGATCACAGCTTATGAAATCCGACCCGCCATGACAAGCCTGCATCCGTGCTCGACATGCGGCGGGATTTCGGAATGCTCTCACCGCCATGTTCATTGACACCGTTTTATCAGCCTTTGTGCTGAGTTTCACCCCGCTCGCGTCCGAGCACTGGGGGCTGCTGGCTTTTCTTGTCATCCTCGCCGGCGGTGGCGTCTGGTTCTTCCTGGATAAAAAACTCAAGGCTCTCGCCCAGCAGTCCGCAGACCAGGCCGCCGCTGCGGAAGCCACGCTCCAATCACAAATCGACGACGCTGCCGCCCAGGCTGCTGCCGCCCAGAAAAAGCTCGATGATGCGGCTGTCGCCCATCAGCTCCTCGACGAGCGCTACAACAGCCTGCGCGATGTTTCCCAACGCCGTGAGCAGGAGGCCGAGCAACGCCTCGCCAGCCTCAGTGCCGACCTCGCTGCCACACGCGAACTCGCCGCACAGCTCGAGCCGACCAAGTCTGCTCTCGCCGCCGAGCGTGGGCGCATCAGCGCGCTGGAGCAGACCATCGAAGTCTCCAACAAACGCGCCGAGGACTTCGAGCGCCGACTCGATCAGTCCCATCGTGAATTGACGGAGCAGCGCCAGACCGCCGACCAGCGCGTGGGTGAACTTCAGGCCGAAGTCGCAAAGCTGAATCAGACCATCAAGGCAAACGAAGCGCTCGTCACCACCGCCGACAGCCAAGTTTCTGAGGCAACTGAAACGCTGAACTCCTACAAGCAGCAGGCCGAGGCGCGCATCGCCAATCTCCAGCGTCAGCTAACTGCCGCCGAGGCGAAGTCTGCGATGGTCCAAAAGGAGTTCATGAGCGCTGTCGGCGTCCTGCCGGACAAGCCCTCACCACCCAAGAGCAGTGCCCCCGCTGCTGGTGAAGACAAACGCCTCGCCGAGCTCGAAGCCAAGATCACCCAGATCGAAGCCGATGCGCGCAAGAAGGCCCGCGAAGACGGCTACAAAATCGCCGAACTCGAATTCCGTCTTAGCGAAGCCCAGGAAGCGCTGGCTCAGAAAGACGCTCCTCCGCAGGAGTGATGCGCGCCCGCGGCGCGTTTTGATGACATGCGTCACGTCATCCTCACCCTCGGCCTGCTTCTCACTCAGGCCCACGCCGCTTTCCAAGAGGTAAGCCCGGACATCTTCGTCTGGACTGACACCTGCAATGCCCATGTCCTCCGCGATGGCGATGCAGCGCTCATGATTGACCTCGGTGATGGCAGCGTGCTCGACCACATCGACGAGATCGGCGTGAAGCGTGTCGATTGGCTGCTGCTCACCGGACATCATCGCGAGTTGCTCCAAGGCGTGGGTCGTCTGGACCGCAGCATCACATCCATCGCCGCGCCGAAGGAGGAGCAGGAGTTGCTGGAATCACCCACGCAGTTCCGTAAATGGCACCCGCGTCTCGGCGACAAGTTCTCGGTGCATGGCGCAAGCTACGTCAGGCCACCGCAGTCGCCAGTGAAGGTGGACCACTGGCTCGCGGCAGATGAGGTGTTTGAGTGGCATGGGCGGCAGATCCGATGCCTCAGCACACCCGGAAACTCGCCGGGCGGCATGAGCTATGTGCTGGATGATCAAATCTTCCTCGGTGGTGTGATGCATGATGGCGCAAAGATGACGAACTGGTTCGACACCGAGTGGGACTATGGCTTTGCCAAAGGTCTCGACGCACTCACCGCATCGGTTCAAAAGCTCTCCACGCTCGGCATCAAGACTGCGTTTCCATCGCAGGGGCCAGTCATTCGCGAGGCAACGAAGCAGCTTGATGCCTATCACCAGAAGCTCGTCGATTTCCGCCCGGACTATGTGCGCGGCTATCCTTCCGAATCCTTTGGCAAGCGCGCCGCACATCCCGCCATGAAGCCGACCAAGGCGCACTACATCGTCCAGGTGGCGCCGCATCTTTATATGTTCGGCCCGGAGATGGCGGGGAAGAATTTCGCCATCCTCATCGCCGACAGCGGCCACGCCTTGCTGCTGGACT
>CAYMHJ010000104.1:0-19773 GCA_964390165.1 uncultured Prosthecobacter sp. | reverse complement strand
GCTTCTCCATGCGCTCCTTGAGATCATCGAGATCATTCACGAGCTGCTTCTGCTCTTCTTCGAGACGTTTGAGCTGGTTTTGCAGCTCTTCCTTTTCCTGCTCGGTCTTGGCCTGATCGAGCTGCTTTTGCAGTTCCTTCATCTTTTCAGCCAGCGCCTCCTGCCGACGCGCGAGCTCCTTCAAGCGGTTCAGCACTTGCAGGTTCTCCTGCTGCTCGGCGGTCTGTTCTTCGCTGGCCTGCTTTTCTTCTTCGTAGCGCTGCTCGTCCTGCTTCATCTCCAGTTCCATGAGCTGGTTCTGCATCTGCTTCTGCTTGCCACTGGCACTCTTTTGCGACTTCGAGCGCATGATCATGTGCTCGCGGCTCTGCGCCTGATGCAGCCACTCCAGAGCACTTTGTTCAAATGTTAGCGCTTGGTTCAAAGAGGCGCGTTTCTTGTCCACCGCAGCCATACCCAGCGGATCACTCGCGTCCTTCATGCTCTTCCAGGCCTCGGTGAGCGCGATCTTGATCTGGGCATCTTCGGCTTTCTCCATCGCCTCCTTGGTTTGCTCCAGAACCATCGCCTGCGACTGCTGAACGACACCGGCATCCGGTGCGGCGGCTTCCATGGTCTTGCCCGCATTGGTATCGCGGACGAGTCGCCAGGTGGCATTCACAATCTGTTTCTCCAGTTCGACGAGTTTGTCCGTGTCGCCTTTGGGTTCCTTGCCCGGAGGGCCGGGAGGTGATTCACCTTCGCGGAAGATGTCTTCAAAGTGGCGCACCTCGGCGAAGAACATGTCGCTCATTGCGCGGCGCACTTCGCCCTGCGGGCCGGTGTCCTCGGCCCAGAAGTGATAGCTCACGAGCTGGCGCGGCGACGTGTCTTCACTTTCCAAGGCGAGCAGTTCCTTCACGTCCTGCTTCTTCGAAGGCTCGGTGATGCCGTGCTTGAAAATGACGTCCTTCGTCTTGCCTGCGATGCTGAAACTCGCTCCGCTCTTCGTCACGCCGAGATCATCCCAGACCTTCGCCTCGACCGGCAGCTCTTGAATCTGCGAGACCTGCACATCGCGCTTTGGGAAGACGACTTCGATCTTCGCGAGTTGGTTCGACTGCACGGTCACGCTGATCCATGGCGGATTCTTGTTCGCCCGCTCCTTGTCATCGACGAGATGCACGCGCCACTTCTGCGTCTTCTCCGCCTTCATCGACGCCGTGAGGAGCGTCGGGTCTTTGGTCGATGGCGTGAGCTTGAACACCGTCTTGTCTTCACCAAAAAGCTCCGCCTCTTTGACTGGTTTGTTCACCTTCAGGCTGAAGTCGATGGAACTGCCTTCCATCGCTGAGATCTTCATCGTGTTCTTGATCTCTTTCGGCGGCAGCTTCGTGTAGGCTGGCGGCGTGATCTTCACATCCACCTGCTCCAGCTTCGGATACACAAAGGTCGTGATGGTGTGCTGCTTCGATTTACCTTCACCAAACTCGACATGGTAGCGCGCGTCCTTGTCCACCTTCGCGATCATTCCGCCGAAGACCTGCTCATCCACCGTGAGCCGCATGGGGATGCGATCCCGCTCCTTGCCATCGAGTTCGGAGATGATCAGCGTCGCGTCAGCAGGCACGTCTTTGGCAAACTTCGCTTCGACGACGAGTCGTGAGCCGCGCTCCAGTTCCGTGTCTCCGGGGGTGATGGTGGCGGAGAATTCGGGGGCTGGTGTCGTAGGTTCATCCGCAGGAGATTGGGCAACGTTTTGAGACTGACTTCTGTGATAATTTTTGGAGGAACTCAGCGCCCACCAGAAGCTCGCCACAAAAAGAGCGCAGGCAGCAATGGTGGCACGCGAACCCCAGAGGGAGGTCTGCCAGCCAATGAGTATCTTGTTCCAGTCATGCGTGGCGGAGTAATCGGTGAACTCCGAGATCACTCGATGATCGAGAAAGGTCGGCTCGGGCTTGTGAAGCAGTTCCGCCGCCGTGACGGCGAGACCATTGAGCTTCGGATCTCTGGCTTCGAGTTGGCGGGCAAGTTCGACGCTGCTATCACGCCGACGATACAGCAACCACGACAGCAGTGCGATACCGACGAGCGGAATCAAAGTGTGCGGCAGATAACTCCTCTTGTCAGTCTCTGGCCCCCACTCGGGGTGAGTGGCGACGAAGATCAAGATGGCGCTCAAGGCCAGATAACCCAGGATGACCAGACGCTGACGTTTGAGCGTGCGCATCTTGTCGATGACGACGCGAAACTTCTCTTTGAGGATTTCAGCTTCGATCATGGGGTGCTCCTTTCGTGGTGAGGTGGCGGGCTGGACGTAGGCCGGGTGTGTTTGGCGGGGATGACGTCGCAAACACTCAGCGGGGACTTCGCCAAACTACCCAGCTGGTTTGGAAAGGCGTGGCGACTCATTTGATCCACCTTCCAAGAAGCCGGGTAATTCGGCGAAGGGGATCGAGATGCTGGCGATGCATGGCGCGCCGAACACACCCGACCTACGGCGGGGAACGCTTCGCGATGATCGGAGATCTTCATGCGGGAGTAAACGCGGGTTGAGGCTGAGACTGTCTTATTCTTCCAGCCAGCCAAGTTTCCCAGGCGAGGATGGCGAGCAGACTGCCGAGCAGCCAGATCCACGCACGCTGCCGTGCCTCTTGCTCGGTGATGGCGAGACGCTCTTTGTCCTCGGCTTTGGCACTGGCCGTGGCATCCAGTTCACCTTCTTCGACTCGCACGCCGAGTTCGCGGAGCTTGGCGAGGTCCATCGGGGTGATGCGACCTTCTTCGGGGGCGATGTTGACGGCGATGAGGCGACCTTTGCCCACAGTGTAAATGCCTGGCACCTCAGCGCGAATCGTGTCGCCGGGTTTGAGCGTAAGCGTCTGGCCATCGGGAGTCATGATCGAGGTGGCTGCCTCCAGAGGAAGCAAATCTCCCACCAACAACGACGCAGTCTGTTCGTTGCGGAAGCCAGCGGCTTCGAGCCAGCCGTAGAGCAGCGGGACAAACTTCGTGCTGAGCGCGAGCTGGCTGTCCGCCGGATGCCAGCCGCTCGTGAGCAAGACGACGCGGCCTTTGCCCAAAGAGCGCGCGAGGATCGCGGGATCACCTTGGTCAAAGCGTGCCAGCACTTCGAGTGGACTGTCCTTGGGCAGGGTGAGCTTGCGGTGCTTCCAGAAATGAAGCTTTGTGAAGTCGCGCAAGCGCTCATCAGCGAAGGGGCGGAGGAGTGGGTGGGTGGTCTGGACTTCGGAGAGCATCTGGTAATCGTCAGACGAGTCTGACTTGTCCGGCACGTCCGACTGAATGCCGCTGATGCCCGTGAGTGACTCCAAGTCCTGCGCCTTTATTTCAGGCGTGACCACCGCGATGACCAACCCGCCACCCTCCGCCAAAGCGCGCACACTTTGCATGAGAGTCGAGCTGAGTCGCGCGCCGGAGATGAAAACAAGCTCCGTGTCTGCGGGGACACTCGCAGCGCTCTCCGAAAGAATAGAAAGCTCGGGTAGCAAACTCGGCGTCGGCTGCAAGGCGCGGCTCAGATAGAAGAGCGGCGTGGCAGCCTCGCTGCGGGTCTTTTCATCACCGATGAAGACGATCTTCACGGCCTTTGGCTGCGCGGGTGGGATGAAGATTCGGTTGTCGAAGTCCCAGGCATCGCCGGTGAGCGTGAGTGTGCCTGCGGTGCCGGGAAGGCTGAGCACACGGCTGGCTCCAGGTGGTAGATAGCCAGTGGTCGGTGGCTCGGTTCCCTTGTCCCAGGTGAGCTTGAAGTCACTGGCTTTGGAGTCGCGCGTGTTGCTGAGGCGGATGCGAGTCATGCTCCGCGTCTCCGCGTCTCCCCTCTCCGTGTCTTCTGAAGCGCTCGCCGCGAGGGAGAGCGTGAAGTTATCAGCGTTCGGCGCATCCACGCGCACCACTTCCACGGCGATGTTTTCCGGCCAGACCATGCCGCGCAAGGCATCGAGACGCGCGCCTTCCTGGAAGTCGGTGATGACGACGAGGCGCTTCTTCAATCCGCTCAAACCTTGCGCGCTGCCGAACCAACCTGCGGCATCCACGAGCGCCTGACCGAGATCGGTCGAGGCCCATCCGGGTTTCATGGCGGCCAGTTGTGGCTTCAAAGTGGCGAGGCGGGTGCTGGCGGAGGTCTTGTCTTGATCGAAGGACCAAAGCAGCTTCGTCTCGAGATCCAAGGTCGCTACGGCGAGCCGATCCGTGAGGGCGATCTTCTCCAGGCGTTGGGTCGCGGCCGTGATGGCTTGTTTCCAAAGATCCCCGCGCTGCATCGACGCGCTGCGATCCAGCAGCAGCACGGTGGCTTGATTCTGCGAAACAGCGTCTTCATTCTCCGAGCGCCAGAGAGGTCGGGCAAACATGAGCGCGAGCAGCAGCAGCGCGAGACAGCGCAGCAACAGCAGCAGCCAGTTTTCCAGGCGACGCTTGCTCACGGGCATCGGTGTCTGAGCATCCAGGAACATCAGCGAGCTGAACTCCACCCGATCCTGCGGCGGACGGCGACGCATATGCATCAGGATCGGCCCGATGATGGCCGCACCGCCAAGGAGATAGAGTGGAAAGAGCCAGGTCATCGGCGGGCGACGCCTCCTTTCTTTCTCAGACGGGCGGAGAGGAAGTCGAAGAGGACGTGCTCGATGGGGGTGTCGGTCGGGGTCCAGTGATACTCGATGCCCTGGCGCTCGCAGGCGCGGCGGATGAAGTCGCGGTGGACGTTCAGGCGGTTCAAATAGACCTCGCGAGCGGAGGAGGGATCGATGAAGCGCTCGGTGCCGGTTTCGGCATCGCGGAAGTGTGCGGCTTTGTCGAAGCTGAAGTCGATCTCGGCCCGGTCCATGACGTGAAAGAGCACCACATCATGGCCCATGGCACCGAGCAAGCCGAGCTGACGCTCCAGCTTCTCCACAGGCGCGAGCAGATCCGACACGAGACAAATCAGGCCGCGCTTGCGGACGAGATCGGCGAGCTGGCTGACACTGAGATCGAGCGATGTGGCACCCGCAGGCGCAGGCTTTTCCAGCTCCAGCATGAGCCGCCGCAGATGACCGGGGCGATTCCGTGCGGGGATGTGTTCCTGCAAGGTCTGGCCAAAGGTCGTCACGCCCACGGCATCGCCCTGCTGCATGAGAAAGAGGGCCATGGTGGCAGCGAGTGTGGCCGCGTAATCCGCCTTCGTCATCGGCCCGGAGCCGAAGCTCATCGAGCGACTGTGATCCACCACGAGCTGACAACGCAGGTTCGTCTCGTCCTCGAATTTCTTGATGAAGGTGCGGTCACTGCGCGCCAGCACCTTCCAGTCGATGTAGCGCGGATCATCGCCCTGGACGTAGGCCCGGTATTCGGAGAACTCGACCGAGAAGCCGTGGTAAGGGCTACGATGCATGCCTTTCCAGAGGCCCTCGACGATGACCTTGGCGCGCAGTTCGAGAGAGCGAATGCGAGCTAGGGCTGTGGTGTCGAGGTGGGAGGGCATGGTGGGTCAGAATGACGAAATCCGAACGACGAATGACGAAGTGGGGGCGGCAAGCGCGATGGATGTCATGCAGGCAAAAGGCGCCCCGGAGGGGTGAGAGAGATTAGCGGGTGGTGACGCTGGGCCCGGCGTGCTACAACCACCGCCTCGACGATGCCCAATGATCGAGTTCAGGGTAGCGCCCCAGCTGGGCGCGAGAAGTGGGCGGAAGGGATAGGCGGCGTTGGAGGTGTTGACGCTGACTTCTCGCACCCTTTCAGGGCGCGGGGAGGATGCGGTGGATGATGTGATGCTGACCGGTGGTTCCCGGTCGCTTCGCTCCCTCCACCACCGGCTAATATCTCGGGTCCCTCCGGGACCGGGGATGCAAACTTCTTGATCCTCGACGATGACCTTGGAACGCAGCTCGACAGAGCGAATGCGCGCTAGGGTATAGTAGTCGAGGGTAGTGCTCATATTCAGACTATTGAGGTCTTGACCAACCACCATGCCAGACGGCCATTTTCCTCTCAGCTCCCCAGTAATTCAGCCATGCAGAATATGCTCCATTCGCGTCCACTTCTAAACGAGCGCTTTTGGCTCGAACGCTATCAGACGAGAATGAGAATGCCTCAGTCATGATATGATTATCCCAATATTCGAATCGATAGATGCCGTCTTCATCAGGAAGTATTGGGTCAAGAAACTCTCGGATGATGATTCGTGGTTTATGAGTTTTTCGCGAATCACCTGAGTCTGCCAGAACCCAGCCATAGTGAGTCCGGTACTGGTGCCACCCAAATAACAAAGCGAGTATGGCAACGAAGAACGCCACCAAGAACGAGCGAATTTTGAAGTGCCCAATCATGATAAAGATTTTTATGACTTCAGCCCTTCAATCAGCCGCCCAATCACCTTCGCCACCGTGACACCTTCCGCCTCAGCGCGGTAGTTGATCAAAATACGGTGCCTCAAGACCGGAAGTGCCATCGCGCGGATGTCATCAAGAGTGACGTGGGCGCGGCCTTGGATGAGGGCTCGGGTCTTCGCGCCGAGGACGAGGTTTTGGCTGGCTCGGGTGCCGGCTCCCCAACTGACCCATTCGTTGACGAAGTCGGGGGTGCCGGGGCGGTTGGGGCGTGAGCTGGCGGCGAGTTTCACGGCGTAGCGGGCGACGTCTTCGGCGATGGGCACCATCTTCACCACCTTCTGGAAGGCCTGGAGTTGCTCGCCGGTGAAGAGTCTATGTACAGGCTCTTTTTTGCCACTCGTGGTGCGGGTGACGACGGCGACTTCTTCGTCCTCGCTAAGGTAGTCGATGACGATGTTCAGCATGAAGCGGTCGAGCTGCGCCTCGGGCAGCGGATAGGTGCCTTCCATCTCGATGGGGTTCTGCGTGGCGAGCACGAAGAAGGGCTCGGGCAGATGCATCGTGTTTCCGGCGACGGTGACCTGATGCTCCTGCATGGCCTCCAGCAGCGAGGCCTGGGTCTTGGGCGGCGTGCGGTTGATCTCATCCGCGAGGATCATGTGGGCAAAGACGGGGCCTTTATTAAACACCATGCGGCGGCCCTGCTCAGTGTCTTCGAGGATCTCCGTGCCGGTGATGTCGGAGGGCATGAGATCGGGCGTGAACTGGATGCGGTTGAAGCTGAGGTCGAAGACATCGGCCACGGTTTTCACCAGCAGTGTCTTTGCCAAACCGGGTGCGCCGGTGATGAGGCAATGCCCGCCCGCGATGAGGGCGATGAGCATCTGATCCACCACCTCATGTTGGCCGACGATGACCTTCCCGACCTCGGCGAAGAGCCTCTCACGGATTCCGGCCACCATCTCGACGACCTCCTTTTCTGACAATTCTGCGGCGGGAGGTGGTGTGTCGGTGGAGTCGGACATAGGCGCTGTCTATCAAACAGCGTCAGCTGTGCCAAGCTATCATCAGGATGATGCTCTCAACACGGCCTCAGCCACTCTCATGCCGTCCGCAGCGGCGGAGATGATGCCGCCGGCATAGCCCGCGCCTTCTCCGGCGGGGTAGAAGTTTTTCACGCCAGTGCAGACGAGTGAATCGGGATCACGCGGGATGCGCGCGGGCGATGAACTGCGGGTCTCGGCTCCGGTGAGCACGGCGTCATCGAGCGCATAGCCGGGGAGCTTTTTGGCGATCTCGGGGATGGCTAGTTTAATCGTGGCGATGACATACTCGGGCAGGCATTCGCGGAGGTCGGTCCAGACGACGCCGGGCTCGTAGCTGGGCTTCACACTGCCTGGTCCGGTGGAGGCGCGCCCTGAAAGCAGGTCGCCGAGGAGCTGGGCGGGGGCGTGGTAGTTTTCACCGCCGAGGCGGTAGGCGGCGCGCTCGATCTCGCGCTGAAACTCGATGCCGGCGAGCGGATGATGCTCGCCATAATCCTGCGGGCGGATGTCCACCATGAAGCCGCTGTTCGCATTCGACTCAGCGCGGGCGTAGCTGCTCATGCCGTTCGTCACGACCATGCCAGCTTCGGAGTTGGCCGCGACGACGAGACCACCGGGACACATGCAAAAGCTGTAAGCGGCGCGGCCTGTGGGGGTGTGGGAGACGAACTTGTAAGGCGCTGAACCGAGTCGTGCATGGCCCGCCCATTTGCCGTAGAGCATCTGGTCCACGAGCCGCTGCGGATGCTCAATGCGGACGCCGACGGAGAAAGGCTTGGCCTCAAAGGGCACGCTGTGGCGATGCAGCATCTCGAAGGTATCCCGGCTGCTGTGCCCGATGGCGAAAATGACGGGCGCGCCCTCGATCACCGAACCATCCGTGAGCACGACGGCCCGCATGACGCCCTTTTCGATCACGACGTCGCTAACACGAGCACCGAAGCGCACCTCGCCGCCGAGGGAGATGATCTCTTCGCGGACATGGCGCACGACTTTGATGAGTCGGTCCGTGCCGATGTGCGGGCGGGCTTTGATCAAAATATCCTCGGGCGCACCGGCGGCGACGAGTTCTTTGAGCAGCCAGGGGATGCGGTGCTCACGGTCGCGGATCTGAGTGTAGAGTTTGCCATCGGAAAAGGTGCCCGCTCCGCCTTCGCCGAACTGCACATTGGACTCGGGATTGAAGTCCCATCCACGTCGCCAAAAGCCGGTGACATCACGAGCGCGGTCCCCCGCGGCTTTGCCACGCTCCAGCAGGATCGGTTTGCGCCCCGCACGAGCCAGCAGGAGGCCGGCGAAGAGTCCACAAGGGCCGGTGCCGACGATGACAGGGCGGTCTGAAACAACATGATCAGGGCGTGGCGGGCACTCGCGGTAGGTCTCATCCGGCGCGGGGATGATCTGCGTGTCTTTGGCCAGCGACTTGAGCACGCGCGGCTCATTTCCCACCTCGGCGAGCAGCGTGTAGCTGAAGCTTACATGCTGACGCCGCGCATCAATGGCGCGCTGTTTGATCGTGAATCCGTGCAGGTCTTTGTCCGCGATGCCGAGGCGCTTTACCAGCGCGGGGCGCAGGTCAGCATCGGCATGATCGACGGGAAGAGTGAGCTGGGAGATCTGAAGCATCGGCAAGTCTCGATACACTGGGAATCAACCGAAGAGCAACCGCCCAAAGATGACAGCCGAGCACATGCCGAAGAAATCTCCGGTCAACCCCGCCAGCAGAGCGTGGCGGAAACGGCGGATGCCGACACTGCCGAAATAGACGGTTAGCACATAGAAGGTCGTCTCCGTGGAGCCGTAGAGGATGGCGGCGGTGAACTTCACGGTCTCGCTCAGATCCGTGCGGGTGATGATCTCAATCAGCAGGCCCTGGGAACCCGAGCCGCTGAGTGGCCGCATGAGCGCCAGGGAGAGCAGTTCCACGGGGAAGCCGGTCAAACTCAGCAGCGGTGCCAGCGCATATTCCAGCAGGAGAAAAGCCCCCGACTCCCGCAAAATGGCCAGCACCGCGAGCATGGCCACAAGGTAGGGCATGATGCGCGTGGCCACGCCGAAGCCTTCTTTGGCTCCCTCCACAAACTCCTCATAAACTCGCACTCCACGCGCCCAGGCAAAACCCACTGCGAGGATCAGGATGGCAGGGATGGCAAGGCCGGAGGCTCCATCCATGATGCGGCGCCAGGCGGGAACTGCGACTGGAATCACGGTCGTCTCAGCAATGGCTTTGGCTTCTTCCTTCTTCTTGGCGAGGGTGGCTTCGGCTTCGGCTTTACGGTCCTCCGCACGCTGGATGACGGAGGCGAGCCCGGACTTTTCGAGCACCGTTTTCCGCCAGATAGGCGGGCCGAGTTCCAATGCTGAGACTCCGACAAAAAGAACCGTCAGCACGGTGAGCCAGGTGCGGGCTCTGCTGGTGATCTTGGGCGCTTCCGCTGTGGCGTGCTCTCGCTCGCCGCTGCTGGGGGGCGTTTCAGGCTCATCAGGCTGTGGGGCAAAGCGCGGGAGCCGGTTGAGAAACAAAGCCATCGAGGCAGCACCAAAACTCGCACAGGCCGTAGCGAGAATGGTGGGCAGGATCACCCGATAGCTGTTTTGTATCCCCGCAGCATTGAGGAAATTCATGGCGGACATCGGGATCAGCGTGAAGGCGGCCGTGTTCAGCGCCAGAAAGGTGATCATCGCATTGCTGGCCGTCTGCTTGTTCGGATTTAGTTCCTGGAGATGGCTCATGGCCTTCAGGCCGAGCGGTGTCGCATTGTTCGAGAGACCGAGCATGTTCGCGGAGAGATTCATCACCATGGCGCTCATGGCCGGATGCTGCGTCGGCACCTCGGGGAAGAGCCTGCGCAGCAGTGGAGAGCAAAGTCGCACCACAGCATCCAGCACGCCCGCCTTTTCTAAAAGGCGCAGCACACCGAGCCAGAACATCATCATGCCCGCCAATGGCAGAGCGATGCCCATGACGGCATTTTTCGCTCCCGCCATGGCCGCATCGATCACACTCGAGTCACCCGACACGCGCCCGACCAGACCGGCGACGATCAACCCAACAAACAGGAGTGTGGCCCAGATGTAGTTCAGCATGGTGTAAACGCAGTGTATCCGCCTCCGGCATGAAGGCGTAGAAAGATTGTGCTTGCCTGAAAATGCGACTTCGGGCAAGCCCCTTCCTTGCCCACTATCTTCTTTTCCACGATTCCGACTCCCGCCATGCCTCTCCCGATTCAGATGGCCAGCCAGCTCAGTGGTCTCAGTTCCCATGTCATCCGCATCTGGGAACGACGCTACAACGCCCTCAGCCCCAGCCGCACCTGCACCAATCGGCGCATGTATTGTGAAGAGGCCATCGAGCGCCTGAAGCTCCTGCGTGAGCTCACGGAAAACGGCCACCGCATTGGTCGAGTCGCTGGTCTTTGCACGGCGGACCTGCGTGCGCTCGTCGATCAGCAACTCACCCGTAGCGGGCCACCGGCCAGTGCCGTCACCTTCAGCGTCGATGCCACTCCCGCGCTGGAGACACCCGAAGATTTTATCAAGCTCTGCATCGAGGCCAGCAAGGTCTATGACAGCGAGCGTCTTCGCCGCCTGCTCCAGCGAGCGCGTCAGCAGTTTGGTCAGCGCGGCATGTTGCACCATGTCATCTGCCCGCTCATACAGCACATTGGCAGCGAATGGCAGGCCGGTAATCTGCGGCCTGCGCATGAGCACGTCGCCACCTCCGTCATCCGCGAGATGCTCATGACACCCGTGCCCGGAAGCCAGACCGCAACGAGCGCACCAGAAATCATCATCACCACTCCAGCGGGTGAAATGCACGAACTCGGAGCCATGCTCGCCGCCGCCTCCGCGCGTGACCTTGGCTGGAAGATCACCTACCTCGGACCGAATCTGCCCATCGAAGAGATCGCCGCCTGCACGAAGGCGCGTAAAGCCCGTGCCGTGGCTCTCAGCGTCGTTTATCCTGAAAAATGCCCCATCATCAGGGACAAGCTCTGCCGCATTCGCCAGCTCCTGCCGGAGTCCGTGGCTTTGATCGTCGGAGGTCGTGCCTCACGGGGTTATCAGGAGCATCTCTCTGATCTGCCAATCCACTGGGTGCATTCACTCTGCGACCTGGATCAGGTGCTGCTGAAGGTGGCGACGCAGGTGTGATGTCCGCGCCAGAGGCTTGTTCATCCGTGACATGCAGCCTTTTCATGAACTCTAGCATCTAGCCTGGCAAACGCGGGTTGCGTCATGGCAGGGCGCGTGCTTCATCCATCGCCTACCCTCATGAGCACCACCTCCTCTCTTTGGACCCGTTTTCAGAAATACTTCGTCCGCTACCCGCAGCTCGGTTTCAGCATCGACATCAGCCGCATGGCTTTTGAGGAGAGCCTCTTCGAGTCGATGGCTCCCTCCATTGAAAAGGCCTTCGTACAGATGAAGGAACTCGAAGCCGGAGCCATCGCCAATCCTGATGAAGGCCGCATGGTGGGCCATTACTGGCTGCGCAATTCCTCCCTCGCTCCCGCCAATCTGCGCGCGGAGATCGATGAAACGCTCGAAGCTACGCTGAAATTCGCCACTGATGTCCACAGCGGAGCCATCACCGCCGCGAACGGGCAAAAGTTCACCCGCGTGCTCGTCGTCGGCATCGGTGGTTCGGCACTTGGACCGCAGCTTGTGGCGCAGGCCATCACCCCGGCGAATCCGCCGCTGGAGATCTCCTTCTTTGATAATACCGACCCCGATGGCATGGACCGCATCGCCGCCCAGATCGGCGCGGAACTCGCCACCACGGTGACTCTCGTCATCTCGAAGTCCGGAGGCACCAAAGAAACCCGCAACGGCATGCTAGAGGCCGCCGCCGCTTATAAGGCATTGGGTCTCGACTTCGCCAAGCACGCCGTCGCCGTCACTGGCCCCGGCAGTGAGCTGGACAAATACGCCATCGCCCAGGGCTGGATGGCCCGCTTCCCGATGTGGGACTGGGTCGGCGGACGTACCAGCGTCATGAGCGCCGTCGGCACCATCGCCGCCGCGCTTCAAGGTGTGGACGTCCGCGGCTTCCTCGCCGGAGCTGCCGCCATGGATGCCGAGACCCGCAGCCGTCCGGCCAAAGAAAACGCTGCCATGCTGCTCGCTCTCATGTGGCACAGCGCAGGCAAGGGCAAGGGACTCAAGGACATGGTCGTGCTGCCTTATAAAGACCGTCTCGTGCTCTTCTCCAAATACCTCCAGCAGCTCGTCATGGAGTCCCTCGGCAAGGAGCATGATCTCGATGGCAACGTCGTGAACCAGGGCATCGCCGTGTATGGCAACAAAGGCAGCACCGACCAGCACGCCTACGTGCAGCAGCTCCGCGATGGCGTGAACAACTTCTTCGCCACCTTCATCGAGGTCGCCAAAGACCGCGACACCGCCGGTTTCGAGGTCGAGCCCGGCTACACCAGCGGCGACTACCTCCAGGGCTTCCTGCGCGGAACCCGCAAAGCCCTCGCAGACAAAGGCCGCGAGTCCATCATGCTCACCATCCCTGAGGTCAGCGCCTTCAGCCTCGGAGTCCTCGTCGGCCTCTTCGAGCGTGCGGTTAGCTTCTACGCCACCCTCGTCAATGTGAACGCCTACCACCAGCCCGGAGTCGAGGCTGGCAAGAAGGCCGCCACTGACTTCCTCAAGCAGATGTCTGCCGTCCTCGCTGCCCTGACCAGCACCGGCACCACCGCCGAAGCCCTCGCCGCGCAGACGGGGATCGACCCCGAAGATGCCTGGCATATGCTCAATCACCTCGCCGCCAATGGCCGAGCCAGTCTGACGCCTGGGGCCACTCCGGCAGAGGACATCTTTAGTGCCTGAGCAATAGCGACACCTCAGGATTTGCGGTGAAATCGGCTGTGGATGAGTCATTCGCATCCCGGCTGAAAAGCAAAAATGAAGCGGGCCGGATCTTTCGATCCGGCCCGCTGTGATTCGGGTGCTCTGGGGCGAAATTAGATGCCCTTGGAGACGATGTACTTCACGAGATCGACCACGCGATTGCTGTAGCCCCACTCGTTGTCATACCAGCTTACCAGCTTGAAGAACTTGCTGTTGAGTTCGATGCCGGAGCCGGCGTCGAAGATGGAGCTGTGCTGATCGTGCATGAAATCCGTGCTCACGACTTCGTCAGCGGTCCAGTTGAGGATGCCTTTGAGATAGGTCTCACTGGCTTTCTTCATGGCAGCGCTGATCTCGGCATAAGTGGTTTCCTTCTCAGTCTTCACGGTGAGGTCCACCACGGAGACAGTCGGAGTCGGCACACGGAAGGACATGCCGGTGAGCTTGCCCTTCACTTCTGGAATGGCGAGACCGACGGCCTTGGCAGCACCTGTGCCGGAAGGAATGATGTTGATGGCGGCACTGCGGCCACCTTTCCAATCCTTCTTCGATGGGCCGTCCACGGTCTTCTGCGTGGCGGTGTAGCTGTGGATGGTGGTCATCAGACCTTCGGCGACGCCGAAACCTTCCTTCAGGAGGACGTGAACGACGGGGGCGAGGCAGTTGGTAGTGCAGGAAGCGTTGGAGACGACGTGGTGATTGGCGGCGTCATACTTCTCATGGTTCACGCCCATGACGATGGTGATGTCTTCGTCTTTGCCTGGGGCGGAGATGATGACTTTCTTCGCACCTGCGTCGATGTGCCCCTGGGCTTTGCTGCGCTCAGTGAAGAGACCGGTGGACTCGATGACGATGTCGACGCCGAGAGCCTTCCATGGGAGGGCGGAGGGACCTTCACGGACGGCGAGGCACTTAATTTCATGGCCATCGACGACGAGGATGTCGTCCTCTGCCACGTCGGGGCTGCTCTTCTTGGAATAGACGTTCTCGCGGGCTTTGCCCTGGGTGGAGTCGTATTTGACGAGGTAGGCGAGGTTGTCAGCAGGCACGAGGTCGTTGACGGCGACGACTTCGATCTCTTTGCCGAGGAGGCCTTGATCACAGATTGCGCGAAACACGAGGCGGCCGATGCGCCCGAAACCATTGATGCCGATTTTGACCATTTTATTTGTGTGGGGATTGAGGGGGATTGAACCCGACACAGCAGTTTCCGCGCCGGGGTGCGATGGATAATCGCCGGGGAGGGGGTGTCAACTCAGGTTTCAGGCGCGGAAGTGTCACTTTAGTTCGGCGAAGCCACAAAAGACGCTGGAATCTTCGGGTGGGCGGGCGGGGAGGGGCTGGGGGCTGTCGAGATGCTCGCGGCAGATGGCGAAGAAGTCGTCTTCGGCGGTGACGCGGCGGATGCGGTGCTCGAAGTGGCCGTCATCGATGCCGGTGGTGATGAAGACCATGTAGCGCTTCATTTTCTGCACATGCTTCTCGGTCTCGAACCGGGGATGGAAGGCGGCGGTGTGCTGGTAGAGGAGATGGATGTACTCGAGCATGTCCCGCCGGGAGGGCTGATGAGCCGGGGCACCGTCCCAATGGGCGCGGATCTGGCTGAAAAGCCAGGGATGGCGGATGGCTCCACGCCCGATCATTAGCCCGGCTGCCTGGGTTTGCCGAAGGTAGGCGAGGGCTGTGGGAACATCGACGATGTTGCCATTGGCGATCACTGGACAAGGCATGGCCTGGACAGCGGTGGCGACGCACTCTGGATGCACCGGTGTCTTGTAGGCATCACGCACGGTGCGGCCATGGATGGTGAGCATCTGGAGGTCGTGCTTGAGAAAGACCTCCAGCAGGCGGGGGAACTCGGCTTTGTCGGTGAAGCCGATGCGGCACTTGACGGTGAAGCGCCCCTGGATGGTGTCGCGCAGGGCGTGGAGGATCTGGTCCACGCGCTCGGGCTGGCGGAGGAGGCCGCCGCCGGCGTCCTTGCGGCAGACGACGGGGGCGGGGCAGCCGAGATTGAGATCGATGCCTGCGACGGGGTGTTTTTCCAATTGCCGCGCGGTGCGGACGAGTGCGGGGATGTCCTGACCGATCATCTGGGCGACGACGGGGCACCCGGTGCCATTCTCGATGATGGACCTGAGTATGGTGGCGTCGAGCTTCGAATCGGGGGTGACGCGGAAGTATTCAGTGACGAAGAGGTCAGGTCCGCCATAGCGGGCCATGAGCTGCATGAAGGGCAGGTCGGTGACGTCCTGCATGGGTGCGAGGACGAGCGCAGGACGGTGGGCTGGGAGCAGCTCTCTCATGGGTTCTGCGTCACGCTGCGGGGAACTGCGCTAAGGCTTCGCCTTGAACACTGGGGCCAGGATTTCCAGCAGAGTGGTGCGGGCGATGTAAAAGAGGTCGGGGTCGCCCTGAAGCTGGCCGTAATAGAGCGCGGAGTTCATGTTGTCAGACTGCGTCGGGGTGAAGCTGAGGACGAGGTCACGGGTGGGGCCGGTGTTGGTGCCCGGCTCACCGAGGGTGACGATGACACGCAGCGCGGGATTTTGCAGTGCGGTGATCGCCGTGGTGGTATCACCGACCCAGTCCTGGACATTCAGTTTGGCGAGAGACCCTGCGAGTTTGTCTGCCTTCACACGATCAATCATGGGCGTGATGTCCTGGCCAGCGCGGCTGCCGGTCCACTGAGCGGTGGTGGGGTCGTATTTCAGGACGGTGGGTGGCGCTGTGCCTGCGGCGAGGCTGATCTGGCGGAGGGCGAACTGGGTGAAGCGCAGCACGCCGAGGCCCTTCCATTTGATGGGCTCCTGCGGGATGCTCGGGAGGATGCTGGCATCGACACGATACACGGAGGGTTCGTGGTCGTATTTGGCAAAGAAGTCGGTGCTCTCGGCATTCGATCCGAAGTGAAGCTTCACAGGCTTCGCCCCGGCCTCGACCCAGGCGACGGTGAGGAAGGGATTGTCGAGGCCATAAGGCATGAGATTCGAGGCCGAGTCGGCGGTAAATTCGAGGACCTGGAAGTTGTTCAGCGCATCGAAGAAACGGGAAATGCGGTCGCCATTGGCCGGGGCGAGGCGGGTGCCGCGCGTGGTGAACCAAGAGTCATTTTTTACCTCCAGGTGGATGGGGGGATGCAGGGCGCTGGTGATGTCGATGGCGGTGACAACGTCCTTATCGATTCGTGCCAGCATGCGATCCCGCAGTTGGTTCGGCTCTCCCCAGAGCTGGGAGAGAGACTGCGAGACGATGGTATAAAGGGGCTTACGGTAGCTGGCACGCGCCGTGGTCTCGGTGGCGTCGGGCTTTGAAGGCTTGGTGAGGGTGAGGTCAAAGGCTTTGGCCAGCCCCTTCACGGTGATGCTGATCTTCATCTCCTCGGCGGCGAGGGCAGTGGTCGCCGTGGCTGCGTCTGCTTTGGCGGCACCATTGGCAGGCTCGGATGCCTCCTTGATGGTCAGATTCAGCAGAGTGGAGAGCAGTTCGCCGATGCGCTCCTTACTGCCGCGTGTGCTCAGTGGCTTCACGAGCATCCAGGGTGCCTTTTCATCCGATCGGGAAAGCTCGATCTGCCCCCCTGCCTGAACGAGTTTGAGATTCATGATGGCGGTGGCTGGCGCGCGCAGGAGCTTCGGGTCACGCCAGTCTCCCGAGGTGGCTTTCAGCAGTTCGGGCAGGGATGTCTTCGTGACATAATACGAGGCTTCAGGATCTCCTTTGACCGGGGCGAGACGGAGATAATGACTGCCCTCGATGGGAGAGACAGAGCCGAGGCCGAGATCGAGCACAAGCTCACTCCCGCTGCTGAGACGGACCGTGTGATGCGGTTTTTCGAGCTGGGTTTTCGTCCACGCGGCATCGTCTTCGAACTCGTCACGATGCACGCGGTTGATCCAGCCGATGGCGAGCAGCTCATTCACAAACTTCTCCACCCGCTCAGGGTCGGCCAGATCATTGAATGGCCGCCGCACCCACCACTGCCCACCATCCCATTGAAGGCTGACACCGTCCCCGCCGCTGGAGTCGAGCTCGATCTGTGTGATTTTGTTGGGATCAAACTTCACGGGCCCCTTCTTCATCTCAGCCAGTTCGCGGGTGGAGGGGAGGTATTTTTCGATACCCACGATGACCGCCCCTAGAAGGGCGGCTAGAGAAAGGAGGATCAGGGTGGAACGAAGACGCATGCTAAAAAAACGGATGATGGCTCAGGCTGCCCGGCGTGTGGCCCAGACCATGAGGCCAAAGCAAAGCACGATGGCAGGCATGACGACGGTGGTGCCCCAGAAGATGATTTCGCTCTGGCGGCGCGTGAGCTGGATGCGGTAGTTGTGCTTCGCCTTCGGGGTGATGCCGATGAGCTTCTCCCGATTCAGGATCCAGTTCAGGCTGGCGGCCACAAAGTCACGGTTCACGGCCAGCGCGGACTGTTTGTCGAGCAGGGCGGCATTGCCGACGACGACCATGCGGCAACTGTCCACTCGCAGCCGCTCATCCGTGATGGTGCCGCGCTCGACGCTGGCGGCGAGGAAGATGTCCTTCCGCGCATCTTCATCATCGGCGATGGGCAGCTCTTCGAGGTAGTTTTTCTCCCCCCAGTAGCGATCGGTGGCTCCGATGAGCGGATGCACGGTGATGTTCAGATTCTTCAGATACTCGTCATCAAACCGCAGTTCCAGAGACTCGGTCTGCCCCGGCAGTGTGGTGCCACTGGCGGCGATGGGGCGGGTGATGGAGGACTCATTGTCAAAAATGGCCTGCACGGAAAATTCCTTCCGCGTGCCGCTGCCGATGCTCTCGGCATAAAGCACGCGGTCCCCACGCGGGACGACGCCATTCAGGCCGAGGAATGCATTAAGCCTCGGCGTCTCGCCGGAGGGGTCCAGCATGATGAAGAGACCCGTGCGCTGGCGGGCCCAGTAGGCTTTCAGGATATCCATCTCACGCTCGGAGAAGTCATAGCGCAGGCCCACGAGCAGTAGTCCGTCAGCATCCGCTGGGACGGTGCTGATCTCCGCCAGATTGAGCGGGAAAAGCTGGAAGTTCTGCGCTCGCCCGAGTTCTCCGATGGCGACCATGGATTCCACCAGCGCGGCCTCCGTGCGGGCCCCCTTACCCACGAGGATGTAAAGCTTCCGCGCGTCTCCATCGACCACATTGATCATGGCCGAGGTGATGGCATCCTCCCCACGAAATTCCTTGATGGCGCGCTGCGTCTCCGTGCCCTGCTCACGAACGACGAGTTCCTCCTCAGTGATGAAGCGGGTGCGTTTGCCGCAGCGCACCACGACACCGCTCTGGTCCAGCGGCAGGCCGGTCTCCGTCTTTAATGTTTCGGCACGCTCGATGTCGCGCACGGGGTCGATGCTGCGCACCTTCACGCGCCCACGGCCATTGAGACGATATTCTTCCAGCAGTGTCTGCACCTCGCCGAAGAGCGGCCCGTCTCTCGGGATGACATTGGCGATGAAGACATCCTTGGAAAGTTTGTCCAGATTGTTCAGTGTCGTCGTGCTGAGGGTGAAGTTTTGCTGCGGGCTGAGATCCCAGCGCGTGTGGTAACGGTAGCTGAGGCGGTTCACTCCAAAGAAGAGCCCCAGTGTCAGCAGGATCTGCAGGAACACATTCAGCCCGATTCTCCAGCGGCGGGGCATCGGCGGGGTGGCTTTGGCAGTGGTTTCGGGATCGGAAGGCATTGAGAAAAAAATAGATGGCTGCGTGACGAACCCAAAATCAGGGCTTCCACCGGCGGAACTCGACGACCTGATGCGTCAGGGTCAGGAATAGCAACGCCAGGCTGGTGTAATACACGATCGGGCGGGTGTCGATCAGCCCGCTCGTGAAGGTGCGGATGTGCTCCATGCTGGCGAAGTAGCTCGTGATGTCCACGAAGGTCTCGGAGACCTTCCGACCCAGCACCATGATGAAAAGCCCGCCGAGGAAATGCAGCAGACTCGCCGTGAAGGAAATGACAGCGGCGACAATCTGGTTCGAAGTCAAAGACGAGGCAAAACAGCCGATGGAAAGATTAAAAATACCCATGGCCAGCAAAATGAGATAGCTGCCCTTCAGCGAGCCGGGCGGTATTTCGATCTGACCGGCAGTGATGTAATCCACAAGGTGAAAATTGATGAAGCTTGGCAGCCAAAGTACGGCATAGACCAGCACCGAGGCGCCGAACTTCGCCAGAACCACCTGCCAGGTATGCACCGGCGTGGTGAAGAGCGTCTCAAAGGTGCCCATCTTCTTCTCCTCGGCAAAGAGACGCATGGTCAGCAGCGGAAAGACGAAGAAGTAGGACAGCCAGAACCAGTTCGGCTGAAACATCCACTGAACGATGCTCCCCTCACTAGGCCCACGCTCAAGAATGGAGAGTGCCGCACGGAAGGAATAGCCGCTGAGCACCATCACCAGCGCCAGGACAATGTAGGCCACGGGCGAGACGAAAAAGGCTCGCAGTTCTTTTTTGAGGAGGACCCAGAGGATGCGCATGAGAAAGGTGACGGAAGGGGGAGAAAAATCAGATCGAAGGCCGGTCATCA
>CAYMHJ010000103.1:0-19922 GCA_964390165.1 uncultured Prosthecobacter sp. | reverse complement strand
TGTATTTCCTCGGCATCGACAGCGGCACCCAGAGCACGAAAGCCATCGTGCTCGACCTCGACAGCGGCAAGATTCTCGCCTCCGGGCATAGCGCTTATGATTTGATCGAAGGGCTACCCGCCGGGCATCTCGAACAATATCCGCAAAGCTGGATCGACGCTGTGGAGAGCAGTGTGAAGCAGTGCCTGGAGAAGCTCGGGGCTGATAAATCGAAGATCGCCGGCATTGGCGTGAGCGGTCAGCAGCACGGGCTGGTGGCGCTTGGTGCGGATGACAAACCCGTGCGGCCTGCGAAGCTGTGGTGCGATACTTCCACCCAGGCTCAGTGCGCTGAGATCGCCCATGAGTTCGGCGGTCAGCCAGGCGTCATCGCTATGGCGGGGAATGCCATGCTACCCGGCTACACCATTCCGAAGCTGCTTTGGATCAAACAGAACGAGCCGGGGAACTTCGCCAAGATCACATCCATTCTGCTTCCGCATGATTACATCAACTTTTGGCTCAGCGGCGTGAAGCGCATGGAATACGGCGACGCCTCGGGCATGGGCATCCTGAACGTGAACACACGCCAGTGGTGCTACGAACTGTGTGATTACATCGACCCACGCGTGCGCTCCATGCTACCAGAGCTTGGCTCCAGCCGCAGCGTGCATGGTCGGCTCCGCCCTGAACTGGCGAAAGCCTGGGGACTCAGCGACAACGTCATCATCTCCGCCGGTGGTGGCGACAACATGATGGGCGCGATCGGCACCGGGAACATCAAGCCCGGTGTCATCACCGCCAGCTTTGGCACCAGCGGCACGCTTTACGGCGTGGCCGGATCACCCGTGGTCGATGGCCAGGGCGAAGTGGCCGCCTTTTGTGACAGCACAGACCAGTGGCTGCCGCTCGTCTGCACCATGAATGTCACGGTCGTCACCGAGCAGGTGCGCGACATGTATGGCTGGGATTTGAAGCAACTCGAAGATGCCGTCGCCTCTGCGCCTGTTGGTGCCGATGGAGTGATGTTCCTCCCTTATCTCAATGGTGAGCGCACTCCGAACCTGCCAAATGGCACCGGAGTGCTCCACGGCCTGCGCCCGACGAACATGACGCCTGCCAACATCGCCCGTGCGGCGGTGGAAGGTGCCACGCTCGGACTCGCCTATGGTTTGAAGCGCTTCCGCGATCTCGGCATGAACCCCACGGAGATCCGTCTCACTGGCGGTGGCAGTAAGAGCGCTACATGGCGTCAGATCGCGGCGGATTGCTTCAATGCGGAAGTCGTCACGCTCAGCACCAGCGAAGGGGCCGCTCTCGGCGGAGCCATCCAGGCTGCGTATGCTCAAGCCAACGAGCACAGCGAAACCATCAGCTACGATGCGCTCTGTGCCAAACTAGTGACGCTGGATGAATCCACCCGCTGCAAACCGAATGCTGAGAATGCCGCCAAGTATTCGCAGCAGCTCGAACGCCAGATGGAACTCACGAGCCGCCTCCAGCAGACAGGCTGGCTGTAAATGGTTCGTCCTTTGACATCAGGCCCATCCTCACCTCTTCATCACGGTCCATGTCCAAAGGCCTCGGCGAAACATCCACCCATTTTTTTCAACTCGGCAGCGCTGCCGAGCCCTTCGTCTTTGCCAGCGGAGACTCGCTGCCGGGAATCACGGTGGCGTATGAAACCTATGGGAAGCTGAATGCGCGGAAAACCAACGCCATCCTGCTCTTCCATGCCCTGTCCGGCAGTCAACATGCTGCGGGGCACAATCCCGATGTGCCGGGCCTCAACGGACGTTGGACAGACGATGTGAAGCAGGGCTGGTGGGATCTTTTCATCGGTCCAGGGAAGGCGCTGGACACAAACCGCTACTTCGTCATCTGCGCAAACTACCTTGGTGGTTGCTATGGCAGCAGCGGACCGACTTCGATGAACCCCGAGACGGGCAGGCCGTATGGGAAAGACTTCCCTCCCGTGCTGAGCAGTGACGTGGTTCGCAGTCAGGCGGCGCTGCTAGATCATCTCGGCATCAAGACGCTTCATGCCGTTATCGGCTCCTCAGTTGGTGGCTTGCTCGCCATCAACTTCGCCACGCTCTATCCCGAGCGGGTGAAGATCGTCATGCCGGTCGCCACGGGCCTGCGCACCACGGTGCTCACGCGGCTGACGTTGTTTGAGCAGGTGCTCGCCATCGAAAACGATCCCCACTTCAATGGTGGGGATTATCAGGATGATGCCACACCCGAGTACGGGCTCGCACTCGCACGCATGATCTCGCACAAGACCTTTGTGCACCTTGATGCCATTGAAAAACGGGCGAGCCAGACTGTGTCTCAGCCCAATGGGCAGCTCTCCTGGTACAAGGTCGGGCACAACGTCGAGAGCTACATGCTGCACCAGGGGAAGAAGTTCGTGAAGCGCTTCGATGCGAACTCTTACCTGCGCATCCTCGACATGTGGCTGCGCTACAATCCGCTGCGTGATGCCGGCGTGGACAGCTATGAAGAATTGTTTGCCCGCAGCAAGGCGGCGGGACATCACTACCTGATCTTCAGCATCGACAGCGACTTTTGCTTCTATCCCGAAGAGCAGGCGGAAATGGTGTCGGCCTTGGAGCGTGTTGGAGTCTCCTCCATGCACATCACGGTGCATTCGAACAAAGGGCACGACTCCTTCCTGCTCGAGCCTCAGCTTTACACGCCGCATCTCGTTTACACGTTGGAGGGGCGCTGGCAGAAGTCCTCGCTCGATGAGCCGGCGGTAAACGAAGTGGAATAAATCAAAAGGCCCGGAGCTTTCGCCCCGGGCCTCGTGTTTCACATCGCGAACGACCAAGATCGCATCACTGAATTTCCAGGCAGACACCTTCTTTGGTGCTGCGGGCAAAGAGGTGATTGTAGGCCATCACGGGGTAGCTCCAGACCTTGCCGTCGAGCACGTCGTCGCGCTTCAACTCCGTATATTTCTCTGGAGTTGCCTCGGCCACGACGACTTCACCTTTGTCGCTGAGAGCGATGATTTTGTCGCCAGAGAGAATGACCTGACCGGGGCCGAAGCCGCCTTCCTTCCACATGTCCTTGCCTGTCTTGATGTCCACGCAGGCCAGAGGTCCGGCACCATATTCTTTGAAGCTGAACATGCCGTAGAGGTAGCCGTCCTTCACCACGGGGGTGCTCCAGTGGTTGAAGCACTCGTTTTCACGGCGCCAGATTTGCTCGGCGCTCAGGCCGCTGCCGCTTTTGCTGATCTTGAAGGCACCGGCACCCACACCGTAACCGGCCGAACAATAGACGATGTCTTCATACACGACCGGACTGGCGGCGGTGGAGACTTTGAAGGGGAAAGGGGCACGCCAGAGCACTTTGCCATCCGCAGGAGTCACGGCCACGAGACCGGTCTGGGTGAAGAAGATGCACTGATGCACGCCGTGGATGTCGGCGATCACAGGCGTGGCGTGGGTCATCTTGTCGTCCTCGCCTTTCCAGAGCACTTTGCCGGTGGTCTTGTCGAGACCGAGCAGCGCCTGACCTTCACCGCCGCCGCACATCATGAGCACATTGCCGTCGATCACCGGGGAGGCGGCATTCTGCCACTTGATCTGCACACCGGCGTTTTCCTTCATCACATCACGGCTCCACACGGGCTTGCCGGTGGCGGCGTCAAAGCAGAAGACGCCGAGGTTGGCATCGATGGCATAGACTTTGTCACCATCGACGACGGGGGAGGAGCGTGGGCCGTCGCCGCCTTTATTGTCATTCGTGCCGGCGTCGCCACCGCCGTCGTATTTGCCGATCACAGTCAGGGGCTGTTTCCAGAGTTCCTTGCCGTTTTTGACATCCAGGCAGACCACGACCTCGCCCACGTTGCCGTCTGTTTCACCAGTGACAATGGTGTAGGCCTTGGCACCGGCCACGGCAAAGGAGCTGAAGCCCGCCGGGGTGTCGGTCTTCCACAGAGTCTTGATCTTGGCGCTCTTCCAATTGCTGACTTTGAGCACGGGCGCGGTGCCATCGTTGTTCGGGCCGCGGAATTTGGCCCATTCGGCAGGAGCGGTGGTTTGGGCGGAAAGGCTGGCCGCTGCGAGCAGCGAGCCACCGGCGAGGATAAGCGAGGGGCGGATCATTTGAGGTAGTGGAGGGGTGAGCGTGTGCAAACGAGGCATGGCCCGGCAGTCTTGCGCTTCCTGCCAGCCGGGCAAACGAAACCTCCGCCATCTGCCAGCGTGGCTCATTTTCATCTCGCCAGAAGTTGAGGAAACTCTTGCACCCATGCCTTCGTTAGGCTTACGAGAAACAACGCATGTGGGATTTCGTGACAGAGCATTGGCGCGACGGCGTGGAGATCATCATCCTCGCCGCGCTGGCTTATCATGGGTATCTGTTTTTCCGTGCGACTCGTGGCGCGCGCATCCTCACGGGGCTGCTGATCCTGCTGCTGAGCCTCGCCCTCATTTCGCAGCTCCTGGAGCTGGAGGTGATCAACTGGCTGCTCCAGCGCATCTCCGTTTTCCTTGCTGTGGCACTCGTGGTGCTATTCCAGCCGGAGCTGCGCCGCGTGCTGGCTGAACTGGGCAGCCATCGTGTGTTTTCCTTTAACCGGCCAGACCCTGAATCACTCGATGTGCTGCTGGAGGCGATGCAGAAGCTCTCCGCCCGCCGTTGTGGCGCCTTGTTTGCCCTGAAGCGTGGCATTGATCTGAAGCAGTTTGTGGAAACGGGTGTCGAGGTGGATGCGATCATGAGCGTGGAGCTCATCACAACGATCTTTCACCCGAAGACCGCCCTGCATGATGGCGGTGTGATCATCGACCAGGGGCGTATCCAGGCAGCTGGTTGTGTCTTTCCTGTGAGTCAAAAGGAGGTCCGTGACCGTGCCATCGGCCTGCGTCACCGTGCCGCCATGGGTGTGACGGAGGAGACGGACGCCATCGCTCTGATCGTCAGTGAGGAGAGCGGTGCGCTTTCCATCGCCTACCGGGGCAAGCTGGAGCATGATCTGGAGCCTGAAGAGGTGCGGGATCGCCTGAACGAGATCCTCACTTTTGGCGGTTTGAGAAACGAAAGTTCAACGGAGGAACCAACACGTGAGATTGGAGCAGCTTAAAAACATCTTCGTCCGCAACTGGAAGGAAAAGCTGCTCGCCGTGGTGCTGGCCTTCCTCTTTTGGTTCATGATCAAAGGCCAGGCCGCCCGCTCAAACATGCCCTACGGCTACGGCAGCGACCGCTTCCCACGTGCAGGGACACGCCTGTGATCTCTCTCCGGGCTAGATGCCGCTGATCATCCCATCTTCGCTGACCTGGATGCGCTCCGCCGCTGGCACTTTGGGCAGGGCTGGCATGCGCATCATGGTGCCGGTGAGGGCGACGAGGAAGCCGGCTCCGTTGGCGATCTCGAAGTCGCGGACGGTGATGGTGAAACCTTTCGGGCGGCCGAGCTTGGTGGCATCGTCAGAGAGGGAGTTTTGCGTCTTCGCCATGCACAGCGGCAGGTGACCGAAGCCGCTCTTGTCGAAGAGGACGAACTTGGCCTTCGCTTCGTCTGTGAGCGTGACGCCGTCTGTACCATAAATGCGGGTGGCGATGGCGTGGAGCTTCTGCTCGACGCTGTCGTGGGGTTGGTAGAGAAACGGCAGAGGCTTTGATTCGGAGTTCGCCAGGGCTTCGAGCACGGTTTCAGCGAGCTTGGTGGCTCCGGCTCCACCATCGCCGAAGACATTGGCGAGAGCGCAGGGCACGCCGCGCTCGGCACAGAACTCCTTCACGAGGGCGATTTCTTCGGCGCTGTCGTTCGTGAACTGGTTGATCGCCACGATGACGGGGCGCTGGAACTGCTGCGCGCTGTCGAGATGAGCGGCGAGGTTATCCAGGCCCTTTTTCAGCGCCTCGGGATCAGGATGGGTGAGGGCATCAAGGGCGACTCCGCCGTGCATTTTCAAAGCACGAACGGTGGCGACGAGGACGACGGCCTCGGGCTGGAGACCGGACTGGCGGCACTTGATATGCATGAACTTTTCCCCGCCGAGATCGAAGGCGAATCCAGCCTCGGTGACGGCGTAGTCGGCATGGGCGAGTGCCATGCGGGTGGCTAGCACGGAGTTGCAGCCATGGGCGATGTTGGCAAAGGGGCCGCCATGGAGAAAGGCGGGCACGCCTTCGACGGACTGCACAAGATTGGGCTGAAGGGCATCGCGAAGCAGCGCGAGCAGGGCTCCGGTGACACGAGCTTCCTTTGCCAGCACAGGTTCACCTTCAGGTGTGAATCCGGTGACGATGCGATCCAGCCGCGCGCGGAGGTCGGCGAGGGACTCGGACAAACAAAGAATGGCCATCACTTCCGACGCGGCGGTGATGTCAAAGCCTGTGGCGCGTTCGGTGGCGGCTCCGGCGCTGGTGCGGATGCGGCGCAGGGCGCGATCATTCACATCGAGCACACGTTTCCAAAGTAGTGTCGAGGGCGTGAGGTGTGTCTGATGATTGAAGATCTGATTATCCAGCACGGAGCTGAGCAGATTGTGCGCGCTGGTGATGGCGTGGAAGTCGCCGGTGAAGTGCAGGTTGATGCTCTGCGATGGCTGCACGGTGCTTTTGCCTCCACCCGTGGCACCACCTTTGCGGCCAAACACGGGTCCCATCGAAGGCTGCCGCAGCGCGAGTGCGACGCTTTGGCCGATTCGTTTTAAACCCTGCGCGAGTCCGATGGACATCGTCGTCTTGCCTTCGCCGGCAGGAGTGGGTGTGATCGCAGAGACGAGGATGAGCTTGCCTTTCCGCGGCTTATCCTTCAGGGCCTTGAGCGACACTTTCGCCTTGTCCGTGCCATAGAGCGCGAGGTGGTCATTCGAGATGCTGAGCGAGTGCGCGAGGGAGGCGATGTCTGGGAGCATGTGCAGGAGACTTTTTGAAGATGATGTCGTGGTAAATGAGCAGTTGAAAAGGCATAATTTGACGCAGGCGCAAAAAGTCAAAGCAGGCAGCAATGAGCTGCCAACCACGATGAACCGGATCCCCCGGTGACCTGCAACAAAGCGCCTTTTTTGCCACCGCCGCTCCCCGTCACCCGGAGGAAAGCTCACACTGGACGTGCTTCCAGTGATGCTCACGGCGTGCACGAGCTTCTGGAGATTAAGCGCTCGAAGTGCCTCGCCATCAGCAGTGATGCGCGCCGCGAGTATTCACATACACCGAGAAAAGACTCTGGCTGGCGGTGATGAAGAGGCGGTTCCGTTTTGGACCGCCGAAGCAGACATTGCTGGCGGTCTCGGGCAGCTTGATGTGGCCGATGAGCTTACCTTCCGGGTTGAAGACATGGACGCCATCGAATCCATCGCCAATCCAGCCGGCGCTGGCCCATAGATTGCCTTCGATGTCACACCGGATGCCATCGGAGCCGCCTTTGGCTTTGGGATCGGCCAGCTGGCCCTTGTTCGTGGCGAAGATCTTGCCGTTCTTCGCCGTCTTGCCGTCAACGTCATAGACACGAATGTTCTTCGGGCTGCCAGTATCGACGATGTACACCTTCTTATAGTCAGGGGAGAAGCACAGGCCATTGGGCTTTTCGAGGTCTTCCGTGATCTTCGTGATCTCACCGCCGGGGTCGATGCGATAGACGGATTCTTTGAGAAGGAGTTCTCCTTTATTCCCCTCGTAGTCCATCATGCTGCCGTAACCGGGATCGGAGAACCAGATGGAGCCGTCAGGATGCACGGCTCCGTCATTCGGGGCGTTGAGTGGCTTGCCGTCGAATTTGTCGGCCAGCACGGTGATCTTGCCGTCGAGTTCGTAGCGGACGACGCGGCGCGTGGCGTGCTCGAAGCTGATCTGGCGGCCCTGGTGGTCAAAGGTGTTGCCGTTGCTGTTGTTGGCGTTGTTGCGCATGACGGAGACGTGGCCGTCTTCGGGGAGGTAGCGCATCTGAGCGTTGTTCGGGATGTCACTCCAAACGAGGTAGTTGCCGGCGCCGTTCCAGGCGGGACCTTCGGCCCAGAGCATGCCGGTATGGAGACGGCGGATGGGCGCATTGCCCTGGATGAGTTTTTCAAAAGCAGGCTCGATGGCGATCACGTCCGGATCTGGGTAGCGCTCCGGTGTCTGGCCGGTCCAGTCACGCCCAAAGGCGCTGGCGGCAGTGGCGGTGGCGAGAGTCGTGAGGAAGGAGCGTCGATCAGTGGTCATGGTGGGTGGAAGAGGTCGGTTTTAGTGAAACGAACATCGCGGCGCAAGCCTTGGACTGAAACCCTGGCATTTGCTAGGCATCTAATGCGCATCAGGATCACCACCTCATCAGCCAGCAGGTCCTGGCTGAGGCTTTGCTCGCTGTTCTGCTATTCTGCGTGGCCACCGCTCGAGCAGTGGTGCGCGTTTTCAGCAGGCGGTTGGCAGGGTCATAAGGCCAGATCGTGGTGGGCCGCGTGGGGCCGGGCAGTGAAGTATTCCCCGAACCCAGAGTGATCATGAGCTTTGCATCGTCTCCGGCACCGTGCCTCTCACATCCAACTGGCCGTTCCCATTCTGGTCATGCCCCTGTGTCACCACAGTGCCCGTGGCGTTGCCCTGGGCTGAGGAGGATCGTGCCCTTGGCACTTGGCCGATGTGTTCCGCACATCATGCTGGCGACACCGCGACACACCCGTCACAGGCTGAATTGTCTTGGCGGCGGCGTGACGAGTCATTATCAATGACGCGCCATGAAGCGCTCCACGATCCACGTCCTCGCCGTCCTTTCCATTTTCATCACCGCCGCCCATGCTGAAGGCGGCTTTTATGGTGATGCTCCCGATGCCACGCATCCCTGGGCCATCCATGACATGAACCGCCCGCAGCCACCGCGTGTGGAGCCAGGCAAGAATGGTGCCGCTCCTTCCGATGCCATCGTCCTCTTCAGTGGCAAGGCAGAGGAGATCGAGAAGTGGCAGTCCGACAAACAACCCGCCGAACCAACGAAGTGGGAAGTCAAAGACGGCGTCCTGCAGTGCGTGCCCGGCAGCGGCTACATCCGCACGAAAGAAGAGTTCGCCGACTGCCAGCTCCACATCGAATGGAGCGCCCCCAGCAAGGTCGAGGGCAATAGTCAGGGACGCGGCAACAGCGGCGTCTTCCTCATGGGCCAGGTCGAGGTACAGGTGCTGGATAATTACAACAATCCCACCTACCCGGACGGTTTCGCCTCCTCCATCTACGGCATCAATCCACCCATGGTGAATGCATTGTATGCCCCGGGTGAGTGGCAGAGCTATGACATCATTTTCCGCCGCCCCATCTTTAAAGACGGCCAGGAGATTGATCCCGGCTACATCACCGTCTTCGTGAACGGCGTATGCGTGCAGGACCACACCCGTCTCGAAGGCGGTGGCGGGCACATGCGCCGCTCCAGCCCGCGCCCTTTCCCTGAAAAAGGCCCCCTCAAGCTCCAGGATCACGGCAACCCCGTCCGCTACCGGAACATCTGGTATCGCTCCCTGCCCAAGCGCGCCATCGAAGGTGGTGACACCAGCCGCATGAGCGAAGAAGCCACTGCCGCCAAGCGCGCTGAGATCGCTAAAAGCATCCGCGAAGACGCCGCCAAACTCGTGGGCAATGCCAGGATGTATCGACTTCTCGAATCCCTCTGCTACGCCAACGACAGCGCCGCACATGAATCCGGCCTCAAGATGGCGGCCGACTTTATCCAGGCACTGAAAGACACCCCCGCCGACAAGATCGAATCGAAGAAGGGCGAGGCGCTCCAGTTTCAAAAAGCCATCAACTACCTCACCAAATTCAAGATCCTCCCCGACGACTTCGCCGCGAAGCAGCAGATCGCCGAGATCGTGAAGAAGAACGAGTGGGATAAGAAGAAATGAGCCTCTGGACATCCATCTTCATCTGTTGGCTTGCCGCCTTCCCATCGACAGTGTTCATGAGCGGCTGGATGACTGCTCGTTCATCAGAGCAGCTGCTGACTGAGCCAGACGCCTACTATCGTTCCCAAGATCCAGTCGCACTTGCGGCTTTGCTGGCGTTTTTCTTCGCTGCCTTGCTGTCATTGCTATGCCTTGTCGTTTTCATCCGAAGAATCGTGCGAAAGCCTGAGGCAACACGCTCTTCAGAAATCATCAAATTAGCTGCAGTGCATGGTCTCATTGTCCTTCTGACCACCTCACTTGTCGTTGCAGGCACCTTTTGGGACGGCCAGCCAACGCATGGAAAAGTCGAAGGCTTTTCGAGCGCAGCGATTTCTCCATCAACCCACGCTCGCCCTTGAGCGTGGCGTGCTGAGGACTTAGACTCCGCCCACATGCAACCCCAAAACCTGCTCCGCCTCGCCACACGCGGCACCGTGATCGCCGCCGCACTGTGGCTGGCTGCTTGTAAAACCACACCGCCGCCGCCACCACCACCGCCCCCACCCGCCGCGAAGAAGCCGACCGGACTCTTCGAATGGACAGGCCTCGGCAAGGACATCACCTTCATCCGCATCAATGTGGATGAGCAGCGGGCTTACCTTTACAATGGTGAGGAGCAGCTCGGCTGGACTTATGTGGCCACCGGCATCCCCAGCTTCCCCACGCCCATTGGTGAGTTCAAAGTGCTGGAAAAGATCTCCGACAAAGTCTCCAATCTCTATGGCAAGGGCTACGATGCAGAAGGCAAGCTCGTGAACTCCGACTTCAAGCAGGGCCGCGATCTCCTGCCACCCGGCGGACGCTTCGAAGCCGCCAAGATGACCTACTTCATGCGCCTCACTGGCGATGGCGTGGGCATGCACATCGGCCCCATCCCGCGCCCTGGAAAACGTGCCTCCCATGGCTGCATCCGCCTGCCATCGAAGTTCGCTGGCACCATGTTCAAGCACACCGCCATCGGCACCCCGGTGAAGATCGAAGGCAGCGGGCCTGACTACAAAACCTACCTCAAACAGTCCGCCGAAAAGTCTAAAGCCAACGCAGCCAAGCTTGCCGCCGCGAAGAAGAAGGCAGCAGAAGCAGCCGCTGCCGCTGCCGCCGCCACCTCTCTCGCGCCAGGAGACCCGAACGGACCTGCAGTCGCACCGAGTTCGCCCACCGGCAGCACACCGACGCCCATCGATGCCCCATTCTCTGCGCCAACTCCATCTGAGGGTGCCACATCCCCCGCTCCCTCGGTGCCAGGGCCTTTCCCAACAGCGCCCGGAGTTCCAGCGGGAAACTGATCTCTCCATGTCCGCCCCGCAGCCCCTTGTCGTCACCCATCCGCTCGCCCAGATCCACCTGACGGCCATGCGTCGGCAGGACACGCCCTCAACACAGTTCCGCTGGCACCTGCACCGGCTGGCGGAGATCCTCTTCACCGTGGCCAGTCGTGGTTTGGAGACTCGAGCGATCACCATTCAGACGCCGCTGGCTGAAACCGAAGGCCAGACCTTTGCCCGCCCCATCGTGCTCGTGCCCATTCTCCGCGCTGGTTTGGGGCTGAGCGATGCCATCCACCAGCTCGTACCCGAGGCCATCGTGGCGCATATTGGCATCGCCCGCTGTGAGGAGACGGCCCAGCCGAGGCCCTACTATGCCAAGCTGCCCGTCGTCCTCCATGAGGCGGATGTCTTCGTGCTCGATCCCATGCTCGCCACTGGTGGCAGCGCCAGCTTCACCCTGAAGCAACTCAAGGCCGCCGGAGCCGAGCGACTCACCTTCGTCTCCGTGGTCAGCAGCCCGCAGGGCCTGGAGGCGCTGCATGAAGCGCACCCAGACGTGCCCGTCGTCACTGCCGCCATCGATGAGGGATTGAACGAGAACTTCTACATCGTGCCCGGTCTCGGCGATGCCGGAGACCGCTGCTTTGGCACCTGATTCCCTATGTCCCCCATCTGGGGGACGAAAAATCTTCCTCTGGCACGGGGAATGATCTTGCTGCGTGTCTCGTATCCATGCGATAACCCAGCCACAATCAATGAAAGAGTATGCCTATATTCACGAAGAAGGTCGCCTGCCCGCGCCTCTCAAGGCCGTGCCGTTCCTCAATAGTTTCACCGACGAACAGCTCGACGAAGTCCTGAACTCATCCTCCCTGCTCCAGTGCGATCCGGGAGACACGATCATCCAGGAAGGAACCATCGACAGCCGCATCTACGTCCTGCTCAGCGGGAATCTCGAAGTCCGTGTGAGCGGTAAAACCGTGGCCGCCATTTCCCGCCCTGGAGACGTCTTCGGCGAGCTGGCCCTGGTCAATCAGGACAAACGCGCCGCCTCCGTCATCGCTGGTAGCCGCTCTCTCTGCCTCGCCGTGGACCAGAAATTTCTTCAGGACATCCATCCGCGTGAAGAAGACCCAGCATTCCACGCCGCGCTGTTTGAATTCGTCGCCCGGCTCGTCACGAAAAAACTGGACGCCACCTCACGTCGCCTCGCTGAAGTGGAAAAAGAACTCCGCACCATCAAGGATGCTCAAGCCCCGGCCCCTGAAGTCGTGATCTCCGCGCCCAAACCTGCCCGCCGAGCCCCGCGTCCTGCCGTCAAAGCAGCCCGCAAGCCCGCGCGTCGGAAGGCTTTGGTCTAGACGACGACTGGATCGCCAAACAGCGTGAAGTTCGCCCAGCCCGTGATGTTCACGTCGAAGATCTCGCCGATGTGACGCTCGGGATTGCCCTCGAAGACGACGATGCGGTTCGTCCGTGTGCGGCCGGTGAGGCGTGACTCGTTCGTCTTGCTCGTGCCCTCGCACAGCACCTCCACGCGTTGGCCGATCAGCTCCTCATAACGCGGATACGCGTGTGAATTCACCAACGTGAGCAGGTCCTGATTGCGGCGTTCCTTCTCCGGCTCGCTGATTTGCAGTACCCCCGCCATCTCGGCCGCAGGCGTGCCACGGCGCTTCGAGTAGCGGAAGACGAAGGCGTTATCAAACTTCAGCCGGTCGAATAGCTCCCGCGTCTCCAGGTAATGCTGCTCCGTCTCGCCAGGGAAGCCCACGATCACATCCGTCGTCACCGCAATGCCAGGACGCGCCGCGCGGATGCGCTCCACGAGTTCGCTGAACTTCGCCGACGTGTAAGGCCGGTGCATTTTCTTCAAGATCTCATCACTCCCGCTTTGGATCGGCAGATGCACATGCTCGCAGAGCTTTGGCAGATAGGTGAAGGCCTCGATCAAATCCTTCTTGTAGCCAATCGGATGCGGGCTGGTGAAGCGGATGCGCTGGATGCCCGGCACCTCATGCACCGCCTCGATGAGCTGCACAAAGGGCGACTTTCCATTCACAGCGGGGAATTCATGCCGCCCGTAAAGATTCACGATCTGCCCAAGCAGCGTGATCTCCTTCACGCCCTGATCGGCCAGACGCTTCACCTCCTCCACGATGTCCGAGATCGGTCGCCCACGCTCTCCGCCGCGTGTGTAGGGCACGATGCAAAAGGTACACTTCATGTTGCAGCCCTGCATGATGCTCACAAAAGCGGAGCCCTGCTTCGGCTTCAGCGTGTGATCGCGGATCGTGTTCTGGCTCGCATCCTCTTCGTCGATATCCACGATGGAAAAACGCTCCTCATCCATCTGCCGCGCTTCTTTGGCCCGGATGATCTCATCCACATACTCGACCACGCGGTGATACTTCTGCGTGCCGACGACGAGATCGACCTTCGTCTTCTCCACCAACTCAGAGCCCCGGCTCTGCGCCATGCAGCCCATGAAGCCAGTCACCAGCGGCACCTTACGCCGCCGCACCATGCCCATCTTCCCCATTGCCTTCTGCTCCGCCTGATCGCGCACGGAGCAGGTATTGATCAGCACCACATCCGCGTCCGCATCGGTCGATGTCATGGTATAGCCACGCTCGACGAACATCTGCGATACCTGCTCGGTATCGCGCTCGTTCATCTGGCAGCCATAGGTCTTGATGTAAACGCGGGGCATGGGGTGGGGCGGAGGTTTGCCGCACTTGGCGGTGATTTGCAAAGAGTTCGCTCACCGCATTTGCCTCTCGTCAAAGCCCGCCCGCGTCGCTACTCTCCACACGCAATACTTCTCCATGAATTCTCCGTGGTCCATCCGCCTTGTCCGGGCGCTCTTCTTTTCGCTCTTCGTGTTCATCGGCATCACGATCGCGCTCGGCTTTGACCAGCCGGCATGGACGGGAGCGATCACAGGCGCGGTCGTCATGGGAATGCTCCTGGTTCTGGACCTCACACTCACGCGCGTGACCCTGAGGGACTTCTCCCACGCCACCTTCGGCCTCGGCATCGGCCTCTTTTGCGCCTGGCTCATCACCCGCATCGGCGTCTTCCAGCTCGACTACTTCCAGTCAAAGCCCGGCAGCGAGGCGCTGCAAAACCTCGTGCAGCTCGTCATCTACGCCTCGCTCGCCTTTTTCGGCGTCACCGTCGCCCTGCGCAGTGATCGCGACCAGTTCGCGTTCATCATCCCCTATGTGCAATTCCGCCGCGAAGGCGCGGAGGGCGAGCCTCTCCTGCTCGACACGAACATCATCATCGACGGGCGCATCCTCAAAGTGGCAGACACAGGCTTCCTCAGCGGCCCGCTCGTCGTCCCGCGCTTCGTTTTGGATGAGCTCCAGCGCCTGACCGAGTCTGGCGACAACCAAAAAGTGCTGCGCGGCAAACGCGGTCTCGAAGTCATGGAAAAACTCCGAGCCCTGCCCGGCGTGCGTCTCTCCATCTTCGAGCCTGAGAGCTGGGAAAAGCGCGATGATCTCTCCGTCGATGCCCGTCTGGCCCATCTTTCCCGTCAGCTCAATGCCCGCCTGCTGACCAATGACGAAGACCTCGCCAAAGTCGCCCGCCTGCGAGGCATCACAGTCCTGAGCTTCAACGATCTCGTCATGGCCCTCCAGCCGCAATTGAACCCAGGCGATGAACTCGCTCTCAGCCTCCAAAAGCCCGGCAAGGATAAACATCAAGCCGTGGGCTACCTCCCAGACGGCACCATGATCGTCGTCAACCAGGCTGCCGCCTTTGTGGGTCAAACGGTCGATGTCGTGATCTCCAGCGCCCTGCCCACCTCCGCTGGCCGGCTCATCTTTGCCGAACTAAAGGCACGGTGATCAGACGGCCCTGCGACGCCGCAACATCACGGCTCCCGCCATAGCCAGCAGTATCAGACTCCCCGGTTCAGGCACAGCGACAATGGCCGAGATCTCCGTCGCACTCGCCGAGATGCGCGAGGCATACATGCTCGTCGGCTTGTCCAGGCCAGTGTCCGTGTGGAAGGTCCATCCCGTGCCATCGCTGCCTTCGTAAAAGCCGCCTTTATCGAAGAGCGCAGCGTCAAACTCGCTGAAGTCGCCCACCGTGTTGTTCGTGTCGAAGAAACCATCCACCGCATAATTGATGCCCGCCAGAAACCACTGGGCACCGACTTGGATGAAAACACCGCCTCCCGAATCCCCGGAGGAAAGCGTCGCTTCATTCTGACCCGACACATCGTTGAATTGCGCCGAGATCAGATCCCCCACTCCGCTGGAAACGATCCCGCTCACTTCATTCGCCCCCCAGCGCGAGACGCCATCCATGCCAGTGGTGTACCAGCCATGAACTGTCGGTCCAATCGTCACTTCCGCCCCGCGTGGACCACCGCGACCAAAGGTCACCATCGTGCTCCCGACCTCACTGCTGCCCGTGTAAATCTCGGCCCACGAGGAGAAGCTCTCGTTGATCTTGAACACGCGCAGGTCCGTCCCTGCGATGTCCCAGAAGCCCGCGCCGCCATTCGCCGCAGAGTCGATCGTGTAGGTCACGTCTGCCACGCCGTTGAATTCTGCCGTGCTGATAAACGTGCTGCCCTGTACTCCGAAGTGCTGCGCTGTGATGAAGTACTGTTGCCCGATCATCGTCCCGAGAAAGCCGCCATATTCACCCTGGAAACCCCAGCCGCTGTCCGCGTAGAGCCCCGTCGGGGCAGTCGTGTTTGCTGAAGCATTGTCCGTGTCCAGAAGCACAATCCCAGGGCTCATCGCCGTAAGCCCAAGCCAGACCGCCAGCACCAGCGGCAGGCGTCGGGCCAAAGGATTAAAAGCGGGTCGAAAAGTGAACATTTGGGAAACTTAAACATCATTCCATAATTTTCATAACATTTTCTGCCCGTTCAAACCCTAGCACCAAGGTCAATTGCTTCCGCAGGAGCGAAGTCGGGTGACTTGCTTGGAAAAGAAATGAAGGCTCGTTTCCATCGTTGTCGCATCATGACTTTCCGCTCAGCTTTGTTTGCTCTCTTCGCTGCCTCGTCGCTCCAAGCCGAGGACGCGGAGTCGCTTTTCGTGCGCCGCGTCTGGCCCTTGTTTCAGGAAAAATGCCTCGCCTGCCACGGCAACGACGAAAAGAAGATCAAGGCCGACTACGACATGCGCACGCTCGAAAGCGCCATCAAGGGCGGCGAGAGCGAAACGAAGGCTCTAATCCCCGGCAAGCCCGACGATAGCCCGCTCTACCTCGCCTCCACCCGCACGCATGACGACTGGGAGCCCATGCCACCAAAGGAGGCCGACCAGCTCAAGCCCGAGCAGCTCGCCTGGATCAAAGACTGGATCACCGGCGGTGCCCCCTGGCCTGACGAATCCAAACGAAACGCCATCGCCAAAGCCAGTGCCGAGAAATGGAGCGCCGAAGACGGCATAACCGTGAAGGTGAAAGGCGCGCTTTCTCCTGAATGGGCGAACCGCCGCTACAAACCCGAGTCGCTGTGGGGATACCAGCCGGTGAAAAAGCCAGTGCTCAGTGCTCAGTCCTCAGTGCATCCCGTGGATGCGCTGCTCGCCGTTAAAGATCCCGCACCTGACGCAGATGCCCGCACCTTCATCCGCAGAGCCACCTTTGATCTTCTCGGCCTGCCACCGACTCCCGACGAGATCACCGCCTTCGAGTCCGACCTGTCCGACTCGTCTGACAAGTCCGACGCCTATCTGCGCCTGATCAACCGTCTTTTGGAAAGCCCCCACTACGGCGAGCGCATGGCCCGCCACTGGCTGGATGTCGTGCGCTACGCCGACAGCAGCGGCTTCGCGAACGACTACGAGCGCGGCAATGCTTGGCGCTACCGCGACTACGTCGTCCGCAGCTTCAACGCCGACAAACCCTACGACCAGTTCATCCAAGAACAGATCGCCGGTGATGAGATCGCAGAGAACTTGAAACCTGAAACTTCCAACTCCGAACTCTTAATCGCCACCGGCTTCCTCCGCATGGGCCCCTGGGAACTGACCGGCATGGAGGTCGCCAAAATCGCCCGGCAGCGCTTTCTAGACGACGTGACGAACAGCGTCGGCGAGACCTTCCTCGCGCACTCACTGCAATGCGCGCGCTGCCATGATCACAAATTCGATCCCGTGCCCACGCATGACTATTACGCCATGCAGGCATGCTTCAGCACCACCCAGCTCGCCGAGCGCCCCGCGCCGTTTTTGCAGGTGGAGAACACCGCTGGCTTCGACGAGAAAAAGCACCTCGAAACACGACGTGCCGAGCACCTGCTCGTTTTGGAGAAGCTCGACTCCAAACTGCTCGCCAATGCACAAAAGTGGTTCGTCGAGAAGAAACTCGACCCCGCGAAATGGAACGCCGCCGTCGCCCAGGCGAAAAAAGGCAGCGGCAAGAACGCCAAGCGAGCCTTCTCCGATGTGTTTTCTGCCGCGCGCCAGATTTTGAGTAAGCAGGGCCTCAACGAAGATCAGTATCCGCCCAAGCTCGTCGGCTTTGAACCCGAGGACTACGGCAACGAGCGCGTGGCACGCAAGGGCCTGGAGCGACTGAAGTGGGAACTGGAACGCTACGAGCCCTTTGCGTTCAGCGTGTACAATGGCGTCACGCCTGACATCAAGTCCGTGTACCAGCCCCTGCGCATGCCGCAGGATCGCATGACGAATGGCGAACTCGAACAAACCGCCATCCTCGGCGGGGGCGACCCCTTCTCACCCACGAAGCCCGTCAAACCAGGCGTGCTTTCGGCACTCGACAGCATCGAGTTTGGAGAAGGCGTGGAAGGCCGCCGCACCGATCTGGCAAAATGGATCGCCAGCCCATCTAACCCGCTCACCACGCGCACCATCGTCAATCGTCTCTGGCTCTGGCATTTCGGCCAAGCCATCGCCGGAAACCCGAACAACTTCGGCAGCACCGGCAAGAAACCCACACATCCCGAACTGCTCGACTGGCTCGCCGCCACGCTCGTGGAGAAGAAATGGAGCCTCAAGGAGATGCATCGGCTCATCATGACGAGTGCGGCGTATCGGAGGAGTTCCACGTTTCAAGTTTCAGGTTCCAAGTTGAGCCGTGAAGACCTCGAAAAGAGTTATGCGGTGTTTAAGCCACGTCGCCTCATGGCGGAGGAGCTTCGTGATGCGATGCTGAGCATCACAGGCGAACTGAACCCAACGCTCGGCGGTATTCCTAACCGGCCGGAGATCAATATCGAAGTCGCCATGCAACCGCGCCAGGTCATGGGCACCTTTGCCTCCGCCTGGGTGCCGAATCCCCTGCCCTCCCAGCGCCACCGCCGCAGTTTGTATGCACTGAAAATTCGCGGCCTGCGCGATCCCTTCATGGAGGTCTTCAACGAACCCGCGCCTGACTTTTCCTGCGAAGCCCGCGAGGTCTCCACCGTCACTCCACAGGTCTTCAGCCTCTTCAACGGCCAGGGCAGCTATGATCGGGCACTGGCGCTGGCGAATCGTGTGTTAAAGGAAAAGCCCGCCGATGTGATCGCCCGCGTCTTCCAAATCACCTTTGGCCGTCCTCCCACCGCCGACGAAAAAACCGCCACCGTGTCCCACTGGCGCGAAATGGAGGCCAAACAAACGAAGCTGACCTTCACGAAGTCGAAGCCACCTCTCGAAATCCGCCGCGACGCCGTCGAAGAGAACACCGGCGAGAAATTCAGCTTCAACGAGAAGTTGCCCGGCTACTCAGAATTCGTCCCTGACCTCCAGCCTGCCGACTGCAATGCCAAGACACGTGCGTTGGCGGATGTCTGTCTCGTGCTGCTGAACTCCAACGAATTTGCCTACCTCTATTGAAGATTCACGATCTCCTGCTTGGGAAGAAGGCAGGTGGTCATCGGAGTATCCCGCGCAGTGATTGACAGAGTGCTCTGTCCTCGGGTGTTTCAGCCTCATGCGTTTCGCCCCGACCGTCCTTTCTGCCCTTCTCGTCCTTTCTGTCTTTCCAGGGGCGGCCCAGACTCCATCGAAGAAGGAAAAGGCCAAAACACCGCCCGCCACACCTGCCAAAGGCAACTGGGCGGACTGGGTGGAGCCGGATTTCCCCTTCTTCAGCAGCGTGCTGGATTGTCGCGACCTCGGCGAAGGCTTCCCGAAGGACAATCTGACCCCGCGCGGTCTCATCCTGAACCTCGGTCACAACCTCTGGGCCTGCTTCGATACCGACCTCCTCCGCATCGCCTGCATCTGGGAAAGCGAGCCCGGCAAACCGCCCATCAGCGCCGATGCCCTGGCTCCAGGGTCATATCACATCGCCGGGCAAAAGACGAAAGACGGCCAGGAAGACCTGCCGAAGCCGCTGGGGAAGGTCTGGCTGGCGAATGGGATATATCCCGGCTGGCAGGTGGGGGATAAACCGAGCTTCACCGACCCGAGAGAGCCTGCGCCGAGCAAGGAGGAGGTGGGGCGGGGGCCTCTGGATTCCAAGGTTGGTCTTTTCAAGTCGATCTCCTTGATCGAGGCAGCAGATCCACTGCGATCACACCTCGTAGAGCTGAGATACACAGTCGGTGAGATCGAAATCTTGGAGGTCATCTACATCGAAAGCGTGACGCGCGATGATGACGGCTCGCCCCTCCTCATGCGGCAAATTCATGTGCCAGCACATACTCAGTCCCTAGAACTGAGTATCGCAAAGACGACAGGCCAAAACACCGTGAAGCACGAGCCAAACGGAAGCATCGTGAACATCAGTTCCAAAGAGGTCTCGACCATCATCGTCAGTGAAAAAGCAGGACGGGAAACTGGGGTTAAGGCAGGGCTGG
>CAYMHJ010000102.1:16976-19990 GCA_964390165.1 uncultured Prosthecobacter sp. | reverse complement strand
TGGTCACGCCATTCACCTTGAGGGTGATGTGCTTGCCTTCCACACGGATGTTGTAGTCGAACCACTCGTCGTCCTTGCTCGGAGCAGCGGGGACTTTGATGTGCTTGCCACCCTGGGGTTCGGCCTGACCTTCCTGGAGAGCCAGGATGTTGATCACGCCGTAGAGGCTTCCGGTTTTCTTCGGGTCGGTGTGGGTGCTGTTGACCTGGCACTCGTAGCCGGCGTCAGGCCAGCCTTTGTCCTGGAACTTGGTGTGGAAATAGACGCCGCCATTGCCACCCGCTGTGGTCTTCACTTTCAGCTTCAGTTCGAAGCTCTTGAAGCTCGCCGAGCCATCCTGACCGGTGTAGAAAAGGTGCGCGCGGCCACCAGCCACTTTGAGTTCACCATTTTCCACGGTGAAGACACCGGGGACTTCGTCGTTGGATTTCCAGCCGGAGAGATCCTTGCCATTGAAGAGCGAGATCCAGCCATCGTTGTCCGCGGCCGGAGCGACCGTGGCGATCAGGGTGGCCACGAGGGCCAGTGTGAAGCGGTTGAGTTTCATAGGGCCGCGCCGATACATTGGGCGGGGCGGCTTGTCCAGTGGCGGCACGGGGATGGAAGACTCAGTCCAGGTGACCTGGGGAGGCGGGAATGTTTTTTCACCTCCTCCCAGACGATTATGGCTGCGAATCCGACTCCGACGAATGATCACCAGCTGCTGGTGCGCTGCCATGACATGGCGGCGAGGCGCTGGAGCTGGAGCTGGAGATCAAACAAAATACAGCAGAGAAGATGCGGGCTGTTCCGCACATTATTCTGGCGACACACCCTGCTGTGCACCCGGCCAGTGTCTCTGCTTAAAACGTTGGGTGGAATTGTGCCATGAAAGCCAAGCGACTCATCATCATCGCAGGTGGACTCATCATTTCCAGGCGGGGTCGTATCTTGTGGTGTGGAAGGACGACGGGGTTTAACCCCGTCTCCTTCCCGCTGGGGGCGTGTTTAGTTCACGCGTCCGAGGTAGCTGTTGTCCTCGGTCTTGACGCTGATCTTGTCGCCTGGCCCGATGAAGAGGGGAACCTGGACGACGAGACCTGTCTCCAGCACGGCTGCCTTATAAACATTGTTTGCGGAGTCACCTTTTACGCCCTCGGGGGCTTCGGTGACCTCCATGGTCACGGAGGGGGGCAGTTCGATGCCGATAGCGATGCTGTCGGCGAACTGCACGGTGTATTTCTGGCCTTCGATGAGGTAATCCTTGGATTCGCCGATGTTTGACTCGGAGAGGATGACGTCCTCAAAGGTCTCGGGATGCATGAAGTGGTAGCCGTCGCCGTCCTTGTAGCTGAACTCATGCGGCAGACGCTCGAGGTTCACAGATTCGAGGGATTCGTTGGAGGTCATGCGCAGGTTATATACCTTGCCGGTGCCGAGTGTGCGGATGGACATCTGCACGTAGGAGGCCATGCGCGGAGGGGTCTTCAGCTCGAAAGCGGAGACGATGCAAACTTCGTTGTTGTACCGCACGGCATGGCCTTTGCGGAGATTGATGACGGGGGTGGAAGCCATAGGAGCGGGCGTGTTTAGGCGGGCGGGCGGGGAAAGCAAGGGGCAATCCGCCCCTGGTTTAACCTGCAAAGGCTGTGGCCGCCACGCCCTGGGCTCCGGGGCGGCAAACAAAAAGCCTGCCCGCCAGAGGTTCGGCCAGCCCAGGCTTGAGTCCGGTGGTCACATAGAGGTCACGGAGCTCTGGTCCGCCAAAGGCGCAGGCCGTCGTCTCCAGGGCGGGGAAGTCGATCTGCTCCACCACCTTGCCTGCTGCGGGATCGAAGCAGACCACCTTCGCTCCGTGGCAAAAGGCGATCCAGAGGCGGTCCTCGCTGTCGATGGTCATGCCATCGGGGCTTGAGGGGTCTTCCTGAGTGTCCCAGAGCACGCGCTCGTTTGAGATGACGCTCGTGCTCAGGTCGAAGTCAAAGGCGCGGACCTTTTTACTCGGAGTATCGATGAAGTACATCGTCGCGGCGTCGCGGGTCCAGACGATGCCGTTGGAGTTTGTCACGGGGCTGAACTTCTTTTCGATGCGCAGATCGCCGTGGAGACAGTAGAGCGCTGCTTCGGGCTGCTTTTTCAGGCAGATGCTGCCCGCCCAGAGCCGCCCGGCGGGGTCACATTTGCCATCGTTGAAGCGGTTCTCCGGCAGATCGGGTTCTGGATCACCGATCTGCGTGCTCAGTCCGGTGGACTCATCCAGAAAATGAAAGCCACTGTCCCCCGCCCAGACGAGGCCGCCAAGGGTGCGTGGCACCACGGTGCCCACGCGTTCGCCCACGTTCCAGATCTTCTCTTCCTGGGTGTCTGGGGAGTAGGCGAGGATCTTGTAGGCCTCGATATCGACATAGAGGAGGCGGTTCTTGTGCCAAAGAGGGCCTTCGCCCCAAATGGAAAGGTGCTGTCCGACGGGTTCGACTGGGATCATGGCGCGCTATTACGCTGCAACCGCAAGCCCGGTCAAGAGTGGTGTCAGCACGGCGTTACGGAGCTGAGACGATCTTGTTTAAAATGATCCGGTGGGCTCCGGTGATCGAGGTGTCGGGAAGTTCCAGAAGCAGGCTGGCGCATTGCTTGATTTCGATCTCGTTGGGCGAGCCTGGGTAGAAACAGAGGTCAAAGAGCCTGATCGTGTCATCCACCGGCAGGGAGTGCAGGGCCAGCTTCGTCACCGCCAGCCTCACATCGGCCAGTTCAGGCGGATCGAGGATGAGCCATTGAATCATGCCCTGGTAGGCAGGACTGCCCTTGGGAGCCACACTGTTTCCGCCCTGGATCAGCGTGGCGTTTTCACGATACGAACTGTTTTTCACCAGACTGACCAGCCGCCTCGCCTCGTCATGCTCGGCAGCAAATTGTGACAAAGTGCTGGCCCGAATTTGCTTCTTGGACGGACCAGAGACCGGGGGGGGGGGGGGCGGAAACCGGTGCCTGCTATTTGGCGGCGGTGGGGGGGGGACTAAGGAACAGGGGGAGGC
>CAYMHJ010000102.1:0-16966 GCA_964390165.1 uncultured Prosthecobacter sp. | reverse complement strand
TCCGCTACTCGCCCGCCCCCGCGCCCGGGGGGGGGGAGGCTGACTCCGGGTCCTTCTTATTTGCGGCAGATGTGGTGGGAAGACTGCTCCTGGTGCTGACTGGAGCTGGGGATGTTTTTTGCAGGACGGACTGCAACTGGCGCAATGATTCACGGATAGGCGGCGCGGGCGGTGCATCGGCCTCATCTGCGTCAGAGTCCGGCTCAGATTTGGCATGAGATTCAGCCTGGATGCTGGCAGGGCCGGGTGGGGTAATGAGTTCCGGCATGAAAGACAGGGCCGCCCCGCCAAGCGCAAGAGCCGCCACCATGCCCAGCAGCAGTCCCATTACGAAGCGTCCTTTTCTCGAGTCGCCGGACGGCGGTGCGGGCAGAGCCAGATGACCTGAGCCCACAGCCGCCGGAGATGCACGCCAGAGATCCCACCAGCAGCCGGGCACCGCGCCCTGAAACACCTGGAGGATATCTCCTTCGCGCGGCAATTTCCCGGCCAGATGCCGCAGGGCCAGCCGTGCCTCCGCCGAGTTCCAGTCCCAGTCATTGCCGGGCTCACGGAGATGTCTGTTCCAGAAGACGCGCTCTTCAGGCGCGCTGCCCTCCAGGATTCGGCCGACCTCCACCCACTGCCTGGCATCTCGGAGCAGTCCACCGTCCTCCAGATCGCTCAGGTATGGGGTCGCGCTGTTGATCAGTTTCTGGGCGGTGCTGGGGCGCAGGATGCCGAGCACCCCGGCCAGCACCGTCATGATGCAGGCGCTTTCGTGGGTTCTGCTGGCGGCAGGTTCGGCCAGCAGAATCTCGCTGAGACTCTTCAGCTTCTGTGTTTCGCCCTGGCGCACCCATTGCATGAGCACCAGCGGGCTGAGGATGGAGCACTGCTGCCTGAGTTCCGAAGCCAGATGCATGGGCTGGATCAGCGTGGCCAGCCAAAGACCTTTGTCATCGAAGGTCTCTACGAGCGACTGACTGGCTGCTCTGGTTGAAGCTGGATTTGTAAATGACTGCTCGATGAAGCGCTCAATGCTCGGCTCAGATCCGCTGATCAGCGGCAGATCCTCCAACCTCATACCTTTCTCTGCCTCTGGTGGTGAAGCCTCGTTCTGACCAGCCACGGAACCTGTCTGCACTAAACCAACCCGGTCATCCACTGGCTTTGTCAGGCTTTCAGGTGCCTCCCCCACAGCAGCCTGCGTGACATCGGATGGATCGAGGTTTGGAATGGTGGGATCGTCTGACATCTGGTAAGAGTAATGCACTGCATCTGTAGGGTAGGGCAAGCACGAACCTTGCCCATCCTGACTCATGCGCTAGTTTGAATCATGCTTCCCTGGCTGCATCACGACTCCTTCCCCCTCTACCTGGCCCCCATGGCCGGAGTCACGGACGTGGTCTTTCGCAGCCTATGCAAGGAACTCGGTGCCGACGTCATGGTCACTGAGTTCGTCTCCGCCGAAGGCATCCTTCAACGTGACGACCGCACCCGCCACTACACCGACTTCGACGAACCTCAGCGCCCCCTTGGTGTTCAACTCTTCGGTTCAGACGGCTCCCGCATGGGTGAGGCAGCCCGCAAAATCATCGACTGGAAGCAGCCCGACTTTATCGACATCAACTTCGGCTGCCCGGTGAACAAAGTCGTCTCCAAGAACGGCGGCTCCTCGCTCCTGCGGAACTGCCCCCTCCTCGCCAGCGTGGCCACTGGTATCGTCAAAGCCGTCCCCATCCCCGTCACCGCCAAGATGCGCATCGGCTGGGACGCCCAGAGCATCAACGCCGTCGAAGTCGCCCGAATCCTCGAAGACTGCGGCATCCAGGCCATCGCCGTGCATGGTCGCACCAAGGCCCAGGGCTACAGCGGGCTGGCTGACTGGGACGTCATCGCCCAGGTCGCCGACGCGGTGAAAATTCCTGTCATCGGCAATGGCGACCTCAGTTCCGGTGCCGATGTCGAAGTCCGGCGTGCGCAGACCAATGTCCGCGGCGTCATGATTGGCCGTGCCGCCATGACGAATCCCTGGGTCTTTCAGGAAGCCAAGCACTACCTCGCCACGGGTGCCCATCTCCCCCCCGCCACCGTGGAGCAGCGCTTCGAACTCATGCGCCGCCACTGCCTCCTGGCCATCCCGCGCGCTTTCAAGGGCGAGTTTGAGGTCATGCGCTCCATGCGCACCCGGCTCATGAACTACACTAAAAGCCTCCCCGGTGGTAAACACCTGCGCGGTAGATTCAGTCAGATCTCCAGCCTTATGGAGCTGGAGGACATCCTGGCCGACTTTCTTGTTCGGCAGGACGCTATGGTGTAATACGATTCTCCAAATCTCATGCTGGACTGGAAAGCCGGTGTGAATCCAGCTGCAGCTATCGCCATGCCTATGTGCATCGGATCCAAGTCTGGCAGGATGTTGCTGCAAATCCTCCGGGTTGGAGAAAACAACCTCATGAATGGCACAAGCCCGATCTTTTTTCAGAATCTGCGCAAGTCAGGCGATGGGCGCGCATCAGGGCAGTGAACAAGGGAGCCAAAGCCTCCTGCAACACTTCAAAAAACACTGCCATGAAAACACCAATCCACAGCCTCCTCCGCCAAGCCAACCGCCTCGTCGGCACCAGCCTGCTCGCCTTCGCCCTCCTCAGTGGAGCGGCCAGCGGCCAGATCGGCGGCGTCAAAGTCTCCAGCCAGACGCTCCTGACTCAGGATCACATCAACGCCATTAGCAATGCCGCCGCCGCGCCCACTTTCTCACCTGCTGAGCGCAGCAGCCGTCCCACTCTCTTCGTGCTCATCAGCGGCGGCACCTCCGCGCCGAGCAATGGTATCCCGCTGGTGGAGCCCCTGGATACGAACAAGCGCCCAGGCACCGTCGGCTACAGCCGCTTCTACTTCGACTTTCCCTTCGTCCAGGGCATCCTCGGTGCCACAGGACCGCTCTTCACCATGGGAGGCACTTCCTTGAATTCTACCACCTGGAGGACCTCCGCCCTAGACAGCTCCACGGCCAATCAGTTCGCCTTCAGAAACAATCCGCTGACCGCCAGCGCCGCCACTCGTGCCACCACCCCCGCTGTCGGGCTCGTGCGAATGGATGGCTCCAAAGGCATCGGCGAAATGGCCCGCCAGGCTCTCGCAGAGATCCGCACGCTGGTGGACACCTTTCAGCGTCACACCGGACGCCGCCCCTTCCTCATCCTCGCCGGGCACAGCAAGGGCGGTCTCGTCACCCGCTACCTCATGAGCAATCCGGAGTTTCGCCCCGGTGGAGTTGCTGGAGTGAATTTCACCGCCGACGAGCGCACCGCCATCACCCGCCTGCGTAATCAGACACGTTGCTGCATCACCATCTCCTCACCGCACACCGGCAGCCCGCTGCCAGACCATGCCATCGAGCTGCGCCAGAGCGCTGCTGCCGCGATCCAGGGCCAGGTGCAGATGGCCTGGGATGCCGTCCGCCTCGCCGCCTCCCTCGTGCGGATCAATCTACCCACTGCCTCCCCCATCAATATCACCTCGAACGTCATCGGCATCATGGGCAATCCTGATGACCTCGGCCACCTCACCACCCAGTTCTGGAACACCATGAACAATGGCGACCTTCACCCCTCCCGCATGGTCCGCAGTGACGGCTCCCGCATCCCCTTCTTCCTCTACGGTGGCCGCACCCCCGCTGCTGACTTCTTCACCACCGCCAGCTTCACCGGTGCAGGTGGACCGGCAGCTGCCGCCCTCCTGCCTAACCATTCACAGTTCCACATCAACCACATGACCAACGCCCTCATCGGTCTCGATTACGCCGTGCACAACGCCGTCGGTGGTGACTGGGGCCGCATCCGCACCGCCGGTGCCGCCACTAAAAACCTCGACATCGTCCGCCGCGCCTGGCCCGTCTATGGCATCCCACTCCGCATGTCGAATCCTGGCGAGCGACTCCCCTTCATCGGCCTCGAAGGCGCCCCCACCTACTATCTGCGCGGCCAGAGCGACAATGAAACTGACAGCGACGGTATGGTCAGCATCGACTCCGCCATGGGCATCGGCCTCTTCACTGGCCCTATCACCATCGAAACCATGCAAAGCCTCAACATACCCGTCCCTGCCACCATGATGGAACCCTGGGAGCGCAACGTCGTCTCCCCCGCCGCCGGCCAGCCCAATGCCCTCGGCTCCTGGTATCGCATGTATTCCGGTGCGTGGAACATGCAGAACCACTCCACCATCATCAAACGTCGCGAGCTGGGCACCGAACTGAACCGCCTCCTGATCTCCGCCGGCCCGCTCGCCAGCGCCACCAGCGGCACCATCAGCGTCTGGCCCGCCCGCTGATCTCAGCTCAACCGATCCCACCCAGCCCTGCGGTCCCAAGCCGCAGGGCTTTTCGTGTTGAGAGACCCATTTTCACGATCGAGGCAGGAAATCGAAGACGAATGCACGGAGGCTATTTATAGTTCCGCGAATGCCGACTCTCACGCGCAGGCTCCGCCATCATCTCTCCCGCCTGCTTCCGCACAACAATCCCAGGTGTGTTGCACCACCGGGCTCAATCGAAAAAGGTGAGGGCAGACCCATTCTAGTCCCATCGCTCATGCGCTCCGGCACGCATCTGCTGATCGACCTGATCCTGAACAACCTCCCCGCCTACCGGCGCTCCCCGCTCTACATCGACCTTGATCAATGTTTGATGCGGGGAACCAGCGCGCAGGAGATCCTGGCGGGCGGCAGTTATGTGCTGAAAAGCCACTACCCGAGCATTCCGTGCGCGGATCATGCCGACGATGAGTTCAGAGCGATCGCCGCCAGGGCGATCATCATCCAGCCGGTGCGCGATTCCGCGGAAATCTTCCGTTCCCAGTCGAACTGGGGCATGAAGGAGCGGCAGGAGTTTGAGGAGTCCCTGACGGCTTTTGAGGAATTCTGGCGGCCCTTTGAGAAAATCCAGATCCCCTTTGCTGCCATGACCACCGGACGCCCCTGTCAGGAGGTGCTGAAGCGGTTGTGTGACGTGACCGGACAGCCCATGCCGAAGAACCCGATCTTCCCGCCGCTAAGGCAGTCCACCGCCCAGGTTCTCTTCCACAAGACCCTCACGCGCCTGCTTGGTCGCCGCTCCCCCGTGATCAACACCACCATTGCCTTTGCGCTAACCCGTTGATCAGCCTTGTGTCCGGCCGGTTTCTCAGCTAGTCACCCCGTCCATGTTTGTCGATCAGATCAAGGTTTATGCGCGCGCCGGAAAAGGTGGCGACGGTTCAATGCACTTCCACCGCGGAAAGTTCCGCCCCAAAGGCGGTCCCGACGGCGGTGATGGCGGCCGTGGCGGCAGCATCATCCTGCTCGTGGACAACAGCACGAACAGCCTGCGCACCTACTTTTTCAATGCCAAGCTGCTGGCCGAAGACGGGCACAAGGGCGGAGCCAACCAATGCACCGGCATCAGCGCGGATGACGTGATCTACAAAGTGCCGCCGGGCACCATGGTCTCAAAGATCACCGAGGTGGAAGATCCCGAGACGGGAGAAGTCGAGGAAGTCTTCGAGCCTGTCGCCGACCTCAAGGAAGTCGGCGAAACCTTCCGACTTTGCAAAGGCGGCAAGGGAGGCAAGGGGAACGTCCACTTCAAGACCTCCACGCATCAGGCGCCACGCGAGTTCACCCCTGGTGAAGATGGCGAGGAAGGTCGCTTCCACTTTGAACTGCGCAGCATCGCCGACGCAGGTTTTGTCGGCTTCCCGAACGCGGGCAAGTCCACCCTGCTCTCGAAGCTCAGCGCTGCGAAGCCAAAGATCGCGAACTACCCTTTCACCACGCTCCAGCCGATGATCGGCGTCGTTCACTTCGGCGAACATCGCCGTGGCACGCTGGCGGACATTCCCGGACTCATCGAGGGAGCCAGCCAGAACATCGGCCTCGGGCACGATTTCCTGCGCCACATCATGCGCTGCCGCACACTGCTCTTCGTGGTGGACACAGCGGGCACGGAAGGCCGCGACCCGATTCAAGATCTGGAAACGGTGCGCAAAGAGGTGAAGCTGTACTCCGACGAACTCGCCAAGCGCCCGTGGATCATCATCGCAAACAAGCTCGATGCCGAAGGCGCGGAGGAAAACCTTGAGAGGCTGAAGGAGCGCTTCAAACGCATCAAGATCATCCCAGTGTCCGCGCAAACGGGCCAGGGCATGGACAAGCTGCGCGACTACCTCGACAAACAGATCGGGCGGGACATCATTGTCGGTTTTACCCAGGTCTCACCGACCTGACGTTTTTATTCAGCCATGCGCCGCCCGTTCTGGATCTCTCTCGCACTGATCACGGCGGCGTACTTGCTCTTCTGGTTCGCGCTCATCGCCGCCACCGCCGGCTACAGCACGCCGGAGGCCTGGATGCAGACGCTGATGAAGCCGGAGATCCGCTACGCCACACTGCTGAGTCTAGTCACCTGCTCCGTCGCGGCGGCAGCGGCCCTGCTCGTTGCCGTGCCCATCGGCTACCTCATGGCGCGGCGCGAGTTTCCCGGCAAGGCGCTGCTCGATGCAGCATTGGACATCCCCATCGTACTGCCGCCGATGGTCGTGGGGATCTGCCTGCTGATCTTTTTTCAAACCAGCCTCGGCCAGGCCATCGAGCGCCTCGTCCCCTTCACCTACACCATCGCCGGTGTCGTGCTGGCGCAGTTCGTCGTCGCGGCAGCCTTTGCCATCCGCACGATGCGCGGGACCTTTGATCATCTCTCCCCACGTCCCGAGCAGGTGGCGCTGACGCTCGGGGCCACGGAGTTTCAATCGCTCTGGCATGTGGCGCTACCTGCGGCGAGGCGCGGCATGCTGGCAGCCTTCTGCATTTCCTGGGCGCGCAGTCTCGGGGAGTTCGGCCCCATCCTCGTCTTCGCCGGTGCCACCCGCATGAAGACGGAAGTGCTGCCAACCACCGTCTGGCTGGAATTGAGCGTCGGCAATCTCGACTCCGCCGTGGCGGTAAGCCTGACCATGATCGGCGTGGCAGTCCTCGTGCTCCTGGCCGTGCGTGCGACCGGCGAACGAGTGTGACCTTCATGACCACGTTGACCTTTTGACCTGAGTGCCATGATCTCCCTCGAAGCCATCACCTGGAAAGCGCCCAGCGGAGCCTTTGGTCTCCAGCAAATCTCGCTGAGCATCCCAGACAACACGTATGCCGTTCTGATGGGCTCGACGGGCTGTGGCAAGACGACGCTGCTGGAGATTCTCTGCGGCCTGCGCACGCCGCAGAGCGGACGCATCCTGCTCGATGATCGCGATGTCACGCATCTCCAGCCACGCGAGCGTGGCATCGGCTATGTACCGCAGGATCTCGCACTTTTTCCTGCTAAGCCTGTGCGAGATCAGATCCTGTTCGCGCCGCTTATGCGCGGTTGGAAAGATGGGGAGGCGATCCTCACCGATCTCGCCCACGAACTCGGCATCAGCCATCTGCTCGACCGTCTCCCCGATGCGCTCTCTGGTGGTGAAAAACAGCGTGTGGCTCTCGCGCGTGCGCTGGCAGCTCGCCCGCGCGTGCTGCTGCTGGATGAGCCTCTTTCCGCCCTTGATGAGGGCACGCGCAACACGGCGATGGAACTGCTGCGCACGCTGCAAGTGCGCCATTCACTGACCGTGCTCCACGTCACCCATTCCCCTGCGGAAGCTGCTGCTCTCGGTCAGATGCAATTGCGCCTGATCGAGGGGAAGGTTTCACCCTCAAGCCAGTGATTCACCGCCTTCGCCGAGCTTGCGGAGGTAGTCGAAGGTGTAGAGGCCGGTGTTGTGGCCATCGCTGAACTCAAACTGAAGTGCATAACCGCCGACGGGACGCCAGCCGCGCACGGTGACTCCAGGAAAGGTCTTCTGATCTGTGCCGCCGATCTTGCGCCCGAGGAGATCTCGCTCGCCGGTGTTCTCAGCACTCGGGGAGGCGGCGCGCAGACGCTCGGACTGGATGTAGTGCTCCGTGCCGTCGGCCCAGATGAGGGCGACTTCGGTGCCGATGAGTTCGATGCGTTGTGGAGCGGCGATCATGGGAGGTGAGAAAGGTGGATGAGTCTGTTTACGACAAAGGGACGCCTCGCGGCGTCCCTTTGAAAAGTAATTCGAATCTGACTCCGATTAACGGGAGTAAAGTTCGACGACGAGCTGCTCATTTGCGATAGGATTGATCTCATCGCGGATCGGAGCACGATTGATCGTGGCGGTCATGGTGTCGCGATCTACGGTCATCCAATCTGGGGAAGGATTGCCAAGGGACATTTCGAGGAAACGTCCGACGAGCTGGGTGGAGCGGGGGCTTTCCTTGACGCCGATCTTGTCACCGGGCTTCACCTGGAAGCTGGCGATGTTCACCACGCGACCATTGACGGTGATGTGGCGATGGCTGACCAGCTGGCGGGAAGCGAAGCGGGTGTTCGCGAAGCCCATGCGATAGACCACGTTGTCGAGACGGAACTCGAGCATCTGGAGAAGGATCTCACCGGTCACGCCCTTGCGGCGCTGAGCTTCAGCGAAGAATCGGCGGAACTGCTTTTCGAGAACGCCATACTGGAAGCGGAGTTTCTGCTTCTCGATGAGGGCGACACCGTACTCCGACACCTTGCGGCGGGCGTTGCGGACGCCGTGCTGTCCTGGTGGGAAGTTGCGGAGTTCGAGAGCCTTGGAAGGGCCGAAAAGGGCGATGCCGAAGCGGCGGGCGATCTTTTCGCGGGGACCTGTGTAACGTGCCATAAAACGGGGTAAAAAGAGGGGGCTGGGGGATTAGACGCGGCGGGCTTTCGGCGGACGGCAGCCGTTGTGAGGGATCGGGGTCGCGTCTTTGACGACGGTGACTTCCACGCCCATGGCCTGGATGGCGCGGACAGCGGATTCACGTCCGGATCCGGGGCCGCGGAGGCGGACTTCGACGTCACGGAGACCGTGACCCATGGCCTGACGGCAGGCGTCTTGAGCGACGACCTGGGCGGCGTATGCGGTGCCTTTACGGGAACCACGGAAGCCCATCTTACCAGCGGTGGACCAGCCGATGACATTGCCGACCCTGTCGGAAATGGTCACCATGGTGTTATTGAAGGTGGCCTGCACGTGGACGATGCCACTGCCGACGTTCTTGGAACCCTTGGCCTTGATGACCTTGGAGGTTTCGGTGCCATCACCGCCACCGATCTCGAGCCAGACGCTCTGAGACACGGCACGGTCACCGGAAGTGGGTTGCTTGTCAGCACCAGGGGCCACGGGAGCGCCAGGAGCGGGAGCGGCCGGAGCCGGAGTGGGGGCAGCGGCTTCAGGAGCTGCCACAGGTGTCGTTTCGTCTGCCATACTAATAGTGAGTTACTTCGGTTTGCTTCCGCGGGATTAGACCTTGCCCTTCTTGGCACCAGGATTGCGCTGCGCGCCGACGGTCTTACGAGGACCTTTGCGAGTGCGGGCGGTGGTGTGGGTGCGCTGACCACGGACTGGAAGACCACGGCGATGACGGGTGGCACGGTAGCAGTTGATGCCAAGCAGACGCTTCATGTGCATCTGCTGTTCACGACGAAGGTCACCTTCGATCACGATCTTCAGCGCCTGCGCCGTCTGGGCGATCTGAGCGAGTTGGTCATCCGTCAGTTCTCCTGTGCGGATGTTCGGATCAATGTTGGTGTGGGCCAGGATTTTACGGGCCAGGGGAAGACCAATGCCAAAGATATAAGGCAGAGAGTATTCGATCTTCTTTTCGTTCGGGATTTCGACTCCAAGTAGGCGTGCCATAACAGAAGGTGCGGATTAAAAGTTGATCAACCCTGACGCTGCTTGTGGCGTGGGTTTTTGCAGACGACGCGGACGACACCGGCGCGACGGATCACGCGGCAAAGTTCGCACAGAGGTTTCACAGACGGACGGACTCGCATAGGGAGGAATACAGGGGGAACTCCGCCATCAGGGCGGAGGGGCGTGAGTCCTATCACAGGGGGATAGGCGCGCAACTGACAATTTTGAGTTTTTCACAATGCATCCGGACCGCCTGGAAGTCTGCTTTCAGCCCCTTTTCACTGCAGCTATAGCCTTCTTGACCGGCCATGTGATGACTACAATGACCGCGCCGACGAGTGAGGCAAAGATCTCCATCGGAAGCAGAAGCACGCGAAGGAAAGGGTTCAGGATCTTCTGAAGCAGCGGTTTCTCCGAGTAGCCCAGCGTGAGGGCGGTGATGAGGATGATGCCGGCGAACTTCATCAGCTTCACCTTAGTGGGCCCGAGATCGTGAAAGAAGTCATGGAACTGCAGTTCCGTCAGCAAAAGCAGCCCGACATAACCGACGAGGACGAACGCAGTGTGCTCCAACACGGGATACTTTTCGATCATCTTGATGGCGACTCCGGCGACGAGACGGAGGGCAATGATCCCAATGGTGACACCCACATAGACGGGCCAGAGATCGTTCGGGCTGAGCGCGATGGCCGCGACGACGTTGTCTACGCTGAGGCTTAGGTCCATCAGGGAGATCATCGTGATGGTCCCCGCAAAGGTGCGATGGTGGACGTTCACCGCCTCGCCTTCCTCCTCGGCCACGCCCTTCTGCCCGGCGAAGTGAGCGCACATGAGCCACACTAGATAGAGGGCTCCGACAAACATGATCCAGTGGTTGTCGATGATGTATGAGGCGAAGAGCAGCGCCAGCAGGCGGAAACCATAAGCGCCGATGTAGCCGATGTTCATGGCTGTGGCCCGCCTCTTCTCATCGAGATGCGAGGCCATGGCGGCGATGGCCAGGGCGTTGTCCACGGAGAGGAGCCCCTCGATTAAAATGAGCCCGAGAATCACGGGAATAGCATGGACAAACTGTTCCCAGGGGGTGGGCGGGGCGGCGGCGAGGAGGTCGGCAATCATTGGCGGGCAGTGAATACGAATGCCCCGGCGATGTGCAACGGTCATTCAATCCGCTCGCGCACTTCACGCGATGTGGCATCTTGGGTGTCTCCATGTCCAGTCACGGTGTTTTGAGTCTGCGTTGTCCCTCCTGTGGACGCCCTTTCCTCTCCCTGCCCCAGCAGGGCGGCACGCTTGTGACATGCCCACACTGCGCCGGGAGCGCACCGATGGCTGCGTTCACCACCTCACAGATGCCGGAGGGAATGGCGACCTCCGTTCCGATGCGTCGTCGGGTGCCGCGGCAGCCTGATTTCACCCCAGCCTGGGCCGCCCCCATGACGCAGGCGCCCGCCGCCTATCCACCGCGCACAGCATACGCACCTCCAGCCTGGCCTGTCGCACCGGAGACGGCACCCATGTTTACCCCCCCGGTGACCGGCAACTTCCCGCCTGCACCGCAAGCCGCACCCGTTTGGGTTCCAGAGCTTTATCCCACTGCGCCACAGACCACGCCTGCTGTCGGCATGTTTGGCATAGCAGAGCCTCAACCATCATTGTTACCTTCGTCAGCGCCCAGCTACGCCGCGCATACCCCTGCACCCATCGACTTCTCCGCGATGCGCGAGGCTCCGCCGATGCTTGAAGCGGACATGGAGACCTGGCAGCCTCCCAAACAGCACTCATCCGCACTTGCCGCTTTGGCTTTCCTGATTGTGGTCGTCGGTACTTGTGTGTGGATTCTGCGTGATGACTTCTTCCCGCCGATGATCGTGGAGATTCCGGTCACCAAACCGGCAGCAACTCCGCCCATTCCTATCGAATCTGCACCTCTTGCTCCGGCACCCGCTCCCGCAACTCCTGGCGAGCCCATGCCGGAAATCCGCCGCGCAGAGATCGTTAAGCCGAAGCTGGACCTCGTCGCCGCGAGTGAGGCGGGACAGAGGTTGTTCCTCGATTTGATCGAAGCGGAGACCCCCGAGGCACGGGCGGCGCTCATCGCCATGCCGGAGGAAAACGGCGCGGATGTGGAGGAGTTCTTCGCCGCCGGGAAAGTCGAGCTTCTCGCCTTCAAGCCTTCCAACGCCACGCCTTTGACGCTTCCGGGCCATGATCCCGTGCCGCTCTTCCAGGTCACCACAAAGTCCAACAGCCACGGCGCGCTCCTTCGGGTCGTTCCACAAACCAACGGCAGCTTCCTGCTCGACTGGCCGCTCTTCGCCGAGACTCATCAGCGGAAGCTTGGTGGCTTCTTGGAAAAGAAACCCGCTGAGCCCGCCTGGTTCTACCTCGGCCTCCGCCGCAGTCACGGTCTGGAACTCCCCCAGGCCAGCCGCGACATTCATGTCGCCTTCAAGCTCCAAAGCTCCGCCGATGGTTCGCTCTCCTGCCTCGCCGTCTCCCAGAAAGACACGCCCATCGGCCGCTATCTCGCCCGTGAGACAGAGTGGACTGACATTTATCTCGCCCGTCTGCTGCTCCAGCATCGCAAGCTGGCGGATGGCACAGATGCCATCGTCATCCTCGACTGCGAAGGCGCGGCGAAGGCCGATGCTCAATGAGGTCGCGCACCGATTCCCGGCCCTTCGGGCATCATCAGCCAGCCTGATTCATCGAAGCGCACGCCGAAGAAATCATCGTCCGCCAGATACAGATGCCCGTCGAGATCGGCAAAGTCCGCCCAGGGAGCCAGATGCGCCGCTGCGGTGATCCCGAGGCTGCTCTCGATCATGCACCCCAGCAGTACACCCAGCCCGTGCTCACGCGCCGTGGCGATCATCCGCACCGCTCCGGCGAAGCTGCCGCACTTCAGCAGCTTCACATTCACGCCATCCAGCAGCCCGGCCAGCGCTGCCACATCGTCAGCATTCTGCGCGCTCTCATCGGCATACAGTTGGATTGGCAAAGCAGGCTCCGTGGCGCGTCGCGACTTCAGCTCCTGCCAGGCTTCGATCCCCAGCGAGTGATGAAAAGGCTGCTCCACCAGTGCCAATCCTGACGCAGCAGCCTCCGCCAGCATCCCCACCGTCTCCGCCACGGACCAACCTCCGTTCACATCTGCGATAATCTCCGCCTCTGGTGCCGCCAGACGCGCCGTTTTCATAATCTCACGATCATGGGCCAGATCACCGCTGCCGAGCTTCAGCTTCAGTACCTGAAAGCGCTGCGCCGTCTCTGCCACCTCAGCGGCGTAGGCTTTCAGATCCGTCGGGATGCTAAACGAGCGACACACCGCGATCCGCCCCGACTTCTTCCTCGGCAAAGACTCCGGAACCAAAGCCGAAATCGGCACCCCACGTGCCCGGCATTCCTGATCACAGCGCAAAAGATCCCGCGCCAGTTCGGCGGCGCGTCCAGGCTTCCCCGGCCCGCCCGATCTCAGCCATGCCAGCGTCGCCTCCACATCTTCATGGTAATAAGGAACGAAGGGAGCCTCCCCCACCGACTGCCCCTCCTTCACTCGCACCACCTGCCGAGTGCTTGATGAACCATGCGCGATCCGAAACGGCGTGGTCAGGTGGAGCGTCTTCAGTTCGACTTCGATCATGACCCGACACTGAAAACAAACTTCGTCTTCAGCAAGATCGAATCATCTCTGGCAGCCGCGCACTTCCGCGATAACGGTCCCCGCTTTCCGCTCATGCCCCGCCCGCCCTTCCGCCGCCCACCTTCCTCCGCTCCGAAACCTGCACCTCCCGGCAGTGACGCCTGGCCGCGTCCATGGGCGCAGTTGAAGTACTACTCCTTCCACCCGGCTATCTTCCCAAACATGGTCGGCCCAGTCTCCAGCGAAGTGCTCGCTGGCGATCTCGTGAACGTCTATGACAAAGAAGGCCGCCGCTTCGGTGCCGGTTACTACAACGCCAAAGCCCGCGTGCCCCTCCGTGTGCTCCATCATGGCGAGGACGACTTCACTGAAGCCGATCTCGACGCACTGCTCCTCCAGGCCATCAGACTGCGGAAAGACTACCTCAAGCTCGATGCCGTCACCGAAGCCTACCGCGTCGTCCATTCCGATGGCGACGGACTCAGTGGTCTCGTCGTCGATCGTTATGGCGACACCCTTTCCATCGACATCACCACCCTTGGTGCCTGGCGTCGCATCCGCCGCTGGCTGCCCATCATGCATGAGCAGATCGGCACCACCCAGCAGGTCATCCGCGTCGATCCAGACATCGCCCTCATCGAAGGCATCCGCATCGGCGACGTGCCAGAAGCCACGCAGCCCGGCCCACGCAGCGTCAAGATCCGCGAGCACGACGTGCGCTTCCTCGTGAACTTCGAGGCCGGCCACAAGACCGGCTTCTTCTGCGATCAGCGGGACAACCGCGTCAAACTCGGCAAGCTCGCCAGCGGCCGCGTCCTCGACCTCTGCACCTACACCGGCGGCTTTGCCCTCGCGGCAAAAATGAACGCCAAGTGTGAAGACGTCACCGGCGTGGACCTCGACGAAAAGGCCATCGCTCAAGCGAAACAGAACGCCAATCTGAATCAAACCCGCATCGACTGGGTGCATGGCGACGCCTTCACCTGGGGCCGCCAGATGCAGCGCAACGGCCAGCTCTGGGACACCCTCGTGCTTGATCCGCCCAAGCTCATCCATCAGCGCGACAACCAGGAAGAAGGCATCTTCAAATACCGCGACCTCAACGGCCTCGCCATCCAGCTCGTCAGGCGCGGCGGGCTCTTCGTCACCTGCTCTTGCTCCGGCCTGCTCGGTGCCGACGACTTCGAAGAACTCGTCATCGGTGCGGCTCATCGTCAGGGACGTAAACTCCAGATCCTCGACCGCACCGGTCCTGGTCTCGATCACCCCGTCATGTCGAACTGCCCCGAAAGCCGTTACCTGAAAGTCATCTGGGCTCGCGTGGTCTGAGTCAGTGGTTGCCCAGCCCATGCGCGACTACCTGAAGCTCCACCTCGTCGTCGTGGCCTGGGGCTTCACGGCCATTCTTGGCAAGCTCATCGACATGCCCCCGGTCGAGATGCTCGTCTGGCGCACTGTCCTCGCGGCACTCGGCTTCTGGTTCGTCGCCCGTTGGCAAAAGGTAAATCTCCAGCTCACCCACGCCCAGGCAGGGAGAATGCTCCTCCTTGGCGGACTTCTCGGAGCCCACTGGATACTCTTCTTCATCTCCGCCCGGCTATCCACCGCCTCCGTCTGCCTTGCCGCCATGCCCACCGCCATGGTCTGGTGCTCCCTCATCGAGCCCTGGATCAATGGCACACGCCGTTGGCGACCGCTGGAACTCATCGTCGGCGCCGTCATCGTCGGGGCCGTCTGGCTCATCTATGAAGTCGAGTTTCGTTACTGGCTAGGCTTCAGCGTCGGACTCGCCGCCGCCGTGCTCGCCGCCGTCTTCGCCGTCATCAGCAAGCAGATCGTCGCCCGCACCCATTACGCCGTTTTGGGCACGTATCAGATGAGCGGAGCCGCCCTCGTCTCCGTCATCGGCTGGCTCTGGCTGGAGAAAGGCCACGTCACCGTCCCCGGCTGGGACGATGTCATCTGGCTCCTGCTCTTCGCCTCCATCTGCACCGTCTGGGCCTACGCCGGCTATATGGATGTCCTCCGCCGTCTTTCCATGTTCACCGTCAATGTGATCTACAACATGGAGCCCATCTACGGCATCCTGCTCGCCGCCCTCGTCTTCGGCTCGGAGGAGTTCATGAGCAGCGGCTTCTACCTCGGAGCCGCCATCATCATCGGCAGCGTCCTCCTCGTCCCCTGGCTGGAAAAGTGGGTCGATCGAAGGGTGTGATCATCGTCAGTAAGCCTCTGTGGCTGGCTCTTCCCTGGGCACGACACCTTTACCAAAATGATCCCCGCGTTCCGCCCAGCTTTTGTTGATGCGGTCAGACGGGAGATCAAGAGCGGGTGCATCTAAGCAGCAATCAACAGAAGTCAGATGCTATTCGCATTGCTGAATAGGCAATGTAAGCCGGTTTAAATGGAGGCTTGCTAGCCAAAGGACCGGCAAGCCAAGCGTCTAGCTGATCCTCGTGGCATGTAATGACCAATTTCAGATTTTGGAGAATTTCAGCGGGTGCTGAATTAACTAATCTCTCTCGATCCAAGTCATCGGATATTCCCCAGAACAGCGCATAAGGAACCAGATGTAAAAGGTCTTTTGGAACATCTAATTCACTGAATGAGGTGCACGGACTCAAGTGATAAAAACTGCCGTATTCATGTTTCAATTGATCGGCATTGAGAACTGTTTGTATCTTCATTTTAATCGGCTGGTTCCTTTGAGAGTTTCGACTTCTTTTTTGAGTGCTGAGGCCAGTATTCGTGTGAGAACTGGGTTAGGTGCAACTGGCTGACAAATACCGAGAAGCCATGGTGTCGAATGATTTCCATCAAGCGATTGTCAACGAACCCCATTCCCGGAGAAGGGACGGGATAGAATGTCTCCGCGTCTCCCCTCTCCGTGTCTGGCTCCGAACTCCCGAGGCTACAGGCCCATGTGGCTCACAGAGTCACTCCAGTCGCTGTAGCTGGTGCTGCCGCCGATGGCGCGGACTTGGAACTGGTACTTGCCGCCGGGGGTGAGGCCGCCAATGGGCAGGGCGCGGGAGCTGGTGTGCAGACCGCCTGACTGCCAGGGGCCTGGAACGCCGTCGGGGCCAATGAGGGCGTTGCGCACCTCGTAGGCTTTGGCGTTTTTGACACGGCTCACAAGCAGAATGAGCTGGCCGCTTATGCCATTGATGATGTTTTTGATTGATGGCTGCACCAGCGGTGTGGAGGCACGATTGGTGCTTACCGCTTCAAAGCCGCTGGCCAGCAGCTTGGCCAGATCATTGTCGTGGTTGGCCTGCACATAACTGGCGAGCTGACGCAGCAGGGTCGCTTGATGTTCCTGTCCGCCGTATCAGCCGGGCCACCCAGGTCAGCGGCGGCCATGGCAATGCTAAAAACATTCATGGCCGTGTCCAAAACGATAGCGGTCACGGGAATGGGGGGATTCGGCGGCACAGTCCACAGGGGGCTGATATAGAGGTGGTCATGCACAGCCTGGGCTCTTTCGAGCACGGAGGCGTTGGAGGCGGAGGTAAAACCGAGGAGGACGCGGAGATGATTCATATGGTTGCTTTGGCTGGCGGCACAAATCCGTTTCAAG
>CAYMHJ010000101.1:13876-19996 GCA_964390165.1 uncultured Prosthecobacter sp. | reverse complement strand
GACATCGTCTGCGAGGCAGAATCGAGCGATCAAAAGCGAGGTTCGCGATGCTACTGGTCGGTGAAGAGCGCACTTCGATTGATTGCATCCGACCCGGAGTTCAGAGAATTCTGCCAACGTGCGTGGAAGGACTTTTCCAACCCGGTCGTGTTTGATAAGAGGCTCGATTGGATCGGACTAGCTACGTCGATTGTGGGTGCTCCACAGATTGTCAGCCTGGCACGGCTTACACAGCTGGCGCGGTCATGCGCAAACGCCTCAGACTTCAGGAGCAGGCTATCGAAGGGCGCTTACAACGAGAAGCTTCGCGACCTACCCAAACTGATTGCTAGTATTGCGGCAGATAGCCACGAGCAGCTTGATAGCACCAAGGTCTTTGAGTTACTTCGAAGGATTAGTGTTGTCGCGCTTGATCTCGATCAAGACCACAGTCAGGACAAAGCTCGAACTATCACCATGCTCGGGATGGCGAGCGATTCAAGGGCAAAACCAGCTTCAGACATCTGGAATCAGGTATTTGAAGAGCTGTCTCAGGGAATTTGGACCGCGAAGCACTTCGGTGCTGCCGAGTTCAACGAACTCGCTCTCCGAACAGGCTTGAAGCGAGACATGAAGTCGAAAGCCGAACGTTGGCTCGCTGACCTGAAACGACACTGCGCCATGAAGCGACAAGGCATTCACTTGCAGTTGAAATCCACTGGTAGAACCGTTGTCCGACGTGGCCTGATCGATACTCTGCATGAGTCGTTGCTTCGGTCTCCCATCGTTCTTGTCGAAGGAAACCCTGGATCGGGCAAGTCTGCGGTTGCCTTGCAGGGTGCTGATGAGCTTGTCGGGACTGATAATGTCTTTTGTTTCGCGGCGGAGGAGTTTCTGCATCCCCATCTTGATGCAGCCATGCAAGCAGCAGGACTCCGGGAGGTCCGCTTTGGTGACTTGCCCGCTCTGTCCTCGGGCCAGCATCGTGTGGTTATCGTCGATGCTGTGGAGAGACTTCTGCAACGCACCGAGAGTCGTGAAGCCTTCGTCGAACTCATGCGTGCAGCGCAGGCGGATCGTTCCTGCCGCGTCTTGCTCACCTGCCGCGACAGCCACGCGCAAACGCTAACCATGTCGTTGATGAATGAAGCCATTGCGCTTGAAACAATTAGAGTCCCTTTGCTCGACGAGACTGAACTCGACCAGGCAATTCAGGGCACTGGGCTTGAACCGTTTGTGCGCGACAAGCCAGAGTTCAGAGGTCCACTGACAAATTTTAAATGGCTGGATATGAGCCTAATTGCGATGGCCAGGAGTGGTTCTCAGCAGATCGAGCCCACTCGTGACTGGTCCACGATGTCCTTATGGAGGAATCATCTCTGGCGCAGTCTGGTGCATACCAACTCCACCGAAGGCAGGCAGCGCGAAGACTGTCTGCTCGAGATGGCTCTTAAGCGGCTCAACTCCCTGGACGGCTGGGTTGAGGTCGCCCAGGAGAAGTCGGTGCGAGCCATCGAGCTGGTGGATGATGGTCTCGTTCGGGAAGCTCACGGTCGATTCACTCTTGATCACGACCTGATCGAGGACTGGTCTTTACTCGTTCATGTGGATCGCTGCGCGGCTGCCGCGGGCGGTTCATTCGAGAAATTGGTGGAGAGCATTGGCGACTCACTGCCCATACGCCGAGTTTTCCGACAGTGGATTGGTGAGCATCTTGATCTCGATCACCCTGTTGCCGCGAAGTGGCTGCGGCATTGCCTTGGCTCTTCGTCCTTGGTCGGTAGATGGCGTGACGAGGCATTACTTTCAGTTCTGGGTGCTCATGAGGCACCAAGCATACTCAAGAACACTCGTGACCTCTGGCTTGCCGACAAATGCCGACTATTTGACGAGCTTGTTCGATGCTTGCGAATCTCTGGAATCGCGAGCGCAACTGTCTCGACCAAGGCGCGGCTGATTGGTTCAGGCTGGAGTGCTGTGCTTGGATTCGCAGCAGACGAGTCGGGCACTCTGCTCAAAGAACGCCCCGCAACGGTCGCGAAGCTGCTGGTGGACTGGTGCTCCGGTCAGTCATTCTCAACCTCAATGCCGATGGGTGTCGAAGCGGCAGCAGCCTTGGTCTTGTGCTTCTGGGAGCGCATGATGTCAGGTGGACCTTCATTTGAAGAACTGATCGGAGACCACCATCACCACATGCACGGCGAGAACGATCTGTTTATCCAGATCTTGGCGCTCTGTGCAGGCTCTCTACCAAGGACATTCTTCGAAGCCCTGTGCAAATGTGCTGTGGATGAGGATCGCTCAAATTGGCAGCAAACAGGGCTAATAGATCGACTTGTGGACAGCCTCACCGCGTCCCCATTGGCGTGGCAATTCGCAAAGCACTTCCCAGACAACGCCATTGAACTTTTCGAGGCTGAATGGGGTGATGTTCCCGTGTCGAAGCGGAGGCGGCCTCCGAACCGGTTCGCTCCGAGCTGCCGCCTGACCTCAAACTCGCATGATTTCAATACACCCTCCGCACTGGTGGGGCCGTTCCTCTCCTTGCTGCGGCATCATCGACCTAAAGGAATCAATGTGGTCATCAGCCTGTTGAACTATGTCACTCGAGAATACAAGGCCCTGGGTGGAGACGGAATTGATGACCTCGTTGGATGCGAGTTTCTGATAGATGACGCGTCCGTGGAGATGTGGGGACACAATTACTGGTGGCTAGTTTTTCGAGGTATGTGCCCTTGGTGCCACTATCTGGTAGCTTCAGCACTGATGGCAACTGAGACATGGCTGCTCGACGATGTAAGTGCTGAGGACATGCTTGAAGACACCTGCCTGGAACTCATTCAGCGGTGCGATAACATAGCGATTTTTGCCGTGGTTGCTTCGGTGGCTGCTGCTTTTCCACGTCGCTTTAAGCGGTTCCCACTTCTGGTTCTGCAACAACCCCACTTGATCAAATGGGACCGAGCCAGGTCCTTCAAAGAGGGCTCCACGTCCATGTTCGGGAACTTTGATCGCGATGGACTGCAAGAGGCAGCGGACGAGCGGATGGATTCAAACAACTTGCCTCACCGGCGCATCCAGCTTGAACATTACATTGTCGAAGCTCAGTTCGGCCCGGCTCAGAAGGATGTCTGGATTGCCTTCAACAAAATCAACGCAGCGCTCGATACAGTTAATCAAGCTGGGCTCTCGGACAGTGACCTGAATGACTATCAAGTTCGAAGGCTGTTGATGTTCCGAATGGATACTCGAAATCTGTCGGCGCACCCCGTTAACGACTCTCCTGGAACTTTTGCGTTGGTTCCAACAAAACTGCCAGACGATCTAGCTGACATAGTCAGCGATGCCGACAAATCGCTAAAGCAGCAGGGGCAACTCAGCGGCATGTGGATTTGGGCAACCAAAGCCTTCGATCACGGATATTGTCCGAAAGATTCAGATGAATGGCGGCCGAATCTGAAATTGGCGCAGAGCCTCTCGTTCGATGACCCAGACATGGGTTTGATGTATGGTGCACTCCCGGCTCAGATCGCTGCCGCATGTGCGGCCTTCTTCTGGGATGCGATGAGCAGCGATGATCAGGATTGGTGCTGTGACACTCTGGCAGCCTATGTCGAACCCGATGAGCCATTGAGCAACTTTACGGCAGGCAGCCTTCCCCCGATGCGCGGCATCGACTTTGGCCGCACCCTGAGGGGATTGGGATGCCTATGCGCAAAACTGCCGCTCGATCATTCCAAGAGAAAGCGCTGCGTCGGCGCCCTTTCTATTGCTCTAACCCATCCAGAACACGAAAGCGCTGAACAGGCCGCTGAGGGTTTGGGAAGTGTGGGCACCCACGAACACAACATGCCATTGCAGATTGGAGGTGCTGCTTTGATTCTTGCTCATGCGCGCGTGGAACACGAAACGTATTTGAAGTATCGTAAAGAGGGTAGTCACAGTGGAATGGATTGGCAAGAACGCCAAAACACCACCCGCGCTGAATTGGTGGAACGGGTGAGATTCCTGAGATGTCAGTTCGTCAATGGTCAGATACCCGATGAAGATCGCTTGCCACGCCTTGCAGTGCGGGGATTCACAGCCAATCAACGTCTGAGCTATGCTCTTTTAGTGTTAGCAAAGAACCCATCACCTCTGGCAAGCAAGGTGTTTGATCGAGCATCTGTTTGGCTATTTGTATCGTGGCGACTCCAAGATAGCCAATTCCGTTATATGAGTCGTCGGCGAGGGCATCGAAGCGATAATGCGCGATGTGCAGTAACCATCGGCAAAGTGGCAAAAGCTGTTGCTGCCAGATGTCTTTCTCACCCAACGGACGCCGAACAGCTGTTTCATCGCATCTTTTGGCGCTTAAGGATCGTCCACTTGAAGAGTCAGTCATATCACGTGCTCTCCGATCTTTCGTTGGCCCTTGATCGTGGCGGTGACAAAGAGACCTTCTGGAGAATCTGGAGTAAGTGTCGAGAGTTGTGTTTGTTGATTGGCCCAAGTCTGAGTAATGTCGAATTTCTGGCCTTCGTCCGTGCAAAAAAGGAAGCCGTTAACAAGGCATTTTGTTCACTCGTCTCGGCACTGTTCTTTAACGACATGCGCTTCGGAATGCATCAGGAATGGCCGCCACTGGATGGTCACGAAAAGGAGGTTTTACTGGCAATGGAACAGCTAGGCCCACTCGCCCTGAGGCACTTCATTCGCTTTGTAGCGACCATCGGTGGAAAGCTCATGCCAGAAGCATGGAAGACCATGGCGGATGTCTTCTCTCGCTGCCAGGGTAAGGTAACTATCGAAACATTCATTGATGAGCCGATTTGGAAATACCTTATTCCACTCATACAGATTGAGGTGACCCATCGTCGATTGCCGCCATCAGCGAGGCAAGAGTGGGCGTTCATCCACCTCATTCTCGACTCACTTGTATCTCAAGGCTGCGCCCCCGCATTCCACATCCGAGAAGAGTGTGCCCGCCTTCGACTTACACCGATCTGAACGAGTCAAAGCCCCTACTTCACCAACTCTTCGGAAGATGCTCACACGAGGCTCCGTCATGGTTGCATGACCTTCCTCACGCGAATCCTCGCCGCATGTCTCATCTCCACTTCGTTCCTCCACGCCCTCGAACCCGGTTTTGAATCACTCTTTGACGGCAAAACGCTCGATGGCTGGAAACACGGTGGCAACTGGGCGGTGGTGGAGGGTGAGATCGCCTGCGTGAAGAAAGGAGGATCGCTGGTGTATGAGAAGGCGATGGTGCCGGATGATTTTGAGCTGCGCTTTGAGTGGAAAGTCGCCAAAGGGTGCAACAGCGGGGTGTATTACCGGCCGGGGCAGTATGAGTATCAACTCCTCGACAACGCGAACAGCCCCTACGGCGAGAATCCGCGTCAGGCGGCGGCTTCGCTGTTCTTTGGCATGGCGCCGACGAAAGATGTCGTGAAACCGCATGGCGAGTGGAACGAAGGCCGCATTGTTTGCAAGGGCTCGGTGATCCAGCACTGGCTCAATGGCGAGAAGGTGATCGACTTCGACTACACGGACCCGAGCTGGTTTCATGAACTGGAGGTGCTGCGCATCCGTGGCGGTGATTTGACGAAACGCGGCGCGAACCTCTCGCTCCAATACCACGGCGCGGATGTATGGTTCAAGAACCTACGCTGGCGGGTGATCCCGGCGGATGAAAAGCTGGTGAGCGAGAATCTGACGCCGATGCCGATCCCGGATGGTGCTTTGCGCAAGGAGCAGGGCCGTGTGAACGGCATGCTGGCGGGCAAGAAGGGCGAATGGCGGCATGAGGAGATGAAGCGCTTCAAGGCGAACGAGGCGCATCAAGGCGTGGCGGTGGATGCGGAGCACTTTTATGCGATCACCAACGCCGCCATCGGCAAGCATCGCAAAGACACGGGCGAGCGCATCGGTGGCTGGAAGGAGACCGCTGGCCGCATCAAGCACCTCAATGCCGGAATCGTGCTCGACGGCAAACTGTGGTGTGCACACTCAAACTACCCCGAAATGCCGATGAAAAGCTCCGTGGAGGTCTTCGATCCGAAGACGATGCAGCATCTGGAAAGCATTGACCTCACGAGCGTAGGCGGGTCGCTGACGTGGATGGATCGTCGCGATGGCTGGTGGTATGCCTGCTTC
>CAYMHJ010000101.1:0-13866 GCA_964390165.1 uncultured Prosthecobacter sp. | reverse complement strand
AGTATGCGAAGACGGGCGATCCGGCGCGGACGCGCGTCGTGCGCTTCGATGCAAATTGGAAGCCTGCGGCTGAAATTCGCTTCCCGGACGAAATGGTGGCGAAATTCGCCAAGAACAGCAGCTCCGGTGGCAGCTTTGGTCCCGACCGCCATCTCTTTATCACCGGGCACGATGCGCAGGAGCTGTATGTGCTCGATTTGCCGGTGACAGGTGATGTTTGGACATGGAAGACGGCCATTCCGATCTCGGCCCATGGTCAAGCCTTCGCGTGGGATCGCAGCTCACCAGGACTTCTTTACTCCATCGACCGGAAGACGAAGGAAGTGATCGTGTCGCACATCATCAGACGATGATATTTCGTGGGGCTTTCTTTGTGCTTCTTGGGTTGCAGTGTGGCATCAACAATCCCTCACACGATGCTGCACGACATTGATCTCATTCTCACCCTCACGGGAGGCCTCACGGCGGCGCTGGCGCTGGGGTTCATCACGCAGAAGCTGAAGCTCTCGCCCATTGTGGGTTATTTGCTGGCGGGGGTGATCGTGGGGCCGTTCACGCCGGGTTTTGTGGCGGATGGGAGCAACGCCAAGCAGTTCGCGGAGCTGGGAGTGATCCTGCTGATGTTCGGAGTTGGCCTGCATTTTCATCTGAAGGATCTGATGGCGGTGCGGAAGATCGCCATTCCGTAGTGGTGGAGATGAATCTCGCCACCGACGCACGCCAGCTTCGAAAAAGCCGTGGGTCTCATCGTCGCCTCCGATGAACAAGTGGACCGTGAGCGAGATCGCGTCCGCGAGGAGCTCTTCGCCGGCCGACAAGACCAGGCAATGAATCCTGCCACGCCGACGAATGACTCGGCGACTTGAGATGCCAGCGCTTGGCAAATGCCGCACCCTGCCTTTGATGTCGAACGATGCGCCGTCTTTTCCGTCTTCTGCTACGAATCTTGTTCTCCCTCGCTTTGCTTGCAGGGCTGCTGTTTGGCATGGGCTGGTGGTATTTTCATCCAGAGTTCTCCGTGGCACCTGGCATCGTTTATACGAAGCGAAACGGCCATGATCTCACGCTCGATGTGATCAGACCGGCGAATCCAAGCGGCAGCGGCGTGCTGGTGATGGTGAGCGGGAAGTGGAAGTCGGACCCGAAGAAGTTCCAGCCGTGGATGGCCTCGTCGTTCTTGCGTCAGGGGCTCACGCTGGTTGCCGTTTCGCACCTTTCGCAGCCGGAGGCCGCGATTCAGGAGATTGTCGAGGATGTGCAACACGCGGCGCGTTTCGTGCGGTATCACGCGAAGGAGTATGGCATTGATCCGAACCGCATCGGCGTCTTCGGCGGAAGCTCCGGCGGACATTTGAGCCTGATGCTCGCCACGCGCGGCGGACCAGGCGATCCGAGCGCCGCCGACCCGGTGGATCGAGAAAGCAGCGCGGTGCAGGCGGCCACCGTGTTTTATCCGGTGACGGATCTGCTCAATCTCGGCCCTTCGACCGAAAACCTCCGCGACGGCGGACCTCCGAAGAGCTTTCGCAAGTCGTTCGGACCGAAGGCTGCGGACCTGAACGAATGGAAGATCATCGGTCGCGAGGTGTCGCCCATCTTTCATGTCACGCAGGCGCTGCCGCCCGTTTTCATCGCCCACGGTGACGCGGACACCTTGGTGCCTCTGGAGCAATCGACACGCTTCAAGCAGCGTGCCGCCGAACTCGGTCGCGAAGTCGTGCTGACGATCCGTCCCGGCGAGAAACATGGCTGGCCGACGATGATCTGGGACGCGCATCTTTTCGCGGCATGGCTGACGGAGAAGTTGCGCTGAGAAATGACATCGAGGTGCAGCGTTGATAGGCCTCATGGACTTCCGACCTTGCCTGCTCTCTCTGATCCCGCTGCTTACCGTCTGTCTGCACGCCGAGCCTCCCGCGCTCATTCGACAGGCAGGCAACACGGACGACGACAAGGAACGGCAGGCGCTGCTGGAAAAATATGCGGCGCTGCCTGCGCTTGACGAAGAACAACGCAAGGAGGCAGCCGCGCTTGCAGAGTTTGCGAAGAGGTGGAACGGCAGTGCGCTGAAGTTCTACGGGGCAAGCATGCGCGGGAAGCCCGCTCGTGCGCTGGGCGACTATGACTTCGGGGTCGCGGCGGATTCTCCTTTGCGGCCCATCTGCGAACTGTATCGCGGACGGATGCTGGCGTGGACTCTGATCGAGAACAGCACGGTGCGCACGCATCCGAAGGATTCGAAGTGGTTCAAAGACGAGGCCGTGGCTTCGTTTCAGCGGGTGAAGGCGGCGTTTCCGCAGAACACGGTGGCGCGGATGTATCTGGGCGAGGCTCTGCCCTGGGGCGTGGTGCCGGCGAAGGTGGAGGGGGCGCCGGAGTGGGCCACGTTGCAACGCGAGCAACTTGAGCGACTGGGCGAGATCATCCGCTGGTGGATCACGCAGCGCCAACGAGACAACGGCGAGTTCGGCGGCGGATGGGGCGATGACTGCGAGATGTGGCGGTGGTGGTCGTCCGTGCTGCTGGGTTTTGATGACCCGCAGATCACGGCGGCGCAGTTGAAGTTTTCGCGCTCGGCGGTCACTCGGCCGCATTTGAAGGGCGGGTTCAACACGGAAATCACCGATGTGGAGCACGCTGCCGAGGACACGACGGACAATCTGGTGCCGCTGATGGTGCTGGAGCCTGAGAATGACAAATGGACGAAGTGGGGCCTCAAGCTGGGCGATTTCATGCGCGATGTGTGGACGGGTAAAAACGAGCGCGGCCGGCTTCAGTTCAAGAGCTTCTACTTCAGCGCCACGGAGACCGCGCCGCAGCCTCAGCGGGCGTTGGACGTGATCGCCGATGTCGGTGCGTTGCATCCGGCGCTGCTCGCGTGGCAGAAGACGGGCGATGCAAAACTCGGTGCGCAGATCTGTGAATGGCTCGACACCTGGGTGGACGCCACGGCGCGTGCGGAGAATGGCAAGCCGGCCGGCATTCTGCCCGCAAGCCTCCGCTGGCCGGATGGCGCCGCCGCCGGGGCCGAGGGCAACTGGTGGGAGCCCGTCAAACCGGGCGGCTACATGCACAGCTACTACCTCTGGCCCAGCGTCATCACCGAGATGACAGACGCGCTGATGCTGGCGCATGTGATGACCGGAAAAGAGCACTACCTGGCACCGCTGCGCTCGATGGCGGCGATCCGGCTGAAGCATCTGCAGAACCCTGCGGGCGAACTCAAGCCGGGCACCGAGGCCTGGTGCGCCGACCAGCTCGCTCCGCGCCAAAACGCCAACAGCAACACCGGCGGACTCGTGAAGACGCTGGCACGTTTCAAAGCGCTGACCGGAACGAGCGAGTTTGACGAACTCATCGCGCTGGAAGGCTCCGAATTCGTCATCCGAACTGATGAGGCGGGTAAACGCGAGATGGAGGCTGCATTGCGCGAAAGCCTGGCGGCATTGCGAGTGAATTTCCCGGGTTTCACGAGCGAGGTGCGCTCCACCGACCGTGTGATGCGCTTCGTGCAGTTCCTCTCACAAGACTACGCCTTCGACGCCTACAAAGGCGTGACGCAGCCGAAGCACGAGCTGCTCTACCGAATGGTCACAGGCGACAAGAATGCACCGCGCTTCCCGCAGATGGCCGTGCGCTGGCTCACGCCGCCGAAGGGCATCGCAGCGCTCGTCACCGAGGCGAGCACGACGAAGTTTGCCGCTGAGCTGTTCCATTTCGGCAAGGAACCACGCGAGATGAGCGCGGAACTTCGCCAACTGAACCCCGGCGACTACACGGCAAGCCTCGTGGTCGATGGCAAGCCGGTGAAACTGCCTGAAAGCGCTGTGAAGGTCGCCAAGGGGCGCTACACGCGCCTTTCACTCACCTTGCCCGCCGGGAAACTCGCCACGCTGCGCATCGAATGAAGCCGCTGCTGTTTCTTTTCGTGCTGAGTCTGCCTGTGCATGCTGCGGAGCCGCAGAATCCATCGCCGATGGTCGAGCACACGCGTGCGCATCCGCGATTGAAGGAGGAGCATCCGGCAGGGAAACGTGAAAAGCTCGAAGCGGGAACGCTTTTCATTCCGCAGGCCACCGTGGGCCAAAAAGATGCGCCGCTGCTGATCTTCATGCACGGTGGCACTTGGATTCCCGAGATCGCTGCGGCGAAGCACAACATGGCCGCGCTAGTGATTCAGCGTGGTGATGGATACAAAGCGTTGTTTGAGAAAGAAGGTGCGTTTGAGGCATTGCTGGCAACTGCGGCTGACAAAGCGGGCATGAGTTGGGCGCAGATCACCGTCGGTGGCTGGAGCGCAGGCTGTCGTGGTATCCGCGCGATGCTGCGTCACGAGTCAGCGGTGAAGCGAATCGACCGTGTGCTGATGATCGACGGCATCCACACCAGCTACACCGATGGCAAACCGGGACCACTCGAGTCGAAGATCGACGCCGATGTGCTAGATTCCATCGCCGCATTTTCACGCGAGGCCATCGCGGACCGCAAAGCGATGCTCATCACCCACAGCGAGATTTTCCCCGGCACTTATGCCAGCACGACGGAGACCGCCGACTGGCTTCTGCGGGAAGTCGGTGTGAAGCGCTGCCCCGTCCTCGAATGGGGGCCGATGAAGACACAGCAGCTCAGTGAGGCCAAAGAAGGCTCCTTTCAACTCATAGGCCTGGCAGGAAACTCCGCACCAGATCATGTGGACCAATTGCACGCGCTCTCTGATTGGCTCGGTATTATCCGCTGATATGGCATGTGATTAAGGTGCATGATGGTGCGTCGCCAGGCTTGAGCTGTCCCGCTCTGAACAGACAAATCGTTGTTGGCGCGGCCAAGCGCGAATAGTCTGTGGCTCATTGCCTCCATGAACCGCGTTGACCGCCTGCTGGCACAGATCCTTTACCTGCAATCTCGTCCGCTCTGCACAGCGGAGGAGATGGCGGAGCATTTCGGGTTGAGCTTGCGGACGATTTATCGTGATCTCGCGGCTTTGGGAGAGGCAGGCGTGCCAGTGGTGGCGCAGGCGGGTGTGGGCTATTCGCTGGCGCGTGGGTATCATTTGCCGCCAGTCAGTTTTACCACGGAGGAAGCGGCGGCTTTGGTCACAGGAGGGTTGCTGGTGGAACGTTCTGCGGATGCATCGGTCAAGCGTCCCATGCGCTCGACGCTGATGAAGGTGCGCGCCGTGCTGCCGCGTGCCTTGCAGGCGCAGATGGTGCGGCTGGAGAAAAGCATGGCCACCACGGCGGCACCGGAACAGCCAACGAAGGGCGCTGATCTCACGCTGCTCCAGCAGGCGCTCGCACAGCGTCGGGTGCTGCGGTTCAGCTATGTTGGCTGGAACAAAACGGATGCTGAGGAACGCGAGGTGGAGCCACTGGGCCTGATCCACTACCTGGAGCGCTGGCATCTCATCGCCTGGTGCCGATTGCGAAAGGAGATGCGCGATTTTCGCGCGGACCGCATGAACCGTGTCTCCATGCTCAAGGAGATATTCGACCTGCGCACGGACCTTCACATCGGCGACTACATTCAGTCCATGCCAAGGCCGGAGTTGCGTGCCGAGGTGCGCTTCACACCACACGCGGTGGATCGCGCCCGGCGGGAATGGTGGCTGGGCATCGTGAACGAACGGGAGACTCCGCTGGGCACCGTTTTGACGCTGGCGTCGGTGGATTGGGAGCGCCTGACCGGCTGGCTGCTGTCGTTCAATCAGGAGGCTCAGGTGCTCTCGCCCGAAAGTCTGCGCAGGCAGCTCGTGAAGGCGGCGACGACTGTCGCTGCGCATCATCAAAAGAAACCCAAACCCTGCTGACATAGGGTTGTCAGTGGCGGGGGAAATCGTGGTCTATGCTGCGGCATGGCTAACACACCTGCTCCACACATCCTCCGTCTCATCCCCCTCATCGCGACTGCCTGTCTTCTCGTGAGTTGCGCTACCGCACGACATACCGCCTCTCCCAAAGGAAGCCTGCATCAGATCGGTTTTGTCTGGCTGAAAGAGGCTGGCAATAAAGCCCACCAGCAAAAGATCATCGACGCCGTGCATGAGTTTGGGCGTGAAATCCCGGAGGTGAAAAATGTCGCCGTCGGCAAGACGGATGGGGTTGGCGGTCCGTTCTCCGATACGAGCTATGATGTCAGCTTTATTCTGACCTTTGAGAGCGATGCCGCGCGCCTGCGCTACAACGAGCATCCCGTGCATCAGAAAGCCGCGAAGGAGGTCTTTCTGCCGCTTTCGCGGAAGCTGTTGTTTTATCGTTTTGTCGGCCAGTAAACCACCACCATCCTGCACCCATGAACATCCAAGAAAAACCGCTCCTTGCCCGCTTCGTCGAATCCATGAACGCGCACGACAGTGTTGCTTTCATCCCTTGTTTCGCACCTGAGGCTGTTGTTGAAGACGAAGGCCATACCCATCACGGCACGTCCGAGATCAAGGCATGGATCGAAGCAGCCTTCGCCAAATACCAGCCGGTGCTCGAAGTCGCTTCAGTGACCGAGACAGCGACTGGAGCTGTGATAACCGGGTCCGTGTCTGGCACGTTCCCTGGCAGTCCTGTGGTGCTGAATTATCATCTCACCATCGCGCAGGATCAGATCACGGCGTTGAAGTGTGTGGCCTGAGTGCCAGTCAGCTTCGTGATCAAGCCGCCTCCAGCCTGGCGTCTGTGCCCGGCTCCCATTTCAGCCCCCAGTCGCGCATGGCGCGGAGCAAGGGACGGAGAGCGAGACCTTTGTCGGTAAGTTCGTAGGCGAGGCGTTTGCTGCCGTCGGCGGCGGGGATGTGGCGGATGACGCCGCCTTCGAGCAGGCGCTCCAGACGGTCGCTGAGGATGTTGGTGGGGATGCCTTCGGGGGAGCCTATGAAGTCTTTGAAGCGGTTGCGGCCCAGCACGAGGTCGCGGATGACGAGAAGCGTCCATTTGTCGCCAAAAAGATCGAGCGCGCAGGCCACGGGACAAGGGGAACGGCGCGCGGGTGTGGCGACGGCTTTGGGCTTTGTGGTTTTTGGCATGGGTGAACATGCAGGCATGTTGCTTGCATTTCAAAAGCATTGTCACTTGCAAAAAGCAAGCATTTAGGAAGATTGGCGTCGCATGAGTCACACCACCGAACCCCTATTGGCCCCACCCGGCGCGGGATTGCCAGCCATCGAGCTTTTCATCGGAGGACGGCTGTTTGCGCTGAAACGGCTGCTCGGCAGTCGCGAGTCATTCACGGCGATGTTTGAGCAGGAACGCGTGCTGATCCGTGATCTGGTGAACTCATGCCCGTCAGAGCAGCGCGGCGAGCGCGTGCTGACCCCGCGATTGCGTGGATTGGAGGACAGCAGCCGGTTTTGGTCGGTGTGGATGACGCTGGATCATCTGCGCATCACGAACTCGGTCTTTGCCATGGTCATCACGTCGCTGGCGCATGGCAAGGTGCCGCAAAAGAAAGCCAGCACGGCGGATGTAAAGCCAGATCCCACGGTGACAGCGGCGGTGGAGAGCGCTTTTGAGGAGTCGTGTGACCAACTGCTCACCGTGGTGGCCGCAGTGCCGGATTTGAAGACGTCCGTTCGGTATGCGCACCCATGGTTCGGCCCGCTGGATGCGTTTGGCTGGCAGGCGATCTCCGCGACGCACATGAGCATCCACCGGGAGCAGATCGCGCGGATCATTGAGTTTATAAACGCAAAATAACATTCCTTTGCCCCATGTCGTCGAAAGTGGGTTTTGGACGAGGATTTTGATGGGTGTGATGGATGCGCCATGGACATTAAGACCGGTTCATGTCCAAAGTGGAGGTTCAACCGCCTAGCCTTTTTGCAACTCATGAACCGCCGCCATTTCCTCCAGACCGCCGCTGCCGCCCTGCCCTCGTTGACCATCGCACAAGATGCGCGGAAGAAGCGCATCCTGCTGCGTTCATCTTGGCAGACCGTGAACATTGGCGACATCGCGCATACGCCGGGAATGCTGGCTTTACTTGAAAAACATCTGCCAGAATACGAGGTCACCCTTTGGCCCAGCAGCGTGGAGAATGGTGTGGCGGAGATGCTGGAGAAGCGTTTTCCGCAGCTCAAGATTCTGGCGAAGGATGCTGCGTCCAAGGAGGAGGCATTCAAGACGCACGACTTTTTGCTGCATGGCTCGGGACCGGGCATCGTGGGGCAGAAATCCATCCTCGAATGGGCAGAAAAGACCGGCAAGCCCTACGGTATCGGCGGCGTGACTTGGAGCCACTCTGAGGAAGGTGTGAAAGTGATTAGCGGGGCGAAGTTTGCGTTTTTCCGCGATTCCGTATCGCTGGCCCTTGCGAAAGAAAAGGGCGCGATCTGTCCGATCATGGAGTTCGGCCCCGACGCGACCTTTGCCTGTGACCTAGTCAATGAAGAAGCTGCCTCCGCGTGGCTGAAGGAGGTCGGACTGGAGGATGGAAAGTTCGTCTGCTGCATCCCGAAGCTGCGCAATTCGCCCTACTGGGAAATCAAGAAGGGCTACAAGCTGGATCCGGTGAAGCATGCGCGGAATGAAGAGATGAAGGAGCACGACATCGGGCCGTTGCGCAATGCGGTGATCGCCGTGGTGCGGCAGTCACCGATGAAGGTGCTGCTTTGCCCAGAGGACGCCAGCCAGATGAAGCTGAACAAAGAGATGATCTATGACAAGCTGCCTGAAGATGTGAAAGGCAAGGTTGTCTGGCGTGAGACTTACTGGCTCACGGACTTTGCGCAAAGCGTGTACAACCGCAGCGCAGGATTGTTTGGCAATGAGCAGCACAGCCCCATCATGTGCATTGGCCACGGCATCCCGGCCATCGTCTGCCGCTACAAGGAACAAACCAGCAAGGGATTCATGTGGAAGGATATCGGCCTCAGCGAATGGCTCTTCGACCACGACTTTGACGAGGCGGAAAAAGGACTCACACCCGCCGTGCTTGCCATCGTCAACGATCAGCCCACAGCAAAAACAAAGGCGCTCAAAGGCAAAGCCGTGGCGGACGAACGCATGAAGCGCATGATGGATGTGCTGCGCGCGGAGCTAGAAGCCTGATGGCTTTCCGGTCATTGGAAGACACATGACAACATTCTATGGGTCAAGCCTCACTGATTCGATCCCGGAAACCACTCAGTGTGTTGATCGCCCTGGCGGCCGAAGTAGGTGACGCATTTGCCGCGTAGAAAGGCGAAGTAGCCTTGCACACCACCGTTCATCGCACGGACGGTGAAGCCGCGCCACGTTTGGCCGTTTTGCTGGCTGTCGAGGATGTTGGCGCGGAGCGCGGCAGCATCGAAGTCGGCGGCGACTTGGGAAAGTCCTTCGATGGGAATTGGCAGGCTCACGACGGCACCTTCACCACTGTAGATGGTCTTCCGCAGGGCGAGGTAATTGACGTGATACAGCTCGACACCTGCCTCGATGAGCATCCCGACGATCTGCGGGAAGGGCTTTCCGGTATGGAGCGTGGCATCGGCGGCGGCGGTGATGAGCTGGTTGTTCATTCGGATCTGTCGGTTTGCTGTCAGGTCTCCCGCGTGGGCGAGGGATTCATCGGCGATGCTGGATCAGTAGGGCGCGCCGGTACCGGTTTCGACATACTGCTTCAAGCTGCTGAGGAAGCGGGTCCAGCCGCGAAAACAGTCGCTGTAGCATTCCAGCGCGGGAAGCAGGCCGACGTGTTGAAAGCGCAGCGCGGTGGTTTGATCAGAGAGTGGCTTGAGCTGGAAAAGGAACTCGGTGCCGATCCACTCGCTGGACGTGCTGCCGTCTTCGAGGTCGATGGAGGACTCCACGCAGTGCCAGCGCACTTCGGAGGCTGGCGCGAGTTTTTCGATCCGCATCGTCTTCCAGGAATCATCAAAGCGGAAGGTGGAATGGCCGCCCTCGGTGGTGCCGATCTCGCAGGTCTCCGTCCACCAGCCTTTCAGGCCTTCGGAGGTGGTGAGCGCCTCATAAACTTTCGCGGCGGGGGCTTCGATGAAGAGCGCGGAGCAAAAGCCGAGGTCGGGATTGATGCCGCTGAGATCAAAGGCGGCGCTGTAGTCGGTTTCGAGCTTCTCCAAGGTGCTCCAAAACGGTGGCTGAGGGGTGCCGGTGAGCTTGGAGACGAGCACTGTGAGATGAATGTGCCAGCCGCCGGAGACGCTGAGCAGCTCTTTGTTGTTCGGCAGCTTGCGATGCGTGAGCACCAGCTTTACCTGCTCGTCCTGCGGTGTGAGTTCGAAAATCACCTCGCCTTCGCCCCAGATGAACGCATGGACATGGGGTCGTTCATGACGGGTGATAGTCGCCTCAGAGCCGATGTTGCAGGCGTGCTCCTTGAATTTTTCCGGCACGGTCTCGCCCGGTGTCTCGTGGCGGCGATTTTCAAACTCGAGCTGGAACTTGTCGCCAGGCTGCGTGGCGTTGGTGCCGCCTGCGAGCCAGAGCTGGCGCTTCGCGGGATCGGTGATGAAGGCCCACACGCGCTCGATGGGACCGGGCAGGAGGCGGATGAAGCGGACTTCGGCGGCGTTGAGGAGAGTTCCGTGGTCGTTGTGTTTCATGTCTTTTTCTTCGGGGTGGATTGAGAGTCAGTGTCGGCACGCAGCGCGGCTTCGAGCGCGTCGAGGCGCTGGTTCCAGAAGTTCATCGTGGAGACGAGCCAGCTCTGGATCTGCTGCAAGCCTTCGGGGTTTAGCGACTGAATGCGCGACTGGCCCACGACGCGTGAGTTCACCAGCCCGGCCTCGCGCAGCACCTTCAGATGCTGCGAGATGGCCGGTGTGCTCATATCGAATTCCTCGACGATCTCGCCCACTGTGAGATCACGCGCGGCCAGCATCTCGACGATGCGGCGGCGTGTGGGATCAGCGATGGCTTCCAGACTGTGCATGAGGCTATATTTAAGCTGTGGCTTAAATACGCAAGCGCAAAAAAACGGTGATGCGTTTTCACATGCGAGACCGAGCGAGCTACGAGTCGTAGAACGAACCTCCCAGTTCGTTCTCTGGATAGGCTTGCTAAACATGGGAACGAACTGGGAAGTTCGTTTTACATCCCGCTCAAGTTCATGCGCTTTATCCTGTTCCAACTCTTGCTCACCTTTGTGGTGAATGCTGCCACGCTCAAACGGGCCACGCCCGAGAATTACCGCCGCCTGCTGACCACGCTGGAGTCTGGGGACACGCTCGCGCTCGCCGCTGGTGTGTATGAGCGCGGATTGCCGATCAGCGATTGCCACGGCACGTCCGAGGCATGGATCACGATCCAAGGACCGGATGAAGGCGTGGCGGAGATTCGCCAGACGGCGGTGGCGAATTGTGTCGAGCTAAAACAGTGCACCCATGTGGCTTTGAAGAAGCTCTCGATCCTGGGCGGCGGTCCGCAGGGCATCTCCGGCCTGTTTGGCATCAGCGCGAAGGGCGGGCTGAAAAATTCGGTGCATCACATCCTCATCGAGGATTGCATCATCAGCGACTGGAACACCTCGCAGCAGGCCGTCGGCATCTCCACGAAGACGCCCACCTGGGACTGGACCATCCGGCGAAACATCATCCGCAACTGCGGCACCGGCCTCTATCTCGGCAACTCGAACGGCGCGGACCCGTTCATTCGCGGTGTCATCGAGCACAACCTCGTCCAAGACCCAATCGGCTACTGCATGGAGATCAAATTTCAGAAGCCGCGCCCGGAACTGCCGGACATGCCGACCACAACCAGCCGCACCATCATCCGGCACAATGTCTTCATCAAAAACGACGCGCCCAGCCCCGATGGCGACCGCGCCAACTTGCTCGTCGGCGGTTTCCCCGACAGCGGCCCCGGCTCCGACGACCTCTACGAGATCTACGGCAACTTTTTCTGGCACAACCCGCGCGAATCGCTGCTGCAAGCCTCCGGGCGCGTCTCCATCCACGACAATGTCTTCGCCGACTGCCCCACTCATGCCGCCATCACGCTGCAAAATCACGATCTGACCCTGAAGCTCGTGCATGTTTACAACAACACCATCTGTTCCGCTGTTTGCGGCATCCGCATCCCCGGCACGCCTGCACAGGGTCATGCGATCATCGGCAATGTCGTGTTTGCCGCAGAGCCGCTGCGCTTGCATCGCTCACTTTCATCCGTGGCGGAAAACCTCACCGGAACAGTCGCTGATGCCGAGTTGCATCTAGTGAATCCTCAATTGGCACTGGGCGCTCTCGATTTGCGTCCAAAGGCGGGAAGGTGTGAAGGTGCTTCGTTGGATTTAACCGCCTTCACCACCGAGACAGCGTTCGATCTGGATTTCAGCGGAGCAAACAAAGGTGAGCGGCGAATTCGCGGAGCGTATGCCAGTCCCGGCGCGTCCGGTTGGCGTCTGCAAAGCGGCTTGAAACCGTAGATTCGATTGCCAATCGAACGGGCCGCGATCAAATGCGCCGCATGTCCGCCAAACCTGATCCCGCCACGCTTCCTTGCAGCCCTCTCGATGAAACCGCCGGTTTGAAATACTTCCCGCGCATGGTGGGGAAGATCCGGCTGCATGCCGCTGGCAAGTTGTGGGAAGATCTTCACGCCAATCTTGGCAAAGGCAGCGACGGAGCGCTGGTGGAGTTTCTCCATATCAACTACGACGATTTGAAGTCACGCGTGCTGGAAGGCGGCACCGATGATGACATCCTGCAATGGTGCCAGAAGCGCAGTCGGCCGCTGAATAACACCGACAAGCTGATCTGGAATCATTATGTCAAAACACTCGGCTGGAATGACCACATCACGGCTATTTTGGCGAAACGGAAGGCCGACGGCGGCCTCGGTGATCGCGATGACATTCAAACCATCGCGCATTACATCGACGTGGATGAAGGAAGGCTGCCGTGAATGAGTGAAGAGGCTTCCCAGCCGGTTTCGATCTGGCGCAGCGTAAGGCAGTCGCTGCGTGGGGAGGAACATGATTACACCTCGCTGCCGCTGAACCGTGCGGTCATCCTGCTCGCGGTGCCGATGGTGCTGGAGATGATCATGGAGTCGCTGTTTGCCGTGGCGGACGTTTTTTGGGTCTCGCGGCTTGGCAAGGAGGCGGTGGCCGTGGTCGGCATCACGGAGTCGATCATGACGCTGATCTATGCAGTAGCGATCGGCATCTCGATTGCCGCCACGGCGATTGTATCGCGGCGTATTGGTGAAAAGGAGCCGGAACTCGCGGCGCAGGCCGCCGGGCAGATCGTGCTGCTCGGTGTGCTCGTCTCGGCGGGTATCGGCATTGTGCTGGGCATCTTTGCGCCGGACATTTTGTGGTTTATGGGGGCAGGGGAGGAGATCGTGGCGCTGGGCACCGATTTCACGCGCGTGATGCTAGGTGGCAATGTCACGGTGTTCATGATCTTCCTCATCAACGCCATCTTTCGCGGCGCAGGAGACGCGGTGATCGCCATGCGCACGCTCTGGCTCGCGAACGCGCTGAACATCGTGCTGGGGCCGTGTTTCATCTTTGGTTGGTGGATTTTTCCCGAGCTGGGAGTCACCGGCGCGGCGGTGGCGACGAACATCGGGCGTGGTGTTGGCGTTCTGTATCAGCTCTGGCATCTCGCGGGCCATCACAGCCGCGTGAAGGTCCGCTGGTGCCATTTCAAACCGGAGCGCGAGATCATCGGCGCGGTGCTGAGCAAGTCGGGCAGCGGCATCGCGCAGCTTCTCATCAGTACGACGAGCTGGGTGGGCCTGTTCAAGATCCTCGCCATGTTCGGCAGCACAGCGCTGGCGGGCTACACCATCGCGATTCGTCTGGTGATGTTTGCCTTGATGCCCGCGTGGGGTTTGGCGAACGCGGGCGCGACCCTCGTGGGCCAAAACCTCGGCGCAGGCAAGACAGAGAGGGCTGAGGCGGCGGTCAGGATCGCCACCAAATTCAACATCCTCGTGC
>CAYMHJ010000100.1:0-20030 GCA_964390165.1 uncultured Prosthecobacter sp. | reverse complement strand
CCTGAGCCTGGACTACCAGGAGCAGAGCGGGTGGATCTACCGGAAGGACGGGATGCAGATCATCCGGGAGGCGGTGGAGGTGGAGAAGGACGAGCCGCTGAAGCTGGAGATCGCCGCCTTTGTAGAATGCGCGCGGATGGGCAAACGCCCGGTCGTCACCGGTCAGGAAGGTGCCGAGGCGGTGCGCATCGCGCTGGAGATCACGGATCAGATCGAGAAAAACGCCGCGCTGGCGGGATGATGAGACACCGTTTGCGATAGTTGGCTGTGGTTTGCATTTATTTGCAATGGCTTCGAGCCAACCACCGCCAACTAACGACAACCACCGCAAACCACTGCCAACTTCCCCCCATGCACCTCCACATCATTGCCGGTGAAATCAGCGGAGACACCCATGCCGCTGGGGTGATCCGCGAGCTGCTGGCGATGTGGCCGGAGGTGAAATTTACCGGACTCGGTGGCCACCAGATGCGGGATGCCGCAGGGCAGGGCATCGAGGACTGGGTGGAGAAAGCCGGCGTGGTCGGTCTTTGGGAGGTGCTGAAGATGTACTCTTACTTTAAAGGCAAGATGACGGCCTCCGTGGAGCAGATTTTGCGCGAGCGACCGGAGGCGGTTGTGCTGGTGGACTACCCAGGCTTCAATCTGCGTCTGGCGAAGGCGCTGCGAACGGGGGGCTACGCAGGGAAGCTGATCTATTACATCAGCCCGCAGGTCTGGGCCTGGAAGAAGGGGCGGGTGAAGACCATGGCGAAGGTGCTGGACCTCATGATCTGCATCTTCCCTTTCGAAAAGGAACTGTATGAGATGAGCGGCCTGCCGACGGTGTTTGGCGGTCACCCGATGGTAGATCGCGTGAAGTCACTGCATCGGGACTGGAAGCGGGAGACGGGTCTCGTGGGCTGGTTCCCCGGCAGCCGGCTCAATGAGGTGAAGCGTCTCTTCCCCATCATGCTTCAGGCCTCGCTGGCAATCCGGCTCCAGGTGCCGACGGCGCGCTTTGCCGTCTCAGCAGCCAATGAACAACTCGCGCAGACCATGCGTGAGATGGCCGACGAAGCCGGTTTGCCGGATGCCAAGCGCTGGATCGAGGTGGGCACGGTCTATGATCTGATGCAGCGCTGCCAGACGGGCGCGGTGGCCAGCGGCACCGCCACGCTGGAGGCGGCCTGCTTTGGCCTGCCGTACGCCCTGGTCTATCAGGTCAACGCCTTGACTTATGTGGCGGCGAAGCTGGTGGTGAAGATCGAGAAGATCGGGATCGTGAACATCCTGGCGAAGCGGGATGTAGTGCGTGAACTCGTCCAAACGGAGCTGTCAAGTGACACACTCGGGGCCGAAATGGTGAGCCTGCTGACGGATCATGAAAGGCGGACACGGCTGGAAAAAGAGCTCGCTGAAGTGGTGGCGATGCTGGGGGAAGGCGGTGCCTACAGAAGGGCGGCACTCGAGGTGGGGCGGGAAGTTGGTTTATTATAGAATTTATAATAAAACTTGATGATTTAGGCCAGTTGGGCGAAATTTTGCCCCAACCATGCCGCTCTTCCGTCCTTTGCCGCTTCGTTCCCTCGCCGCAGGAGTGCTCCTCCTGGCCGGTGGAGAGGGCGATTCACGGGCAGACATGATCAGCGACTGGAATGAATACGCCTTGGCTGCCGCACGTGATTCCGACCAGCTCTCCCCGGAAGTCTCACGCAGCATGGCGATGATGAACACGGCGATCTACAACGCCGTCCAGGGCATCGCGGGCAACTACAACCTCTACACGCAGGGCAGCTACACCGGCCCCAGTGGTACACCCATGAGCGGTGCCTACATGGAGGCGGCGGTCTCTGCAGCGGCCTACACCGTGCTGGCCGACCTCTACGGCAGCATGTCGGGCACCTTTTCCACCCTCTACTCGAACCAGCTCACCGCTCTCCCAGATGATCAGGCCCGGCTGGATGGCATCAGCTTCGGCACGCTCGTGGCGCAGGACATCCTGAACTGGCGCGCCACCGATGGTGCCAGCGATGCTAACAATTCCGGCATCTACAATCCTGTTGGCAGCGCAGGTTACTGGGCGCCGACCTCAGCGAATGATGCCGCCATCCCCGGCTGGGGCAGCGTGAACACTTTCGCCATTTCAGGGACAACACCCTACAACGGCACGCTCGGCATGTCGAACACAGACTACATGGCCACTTCCGCCTACACAGCAGACTACAATGCCGTGAAAATGCTCGGTTCCAGTGCCAACCCCGGCAACGTGCGCACCACCGAGCAGACCGAAACCGCCCTTTTCTGGGAAGGTGCCACAGGCACGACGACAAACGTGGGTCTTTGGAATCTGGTAGCGGCGGGCATTGTGAGTTCTCAGTCGCTCACGCTTGAGGAGAGTGCCCGCCTTTTTGCTGCGCTAAATGTCACACTCGCAGATGCCAGCATCGTCCTCATGGACACAAAGTATGAGACGGACTTTTGGAGCCCAGTCACAGCCATCACCAATGGCGGCGCTGATGGCAATGTGGACACCGCCCCTGATGGCGCGTGGACTCCGCTGCTGAACTCGCCTGATATGCCCTCCTACTTCGCCGAGCAGGCCATCCTGGCCACGGCGGCCAGAGGAATTCTGGATGACTTCGTCAACCCGGCGACTTACACTTTTACCCTGGGAAGCGATACTGATGGAGACGGCCTAGCCGACTTCACTTTCAACTTCAACAGCCTGAATGAAGCCGCAGATCAAGCGACGGACAGCGTCGTCTATGGCGGCATCAATTTCCAGAAAGCCGCCGACGACGGTGCTGCTGCGGGCGCACTCATCGCGGATGCCGTCATGAACAGCCAGTTCGCCGCCGTGCCCGAGCCAGCCGGAGCACTGCTCCTAGTGCTTGCCGGCATGGTGAGCCTGGGACGTCGCCGTCGCTAAAGTTCACATGATGGATGCATCGGCATTTCAGCATACGTCAGCCCTGAGTTTCCCGCGAGAAACGGGTGCATTGAGCCAAGATAAGGAGGAAATCGTACGAGCTATAAAGTGAGAGTCGGGACAAGAGCAGAAGATGGGGCCGTCCATGATGGCTGCGGGCGGTGTGTGGTCGGTCATGAAGGTCGGTCCAGAGGGGAAGGTGCGTGGCTGATGGGCGTCAGTTCTTGCTGAAGGAGTAGTCGAAAAAGCCGTGCTCCCACTGCCAGTTGTTTGCCTTCACTTCCGCGATGACTGGCTGGTGATCGTAAAGAATGACAAAGGTCTTCCAGTTGCCGCTGGCCATCAGTTTTTCCTCCACGACTTCCGCGCCTTTTTTTAACACGAGGATGAAGTCTCCATGAGGGTGGTTGCGCACGGCGAGACTGAGCTTGCCCTTGGATTGGGTGGTGATCTTGGAGAAATCCAGCGAGCCTGGTCTTTGCGTTCCAAAGGAATGAACGACAAGCACGTTAAATTTGCCAAGAGCCTTTTTGTACATCGGCGGCTGGCTGCTGTCGTCACGTCGGGCGCCCAGAAGTTTGTCTGAGGCGGCGGGGAGGAGCACCTCGGACGTGTTGACCACGAGCAGCGGGTCGGTGACGGTCCTCACGGTAAAGTTGGCCAAGTCTTCGGCCTGAAGGCCTGCGAGGCTGAGGAGCAGAGTCGTGACGATCATCTTGAGAGGGTGGATGCGGGGTTTCATGGGAAGAAGTAATGCTTTTAGTGGGGAATACCGGATCAAGGCGGCAGCGTTACAGAGTATCTTGAAGGTCGGTAAAATGGAGCCATGCCCTGGCTGGTCCGCCTTCAGCCTCTGGCGTGTTATTCGGGTCAGACTCGGGTCAGACCCTTTATATCAGGGTTGGCAGTGGAGGGGCCATCAGCCCCGCGGCCACTGACTTTAAAAAATGACTGTAACAACTGTACTGCGGCGGGGAATGTATATGCAAGACACCGCGCCTTGCCTTTTACTTCCCGCTTATGACTGCCCGACGCTTTTTTAGACAACAGACTCAGATTGCATTGGTCGGATTCGCTCTGGCGATAAACGGAGAACTGCGCGCTCAAGATGTCACGCCGCCGGTCGTGGTGGTGTCCACGCCGTCTCCAGGTTCGACTTTGAGTGCCCGAAGCTTGGGCGTCATCACCGGCACTGCGGTTGACAACGTGGGAGTGGTCAGCGTTGGATTGAAGGTGGTGAGGGGCAGTGACGGGAAATTCTGGAATGGGGTGGCCGGATGGAGCAGCACGGAAGTGGTGCTACCAACCAGTTTTGATTCGGGCGCAGGCACGTGGGCCAGCACCGGGCGGCTGCCTTGGTTATCAGCGGGAGATTACACGATCACAGCGGTGGCCAGAGACGCTGAAGGACATGAAACCTCAGCTCCGGCGGCGGTCGTGGCACCCCAGCCGACTCTGAAGGTCCTCAACCTGACCGCTGCGCTTCCTGCCGGCTCCTCGAATGTGAAGATTCATGGCATTTCTTGGGACGGCTCGGTGGTGGTGGGCCAAGTGGTCCTACCCCCCTCCACTGTGCCACAGGCATTCCGCTGGAGCGAGCTTGGCGGATTCGCGCTGCTCACTGATCTACCCGGTGGCACCCTCTTCTCCGAGGCCAGAGCGGTGTCGGCCGATGGCCAGATCATGGTGGGATCGGCGTCCTCGGCCGCTTCGGCGGCTTCAGCGAGTTCTAGTGCCGAAGCGACCCTTTGGAACGGTGCGACTCCACCTCTGGGCGCTGGTGACATCACGCGAGAAGTGGCCAACGATCCTTTCAACAGCTACTTCAGTGCGGTTTCTGCGGATGGCGCTGTAGCCGCAGGCATGGGCACTTACAAGACGGCCACCAGCAGCAGCACTTTTCTATCGCCAGTGCGCTGGACAGCTGGCAGTGGATATCAGGAACTGGGTGACCTGCCAGGCGGTGGAGTCTCGGGCGAATCCAGGGGGATTTCGGCGGATGGTGCCATCGTGGTCGGCTACAGCAACTCGACGTATTTGGATGGTCCCTCCAGCACAAGCCGAGCTCAAGGCTTCCGGTGGACCGAGGCAACCGGCATGGTGGGGCTGGCGGACATGACACCAACATTCACCAGCCGCGTCACCAACCGCAACAGCACGGCGCAAGCGGTCAGTGCGGACGGTTCAACCATCGTCGGCTACTGGGTCGAGGAGCAAAAGGAGTTTTCATCCAACAAAATCGAGTCTCAACGCTTTCACGCGGTCATTTGGAATGACTCCGGCGTGGTGCCGCTAGGCCAGTTGGCCTTCGGCACGGGCAGCCGCTATAGCTTTGCCCGTGCAGCCAGCGGTGATGGCCGCATGATCGTCGGCATGGCATCGGTCAACTTCGCTTCAATCGCCTATGAAGCCATGATCTGGCGTCAGGGCGTGGGCATGCGCTCTCTGCACGCTGAACTCGCACCTTATTGGAATCTGAATATTCCAGGCAAGCTCAAAGACGCGACCGCCATCTCCGCCGACGGCCACACGGTCGGGGGGACGGGCAAAGATGAATTCGGAAAAGAGTTCGCCTGGGTGGCGACCCTGCCGACGGTTTACCCTGAGGTTCCACCGAGGCCCAAGCCCCCGTTGCCTACGGCACCTCCGGGAGAGATGCTGACGCGCACGGCCACGTTCACTCCCAAGGTTACCTTCACCGAGTCCTATACCGAATCCATCAAGGCGACAACGGAGGTGTTTGAAGGATTGCCTTCCACCTTTCGCGAAGTCGTTAACAAGGGCACGAATTCGGCGACGATCATAGGCTCGACAGAGGGCATTGACCTAACAGAGGTTGACGAATCCACGGAGGTCCTTGTATCGCTTGGCAGCTTCCTGCACTTCGCCACTCTTGGTGAGGACACCACTTATGCTAAAGGCAAAACCAGCGCCGTCTTCAATCTTATGGGCTTTGATGCATTGGGCAACGAGATCAGCGTGGGCACGGTCAAGTATGCCTGGACCAGCAAGCTCCTGACGGTCTCCATCAATAGCAGCCGGTCACCTGAGTACCCGATGGCCTTCCAAGATTTTCCGGCGTTGGTTCCGGCGACACCGCCAAACACCAGATCAGCGCCATTTGATGCGATACTCGAAGCTTCCATTGGCTTTGCTGGTTCAGGCGGGGTGAGGAGTGAGGTGTACGTCACCGGGAAGGTCACTGGCAAACAGCAAACTTTTGGTTCCGAAGAGAACGCTGAAGTCTTCGACCTCATGAGCGCCACGATGTCCGGCAGTGCGGACTACACGCCGCCGGTGGTCGCCTTCACAGCGCCCGCTGCCAATCTGCGCACCACCACCACCACTGTAAACTTGACCGGCATAGTGAAGGACACCCACCTCGGCGACAAGGTGCTGGTCCGCATCAATGGAGGGGATTTCACAGAGATCTCGACGCCGATTCCGACGGGTGCCGACAGCGTGACATGGCAGCTCGCGAATCTCGCGCTGATCCCTGGAATGAATCTCATCGAAGCCAAATCGGCAGATGCCAGCGGCAATGAGTCGGCCCTGGTGTCCCGCAAGGTGACGCGGGTGGCGATGGCTCCGCTGGCGGTCTCTCGAGTGGGTTTGGGTTCTGTTACGGCCAAATTTGAACCCACCTCCAACCGGGAAATCGGCGCTATCTACACCATCACAGCCACTCCGGCCAAAGGCCAAGTTTTTGATGGCTGGACGGGCATCGTGTCCAGCGCCCCCAAGCTGACCTTTACAATGACAGAGGGGCTGGCCTTGGTGGCGAACTTCATCCCAAACCCGTTCCCTGCCATTGTTGCGGATTACCGAGGGTTGGTGACCGGCAGCAATCCGGCGGCGGTCGCGGAGAATGGCAGCTTTACCTTTACGCCAACCAGCACGGGTGGGTTCAGCTTCAAGTTGTCGCTGGGAGCGGCCAGCCATTCGGTCACCAACATCAAACTGAGCAACAATGGCACCGCCAGCTTCACGCTGTCACGCGGCTCCATGCCGCCAATTCAGATTACCTTGCAGGTCTCGATGGATCCGTCTAACGGCCATGTCTCGGGCACCATCGTGAGCACCGGCTTGAACGCCACTTTCTCCGGTGACCGCACGCTGATTGATGCCGCACATCCGGTCCCTGGCGGAGCTTACACCCTGCTGTTCCCGGCAGCACCGCCAGACAACCAAGGAATCATGTTCGGCAGCGCGTCTTTGGTGATCGCGCCGAACGGTGTCGTATCCGTTATTGGCCGCCTTTCGGACAACACTTCCTTTACCTCGACCTCCAACATTTCCAAAGACGGTGCCATCCCGCTCTATGCCAAGATAGGTACGGGAACAAAAACGATCGGCGGGCTGCTCCAGTATAATGAGGTCAGTGGCGCTCCCGAAGGCACCTTGAACTGGCTGCAAGGAGGTGCGGTCTCCACGACGCTGGCGGTGATCGGATCGCAGTACACACCACCAACAACGAAGAAACGCATATTGGACACTCTCGATGTCAGTAATGGCGCAGCACAGGTCACCTTAAGCGCTGGCGGACTTGGGACGCCAATCGTCAAGACGGCCACAATTTCCACCACTTCAGCTGTGGCGGTCAGCCCGGCGGGGACTCACAAATTGGTGCTGACGATCCTGCCCAAACTCGGAACTTTCAGCGGCTCATTTCTCCCTCCAGGAGCGACGAAGACCGTGCCGATATCGGGAGTCTTCTTTGAGGATTTCCATGCCGGGCTCGGTGTCTTTACCGCGAGCCCCCTGGGTCACATCAGGATCGAGGCGGCACCTTAGCAGCAGCTAAATGAACCCACGAGCCAACCCATGGCATTGCCTGTGCCAACCCATTTGGAAAAATGAAAATCAGGGCAGCGTCTCGGTCCCGATCTCTCCTTGGTTGAAGCAGCGCTGCAAAGTCCTCGCGTCCCGTGTTTCCACCCTTGCGGCCATGTTTCCTTCACAGCACACACTTCGCTTTTGATCGAGATAAGCGGACCTATATCTCACTGAACCTACCAACGCCGTGCCCGCCTCGAAGTGTTGTCCCGGTTCAACCTTCGGAGAAATGCCGGACACGGATGCTGGGCACGGCCCGAAACCAACTTCGGCGAGATATGCGACGATCCTGACGATGTCGTTCGGCACTTGCCACGCCAGCACTGAACTTCCCGGTTGCGCGGGGCAGGGGAGCGGGCTTCATCGGCAGGCATGTCCTCTTTTGCCCACACGACTCCGCTGATTCTTCCCTCCCTCCTGGCCTCTGACTGGTCCAAAGTAGGCGCAGAGGTCAAGAAAGCCGAGGACGCTGGGGTGCAATGGCTGCATCTGGATGTGATGGACGGGGCCTTTGTGGACAACATCTCCTTTGGCCCGCAGATGGTGCAGACGGTGCGGAAATGCACGGGGATGTTCCTGGATGTGCATCTCATGATCCACCGGGCGGATCACTACCTGGAGCGCTTCCTCAAAGCAGGCGCGGACAACATCACCATCCACGTGGAGGCGAACTACGACAGCTCCGTGGCGGAGACGCTGAAGCGCATCCGTGCTGCCGGAAAGCATTGCGGCATCGCCCTGCACCCGAGCACGCCTTTTGATGCGGTGATCCCGTATGCGGACATGATCGATCTCCTGCTGGTGATGACGGTGGTGCCCGGTTTCGGAGGGCAGTCTTTCATGGAGAAGGAGACGATGCCCAAGCTGGTTGCAGCGCGTGATTATCGAGATACCCACGGACTGAAATACCACCTCGAAGTGGATGGTGGCATTTACACGCACACCGCCCCCATCGCGAAGCGGTATGGGGCGAATCTTTTTGTCTGCGGTACCTCATTTTTCGGGCAGCCGGATGTTGTGGCCGCCCATGCTGGGCTGGCTGCTGCGGTGGCGTGAAAAAGGTCTTTTGGCCGTCTGTCTTGCCAGTTCTGACATTGCCCGCTAGTCTCACGAAATGAGGTTTTTAAAGTTATTTACCGGTCTCGCGGGCATGTTGCTCGCGGAGGCGGGCCAGGCGCAGTCACCTGCTGCTCCTGTGTCTGCACCGGCACCGTCGGCGATCATCGGAACAGGCATCGAACCCACTCAGCTCGGGAAGCTCAGCGTGCTGGGTACGGCACCAGATTGGAAGAAGCTAGAGTTGTTCGCGGGAAGCATGACGCGGGAGGAGTTTCAAAAAGCTTGGTCTGAGATTTATGCCGAGGAGAATGCGCTGCCACCGCCTTTTGAGGTGACGCAGGAAGCTCTGCTCGTGCCGACGGGCGAGTCTGGTGACGGGAAGATCAAGGTGCCCTTCCGTGCGGCCGGACAGTCTGGCACGCCAGCACCCGTCTCATGGCGGCGGGCGGCGGACCTGCCACCGCTGCGGGGGAGACCGCTTCTGAGTGATCTGCACATCGCGCTGGACCCAGGACACATCGGTGGAAGCTGGGCGTTGATGGAAGAGAGGTTCCTCAGTTTCAAGCCAGGGGAGGACATCCGCGAGGGTGATATGTCGTTGCTGACGGCGAAAATCCTCAAAGAGCGGTTGGTGAAGCTGGGGGCCGTGGTGAGTCTGGTTCGAGATAACAACGACCCCGTTACCACGATGCGTCCCGCCGAGCTGGAGAAAGACGCCCGCCAATTGCTGCTGGAGGCTGGGTTCCCTGATCCGAAACCTACCTACCAGGACATCACGGGGGATGCGAAGCTGCTCACCGTGCAATGGCAGACTGAAAAGCTCTTCTATCGTGTGAGTGAGATTCATGCACGCGGCCAGCGGGTGAATGAACAGATCAAGCCCGACCTGGTCCTCTGTCTGCACTTCAATGCGGAGTCATGGGGGGCTGCCGACGCGCCGCAGTTCTCCGCAAAAAACCACCTGCACATCCTGGTGAACGGCTGCTACTCGAACGCCGAACTGATGCAGAAGGATGTGCGCTTCGAGATGCTTCGGCGGCTCTTTGGCCGCGTGCATGAGGAGGAACTGCCACTGGCCGGGGCGGTTTCCGACGGCATGGCCCGCCGCACCGGACTCCCGGCCTACATCTACACCACGCCGAACGCCCGGAAGGTGCCTGACAAACCGTATGTCTATGCACGGAACCTGCTGGCAAACCGGATCTACCAGTGCCCGGTCGTCTATCTGGAGCCCTATGTCATGAACCACGAGGAAACTTACCGCCGCCTGCTTGCCGGGCATTACATCGGCCGCACGCTCATCGGCGGAAAGCTCGTCACCAGCGCCATCGAGGATTATGTGCGCGGCATCGTGGATGGGCTGGTGAACTACTATCAAAATCACCGCCGCGACTCATGAAGGTTCTTATTCTCGGTTGTGGATTCGTCGGCGAACGTGCGGCGGATCTTCTCCACGCGGGCGGCCATGAGGTCATCGGCGTCACTCATTCCCCCGCATCGGCGGATCGGCTCAGCGAGGTGAAACCCTGGCGTGCTTTGGCTTGTGATGTCTCCTCGTCTTCAGATGTCCAGGCCCTGCGGGAAAAGACCGGGCCGGTGGATGCCTTCATCCACTGCGCCAGTTCCGGCAAAGGCGGCGCGGAGATGTATCAGGCGGTTTATGTGGATGGCCTGAGCCATTTGATCTCAGCCTATCCAGAAGCCCGGTCGCTCTACACCAGCAGCACCAGCGTCTATCCCCAGACGGACGGCGGCCAGGTAGATGAGACGAGCCCTGCCGAGCCCATGAAGGACACGGGCAGGCTGCTCCGTGCGGCTGAAGAGATCGCTCTCAGCAAAGGCGGCACGGTGGCACGACTCGCGGGCATCTATGGTCCTGGGCGTTCCTTTGTGCTGAAGAATCTACTGGAAGGGAAAAGCGGTATCGAGACGAACGACAGAGCGCCCGATGGCCGCCTGCTGAATCAAATCCACGCGGACGACGCCGCATCGGCGCTCGTCCACCTCGTCACGAAAAAGCAGGCGGGCATCTTCAACGTCGTCGATGACGCGCAGATGACTCAGCGTGTCTGTTTAGAAAAGCTGGCGGCCCTTTTTAGCCTTCCGGTGCCGGAAACGAAGGCCCCTGATCCCGGTCGCAAGCGAGGATGGACGCACAAGCATGTCTCGAATGCCCGGCTCCGCGCCACGGGCTGGGTGCCGAAGTATCCGAGCTACTTCGATGCCCTGCGCGATGATCCGCTGCTCGTGTCCTCCATCCTGACTCTTGTCGATGATGGCGGTGAAGTGCCGCTGCCAAGGGCGGAAAACATCGTCATCATCGGCCTCATGGGCAGCGGAAAGTCCACCGTCGGCAGGCTGGTGGCACGGCTGCTGGGATTTCACTTTGCGGACACTGATCACATGATCATCGACCGCGCGGGCTGCTCCATTCCGGATATTTTTGCCAAGGAAGGGGAGGTCGGCTTTCGGCAGAGGGAGAGTGCCGTGCTGCGCGAGTTGCTCGGTGCGCGGCACACGGTCATCGCCACGGGGGGGGGGATCATCACCCAGACAGTGAACCGACCTCTTCTACGCCACTTGGGTTTCATCACCTGGCTGGAGGCCAGCACGGAGTTACTCGTCCGCCGAACAGCGTCAAATAATGACCGTCCGCTGCTGCGGGGCGAGGAGTCTCCGAGGGTGAAGCTGGAGCGGTTGATCCAGGAGCGTGCGCCACTCTACAAGGCGCTTGCGGATCTGCGCATCCTCACGGATGACCTGACTCAGGAGGAGAGCGCCTACGGCGTGGCTGAGAGTGCACGCATCTTCTTTGCCCACCGCAAGTAGGCTGTTGCCTCACATCAGCGGCGTTTCCGAGCACAGACGTATCAGTTTTTCGGCGATAGAAAGACTTTTTCAGCACGGGGCTGGAAGGCGATGACACGAAGTTTGACACAGGCCGCGAAGCGATGACAATCAGGTCAATGGAGGTGCCACCCGAAATACCCGAAGAGATCAAAAAAGAGAAAGGCCTGTGGGAGAAGACCCGCAAGTCCCTCATCGAACGTCTGAACAACTGGGAGGACCAGAAGACGTGGAATGAGTTCTATCAGACCTACTGGCGGCTCATCTACTCCGTGGCCACCAAGGCGGGCCTCACACGTGAGGAAGCTTTCGATGTCATTCAGGAGACCATCATCGCCATCGCCAGGCAGGTGCAAAAAGGGCAGTATGACCCCCGCGCCGGTTCTTTTAAAGCCTGGCTGCTCCAAATGACGCGCTGGCGTGTGCTGGATGTCTTCCGCGCCCGCAAGCGTCAGCCCTCCCTCGCTGATCAGGGCAATGCTGACAGCGAAGATACGAGCAATCTCGCCATCGACCGCCTCAGCAATGAGAAGGACAACCTCCTCGAAAGCATCTGGGACAAGGAATGGCGTGACAACATCACCTCTGCCGCGATCGAGCGCGTGAAAGCCAAGGTCTCTCCACGTCAGTTCCAGATCTTCGACTGCTATGTGATGAAGGGCTGGGGCGTGAAGAAAACCAGCGAGGCCCTCGGCATCAACGCTGCTCAAGTCTATCTGGCGAAGCACCGTGTCGGTGCCCTGGTGAAAAAAGAAGTCCAGGGGCTCGAAGGCCAGATGCTGTAATCAGCGTTTGATTCGACAAAATCTGCATCCTGGACGAACTGAAAGCGTTCAAGTAACGCAGCCCCCTTCATGCGTCTGATTCGCTCCATTCTCCGTTTCGCCCTGCCCGTCATCATTCTCGGCGGCTGTATCTATGCGACTTGGTGGCTGCTTTCCCATCCACCAAAGCAGGAAACCATGACCGCCCCACCATCGGTGGTGCGCGTGGAAGGCACTGTATTAAAACGCGTCAGCCATGCGCTTCAGGTGCCATCTCAGGGCACCGTGCAGCCGCGTACCCGCAGCACATTGCTTCCAGAAGTCAGCGGCAAGATCATCGAGATGAGCCTGTCCTTTCGTCCCGGCGGCTTCTTCAATAAAAATGAAATACTGCTGAAGCTCGACACCACCGATTACGAGACCGCCATCGTCATCGCCAAAGCAGAAGTCGCACAGACGGAAGTGGTCCTGGTGGAGGAAAAGGCCCGTGCGGAGCAGGCCCGGGAAAACTGGAAAGCGCTGGGCAGGGGCGGTGAACCCTCCGCACTCGTCACGCGTGCGCCGCAGGTGACGCAGGCTGAAGCGAATTTGGCTGCCTCGAAAGCCCGTGTGCTGAAAGCCGAGCGTGATCTGGAGCGCACCATCATCCGCGCACCCTATGCCGGACAGGTACTGGAGCAGGCGGTGGATGTGGGTCAGTTCGTCACCCAGGGCACGGTCCTGGGGCGTATCTTTGCTGTCGATTATGTCGAGATCCGCCTGCCGCTCCCGGAGCGCGAAAGCCAGTATCTGAAGCTGCCACAACCTTTCCGAGATCAGCCGGTCAACGAAACACCGAAGGTCGAGCTCAAGGCGACTGTGGCTGGAAAGTCAGTGAAATGGGAAGGACGCCTCGTGCGGGTGGAGGGCAGTCTCGATGAGCAGACGCGCCAGGCCACCGCCGTGGTTCAAGTAACCGACCCTTACGCCAGCCGTGCAGATGGCGCACCGCCACTGACCATCGGCGCATTTGTTGAGGCAGTGATCGCTGGAGACACACTGGAGGATGTTTATATCATCCCTCGTCAGGCGGTCAGGGCAGGGAATGAGATCATCCTCATCGACCAGCCGCAGAACACCCTGCGCCGCATGTCGGTAGAGCCGCTGGTCAGCACGGAGAAGTACATCGTGATCTCCGCCAAGGCCGCCAAATCCCCGAAGGAAGGGGCTGTGCTCTGCCTCACACCCATTCCATTCCCCGCCGATGGTGCACGCGTGCTGCCGACCATCGACGGGCAGGCACCGCCACCGGTGATGAAAAATGAGAAGCCCGCAGGCAAGCCGCCCGTGGTCAGTCAGAAAGCCGACACCTGAGTGCAGCCCTCCACGCCCAACACACCTGTTCGCAGCCAGGGAGTTTCGCTCATCACGGCCACGGCCATCGTCATCGCCAACATGGTGGGCACGGGCATCTTCACCAGCCTCGGCTTCCAGGTCGGTGATCTGCCCTCCGGCTTCAGCATCGTGGTTCTCTGGGCAGTCGGGGGACTGTGCGCCTTCTGCGGCGCGCTGGCTTATGGCGAGCTGGCTGCGGCCTTGCCGCGTTCAGGAGGCGAGTATCACTTCCTTTCGCGCACCTTTCATCCCTGCATCGGTTTCGTCGCAGGCTGGCTCTCTGCCACGGTGGGCTTCGCTGCACCCATCGCGCTCGCGGCGATGGCATTAGGAAAGTACTTCGCGGGCATCACCAGCTTCATTTCGCCTGTCAGTGTCTCGCTCTTGGTGGTGGTGCTCGTCACGGTGGTTCATTCATCCGGTGTCCACGTCGGCGCACGATTCCAAAATGTGGCGACTTGGTTGAAGGTGGTGCTCATCCTCGTTTTTATCGGTGCCGGAGCGTGTGTGGCCAGCCCCCAGCCTGTCAGTTTTCTGCCTGCGGACACCGACTGGAAGCTCATCACCAGCCCGCCCTTTGCCATCAGCCTCGTCTTCGTGATGTATTCCTATGCTGGCTGGAATGCGGCCACCTACATTGTCGGGGAGATTAGAAACCCACAGCGCAATGTGCCGCTTGCCATCGGAATCGGAACCTTTTTCGTGAGCCTCCTCTACATCGCGCTGAACACCGTCTTCCTCCACGTCGCGCCGATGAAGGAACTCGCCGGGCAGGTCGATGTCGGCCATGTGGCGGCGAACTACATCTTCGGTCAGACTGGCGGGCGCATCCTGTCCGGCCTGATCTGCCTGGGGCTCGTCTCCAGCATCAGTGCCATGACCTGGGTCGGCCCACGTGTCACGATGACCCTCGGGCAGGACTTTCGCATCCTCTCCCCCTTTGCCGTCTGTACATCGCGCGGAGTACCGCAGAATGCTCTGCTGGTCCAGCTTGCCATCGTCATGGTGCTCATCCTCACGGCCACTTTTGAGAAAGTCCTGACCTATGTGCAGTTCAGCATTCAGCTCTGCTCCTTTCTCACGGTCATCGGCCTCATCGTACTGCGCCGCACCCAGCCGGATTTGCCGCGGCCTGTGCGCTGCTGGGGCTACCCCGTCACACCGCTTGTCTTCATCTGCATCAGTGTCTGGATGATGACCTACCAGATGATCCGCCAGCCGAATGAATCCCTAGCGGGCCTCGGTACCATCGCCATCGGAGCATTGCTCTACGTCCTCTCGCCGAAGAAAAATGTCCGTGCCTGAAGTAGAAGACTACGCAGGTTCTGTTTGCCGTAACGGCTCGTCTCCGCCAGAATCCGCCATCATGCGTATCGCCATCTTCGGAGGCAGTTTTAATCCGCCCGGACTCCATCACCGTGCCATCGCTGACGTGCTGGCGCGTGAATTTGACGAGGTCCACGTGATCCCCTGCGGTCCGAGACCCGACAAAGCTGTCACCGGCATCATCCCGGCGATCTATCGCGCAGCGCTTGCCGACCTCGCGTTTGGCGGGATTCCAAAGGTCGTCGTGGATCTCTTTGATCTTGAGCAGGCCACCTTCACGCGGAACTGGGAACTCCAGGAGCGCTTTGCCCCGATGGGTGAGGTTTGGCATGTCGTTGGCACGGATCTCATCGTGGGTGGTGCGCGTGGTGTATCGCCCATCCAGACGAGCTGGGCCAAAGGAGTCGAGCTTTGGCAAAACGCCCGCTTCGCCGTGCTTCAGCGTCCGGGACACGACATTGATGCCAGCGATCTCCCGCCGCATTCGAAGCTCATCCCGCTTGATGCCCCCGGCTCAAGCACGGAGATTCGAGATCGACTCGGACGCGGCGATGACATCGACGACCTCGTCGCCCCGCGCGTGCGGGATTACATTGAACGCTACGGCCTTTATCGTGCGCCGATCCCCGGCACGCTCGCGCATGGCAGTCTGAATGACGCTCCCTTTCTTCTGCAAGCTGACAAGGCCAATCCCAAAGCGCGGGCCTGGGCGGAAGAGATCGGTCATGGAGTGAGTCAGGATGAAGCACGCTTTATCGCTGTGCTCGGTGGTGATGGTGCGATGCTACGCAGCATCCGCGAGCACTGGCGCACGCGGCTGCCATTCTTTGGCATCAATGCAGGCCATCTCGGCTTCCTCATGAATGCCCCCGAGCAGGTCTTCGGCTGCCCTTTCCCGCCGAACGATGTCATCCTGCGCCAGCTCCCAATGCTCTATCTCGAGTTCGAGAGCGCTGACGGAAAAATCCAGACAGCTTATGGTTTCAACGATGCCTGGCTGGAGCGCAGCACCAGTCAAAGCTCGTGGCTGGAAGTCAGCGTGAACGGCGTGCAGCGCCTCCCAAAGCTCGTGAGCGATGGCATCCTCGTCGCCACCGCCGCCGGTTCCACGGCTTACGCTCGCAGCATGGGTGCTAGTCCGCTGCTCGCTGACACTCCAGCGTGGTTGCTCGTCGGCTCAAACGTGATGGAGCCCGCCCACTGGCGCAGCGCGCTGATGAGCACGGACAGCACCGTCGAGATCCGCAACCTCTCCCCCGCGCATCGCCCGGTGGAGGCATTCGTCGATGGACACAGCATGGGGGAGGTTGTCGCCTTCCGCGCCCGCATCAGTCGTGCCGCTGCTGCGGAGCTCGCCTTCTGCGCCAGCCATGACATGGCGGACAAGATCGCCGCGATCCAGTTTCAAAAGGCGGTCTAACCTTTCCGCAGTACTCCGTCGCTGAGGATCTTCGCGCGCAGCCCACCATTGCCTTTGAGCGCTTCTTCAGCGCCTTCGGCGAAGGCTTGATTCATCCAATAACAGGGGGTGCTTTCCTGGGTTCCCAGAAAGCGGACCCCCTGAATCTCAAACTCCTGTCCGATGAGTGAATTCAGATCCACTTCCTTGGTGATGAGATTCCGGCGGAAGATCGAGGGAGGCAGGCCGACAATCTGAAACTGCTCGCACATCCGTTCATACACCTCGTGAGCGAAGAAGGTCACCTGGCCTTTGTAGTCTTCCTTGTAGCCAAAGAATCGGTCTCCGACGAGGCCCTTTCCCGTCACGCACTCCACCGTGTCCATTTCGATCATCGGAGCCTCTCCCGGAGGCTGGCCGTGGTGCCCATAGAAGTTGTGTTCGGGTGAGATGTAGAGATGTAGAAGCTTCATGGCAACTGGCACGGTTCACTCACCGACGTTACGCCGGACGGTCTGTCCGGGACTCATCAGGTCCGCACGATCCAGGCCTGTGAGCCTCTGAATTCGTCCCAGCATCCAGAACATCAGCAGCATCAGTGCGGCCATCATGGGGACGCCGATGACGAGAAAGCCGACCCAGTTCTGCCGTCCGATGGCCTTGATGTATTCTTCAGTGCCTGGAGTCTTGCCTTCGAGGAAAAGGAGAATCATCCAGGCATTGGCAATGGCGGAGAGAAACATCGTGCCTGCGAGTGCCCATGAAGCACGGCGGAGCAGGGCTTGGAATGCCGACTGCTTTTCACCCGAATCGAGCGCAGCATTCAGCACCGGATGATTGATCACCTGCGGGTTCAGAAGCAGTTCATTCACCAGAGGCTTTTTCCAGTAGAAGCTCAGCGGAAAGGCCAGCCCAAGGAAGACGGGAAACGCCGCCTCCTTCGCGGCGAACCAGCCCGAGCTGAGATTCAGCAGGCCGAGCCCGCCAGTGACGATCACTGCCACAAAGCCGAGTATGGAGAAAAAATTCAGCCCGCGCTTCTTCACGAAGCAGTAGATGCCAAACCCAATCGGCATGATGAGCGCCACGACCAGTGCCCAGGCCGGTCCGAGTCGTTCAGGCTTACTCATCGACTCCAGCACCAAAGAGGGCAGAATGACCGTGAGGAGAAGATCGGTGAGCGGGTGGGGCTGCTCTTTGGGCGTCGCTTGAGGCATGGTGAATGGCGATGAAGCAGCGGCTCTCCTCTTTGGCAATCAAAGACTCGGAAGCATTCATTCAAGAAGTCAGCCGCAGGCAGCCGCATCTTCACCAGGTGAACGATTCAGAGCCTGTCTTTGATGGTGATGACGACAGGCCGGTGGTCACTGGCTTTGTCGAAATCACGCTCGTGGTGGATGCGGCATTGCCTTAGATCAATGAATGGGCGCAGCCCGCGGCTGCAAAAAACATAATCGAGCCTCGAATAGGTGTCCGCAGCATCCCAGAAATGGGTCCAGACTTGGCCATTCTTATCCTTCACGGCCAGGTCTGTCATATAGGCGTCCGAGACACGGCTGCCGATGATTTCTGAGATGGCGGGCTCGTTGCGATGCTCGTTGAAGTCTCCGTAGCAGAGGATTCTCGCCTGGGTGTTCCGGGCGATGGCATTGTTGATATGATTGCGCAGGAGATGGGCTTCATTCCGCCGCATCATGGCCTGATCCGCCTCGGGAACATCGCGCATGGATTTCAAATGCACGCCGAGAAATTTCACCTGCAACTGCGGGTGAAACTCGACTGTGGCATCCAGAATGCCCCGCTGAAAGGGAAGGATCTTGTCGCCAATTTTGTAACTAAGATTTGTCTGGGAATCCCTTGCGATGATGGGAAAGCGGGAAAGAAGAGCCAAGCTGCGGGTGGGATCACCGCCGTGAGCCCGCTCGACATGCGGCAGATCAATGCCAACCTTCTTCAGGCGGCGCTGAAGATCGGCGACATCCTCTGCGGAGCCGACTTCACAGACTCCCAGCACATCTGGGTGGATGTCTCTGAGCATGGCGATGACACGAGCCTTTTCCTCCTCAGGTTTTGTGACCGCAGGGATGATTCGGCCATCCTCGAAGCGATCCATTTTGAGCCAGTTCTTGAGGTTGTATCCACAAAAGACGAACTTTTCAGCCTTGGCTGGCTGGGCTGAGGCTTGCGCTGCGAGCACGAAAAAGGCGAGCCTCATGGCTCGCCTGAGTGGTCCCGTGAATTTCATCCTGGGAACAGGGTATAAATCAAACGTCCTGGGATGATCCCACGGGCTGGCGCTTTTCGACCGTCTGAGGGATGGTGGGCCGCTCCACCTCATCCTGTGCGGAGTGGAGTTCACGCTCAAATTCATCCTTGGCTTTGCGGAACTCGCCCATGCTTTTTCCCAGGCTGCGGGCAAAGGTGGGGAGTTTTTTGGCGCCAAAAAGGATGAGCACCAGGATGGCGATGATGACCAGCTCAGGTGTGCCGAGCGGGCCGATACCGGCGAGTAGAGGGGGATAGTTCATGGCTTGGGGGGATTGGTAGGTTCATCAGTTAAACGTTGCAAGCTGGGCTTTCTATAGAATGAACATCATGAAAATGCAGTCATGGGACACTCTGATGAGGCTATTAATTCAGCGGCAAGTCACTCCTATTCATGAAAACACCTCTGGCGTTGGTGGTTGGGCGGTGATTCGGTGGAAGGTCTTCGGCATGGGCGTCGTTGGTGAGCGCACTCATGATGCGCTTTCTTTTCATACTGTCGGTGTTGTTCGTCGGAAATGGGCTGGGGCAGGTCTCACCACAGCCCGGCGGTGCGACTGGGCTGACGCCGACGGCGCTGATGAACGCTCTGCGTGAGACAGACTCGGGCCGCACGGCAGAACTGCATGATGAAGTGATGCGTCTTTTCGGCAGGCAGAATCTGCTGAAAGGCAGGCCGGGCGTGAAGATCGAGGGTACGACGGCTGCCTGGGCGATCATGGACCCGAAGCCGGCGCTGGTGCAGCGGGCGGACGGCACGGTGATAGGCGCGATGACGGTGCTCGGTGACGATGGACTCCAGGTGCTGGTGAAGACGCTGCCAAACTTCAGTGATTTCCAATACCAGATCACTGCGGGAGGTGCGCCGCGCGTGGGTGGCATGGTGCATGTGGAGCATTATGAATACACGGCGGACAGTCAGAGGCAGAAGGGAGTGCCTGTGGGCAGGCTGGAAAAGTTTATCTGGAAGCAGAGCCGGATCTTCCCGGACACGGTGCGGGATGTGACGGTGTACATTCCGCAACAGTATGAGCCTGGCAGCGAGGCATGTCTGATGCTGTGGCAGGATGGCAGCCGCCACGTCGATCCAGCCGGGCCGATGCGTGCGGGGGTGGTGATGGACAATCTGATCCACAAGGAGGAGATGCCAGTGACGATCGGTGTCTTCGTCGATCCAGGCCGCAAGACATCACAGAAGCCAGGGGAGAAGGCGGGGAATCGGAGTGTGGAATACGACAGTCTGGGGGAC
>CAYMHJ010000099.1:0-20149 GCA_964390165.1 uncultured Prosthecobacter sp. | reverse complement strand
ACCCGCTGGCAACAACCACAGCACGAACGTCCCTGCATCGTCCTGGATCGGCGGCGGGCGCTTTGGCGGCGCTTATGGTCCGGCCGATGCCAGCGCGACGATCAGCCGCTTCTTTCCCGCAAACCAAGGCGACCTCAACTTTGTCCCGCGGGGAGATCCTTTCACCATCAGTGTCTGGGTGCGCAGCACCTTCGTCGGCGGGTATCGCACGATCATCGGCAAGGATGACGGGCAGGTCAGCGGCTACGCGCAGATGCGTCTCTGGGCGACGAATCCAGTCACGAATGTGCAGGGCGCGAATGGTGGTCAGTTTGGCGGCCAGCTCGCCACCGTGCCCGCTCTGAACGACGGCCAGTGGCATCTGCTCACGATGACGAGTTTCAACGACGCGGGTACTTGGCGCACACGGGTCTATTACGATGACGGCACGCTCTTCAGTCAGTTCAATACCGGCCCCGGTGGCACAACGCCCGGTCTGCTGCGCATCGGCGATACCACGCTCGGCGGCAACTCGTGGAACGGCCAGCTCGACGACCTCCGCATCTACCGCCGCGCCTTGAGCCAGGGCGAGGTGGCGCAGCTTTACGCACCGCCCGTGGGCCCCACTGTGAGCATCACGCTCGCGCTCGGACAGCAGGCCAATGGCGCGCGGCCTTTTGCGGAGTTTGACGCGACATTCTCCGAGCCCGTCGCGGGCCTGACGGTGGATGATTTCACGCACAGCGGCACGCACGCCCTGCTCATGACGCTCGTGGAAGGCACGCAGTATCGTCTGCGCATCGCCGGTTACGCGGCGGGTGTCGTCTCCGCGCAGCTTCCCGCCGCGAGTGTCACCGCCGTGAGCGACGCGGAGCCGAACAATGCGTCCAACATCGCCGCCATCACCTATTCGCCGCCGGTGGATGACGACCTCGCGCCGTTCTCCGATGAGTTTGATGACGCGGCCACGCTCGCCGACTGGCAGCGCAATTACATCGTCGAAGGCTGGACTGGTGCTGACAAGCTCGAGGTGTGGGACATTGACACCAGCCGCGGCGGCCACATGCGCCTGATGCCGTATGCCAGCAGTTGGTACCAGCCTTACACCGGCGCGTATGCCTTCAAAAACGTCACCGGCGACTTCGTGGCGACGATGCGCATGCACGCCGCGCGACGTGGTGGGCTGCCCGGACGCCCCACCTCCAGCTACAGCCTCGGCGGTATCATGGTGCGCACGCCGCGTGGGTTTGCGAATGCCGCGCCGGACCCCGATCCCGGACCCGGCGTTGTGCTGCCATGGCCACCCAGCGGCTACACCACCCCGTGGACGCCGAATTCGGAGAACTACATCTTCCTTTCCTACGGTTACGCCGACGCGGCCATGTGGGGCAACGTGCCGAACACCTGGTACAACGAAGTGAAGACCACCATCAACGGCGTCTCCACTCTCTACGCCACGCAAAGCGGCATCCCCGCGAACACGGATCTCGTCACGCTCCAGGTCGTGCGCTCCGGCAATGTCTTCGTCGTGCTGCGCCGTCATGATGAGGGCGGCCCGTGGATCATCGAGAACCGCTTCACGCGCAACGACATGCCCGCCACGCTTCAGGTCGGCATCACCACCTACACCGACTGGCCCTCCGCCTCCGCGCAGGATCCCTTCCACCACAACCGCACCGTAAACCCCGGCGGAAATCCCGATCTCGTGGCCGATGCCGACTACTTCCGCCTCCGCCGCCCGCCTGCCGCCATCACGCCCGCTGCGCTGCAAAGCCTGCCCGTGACAGGTCAGGGCGGCGCTCTGGTCCAGCTCGCAGGCACTGCTCTCGAAACTGCGCTGGGTGACATCGTGAACGAAGCTCATCAGCCAGGAGAAACTTTCAATGACTGGCTGGCTGCGAACCTCACGCCCACGCAGCTCATCCATGCAGAGATCACTGATCCACAAGGCGATGCGAACGGCAACAGCCTGCCCAACCTCCTCGAGTTTGCCCTCGGCCGCGACGAAATCGCCCCGTTAAGCCTGCAAATGATTGGCGGCACGGTGGAGCTCACGCTCACACGCAACAGTGCCGCACGTGGCGTCACCTTTATCGTCGAGCGATCTCACGACTTCATCACCTGGACACCGCTGGCCACCAGCATCGACGGCGCCCCGCCAAGCGGTACGGCCACGATCAGCGAAGGCACAGAAACCGTACGCGTAATGAGGGTGGAATCACCCGCCCCAAGCTTACCCACATTTTACCGCGTGCGCGTTCTGATGAACTGACGCTCAGCGCCCGGACAAGCGCCGCCACAGACTTTTTTTCGCTGTGTCAGCCGCCTGGGCCTGGCGCGGATCTTGGGCTGCCTGACGCTGCGGCCTGGCCTGTCCTTGTCCGCGTGAGTCATCGCGTTCACGACCTCCAGCAGTGCCTCCACCGCCAGCCTGGCCACGCCCACCACTGCCCTGACCGCGCCCGCCGCGCTGTTGTCCACCACGTCCTGGCTGGGGACGTCCGATGTGACCAAACTGGGAGGCGCGGGGATCACGCTGACGTGGCGGCTCTTCGCTGCGAGGAGGTGCGGAAGCAGCGTAGTTAAAGCCTTCCGCACGTTTGCGCACGAGGCCGCGGCCAATGAATTTTTCCAGCGCTCTGAGCGAAGATAAATCCTCGGGCGAGATGAAGCTGATGGCATCGCCAATGGCCTGCGCACGCCCGGTGCGGCCAATGCGGTGAACGTAGTCCTCCGCGTGCATGGGGAAGTCGTAGTTCACGACATGGGAGATGCCGTCCACATCGATGCCACGCGCGGCGATGTCTGTGGCGACGAGCACCCGCACGGCACCGGATTTGAAATCAGCGAGTGCTTTGAGGCGCTGGTTCTGCGAGCGGTTCGCATGCAGCGTGGCGCACTTCACGCCGGTCTGCTCCAGCTTGCGGGCAACTTTGTCCGCGCCGTGCTTCGTGCGGGTGAAGACGAGCACCATGTCCATGGCGGAGTCCTGGAGCAGATGGCTGAGCAGCGTGAGCTTCAGATGAGCGGGCACCTCATAGACGAGCTGGGTGACGGTCTCGGCCGGGTTCGAGCGGCGACCGATCTGCACGGTCTTTGGCTGGCGCTGGAATTCATGCGTGAGCGCCTCGATCTCCTTCGAAAGCGTGGCGGAGAACATGAGCGTCTGGCGCTTCTTCGGCATGGCATGAACGATCTTCTTGATGCTGGGAAGGAAGCCCATGTCGAGCATCCGGTCCGCTTCATCGAGCACGAGGTGCTGGAGACCGCTGAAGTTGCCATGGCGCTGGCCCATGAGGTCGATCAGACGTCCGGGTGTGGCGATGACGATGTCACAGCCGCTGCGCAGCGCATTGATCTGCGGACGCTCGCCAACACCTCCGAAAACTTTGGCGATGGTGAGTGGCAGGTGTTTGGCATAAGCGAGCACGTTTTCCTCGATCTGCACCACGAGTTCGCGTGTGGGGGCGAGGATCAGCACCTTCGTGCCGGGAACCTTCGGACCCGTGGCCAGACGAGTCAGAATGGGAAGCGTGAAGGCAGCGGTTTTGCCAGTGCCCGTCTGGGCGATGCCGATGAGATCATGCCCGGCGATGATGGGCGGAATGGCGGCCGCCTGGATGGGCGTGGGTTCAGTGTAACCGGCTTCTTTGATGGCCTGGAGGATATTGACGTCGAGGCCGAGGGCTTGAAATGACATCGGTGAGAATGGACGTGATCAGCCAAAGTGCGAGCGTTCATTTCCCCGCGCCATCGCCGACTTCGTAGTGCCTTTGCCGCTCTTCGCGCAAGGGCGTTCGGCCTCCGCGACGGCGGCGGAAGATGTCGAACGCCATGTCAGAACCATCGGCCTTCATCTGATGCACCATTTGCAGCAGCACACCGAGCCGGCCTTTGGGAAAGCCAGCCTTGTTCGCAAACCAGCCAAGATATTCGGCGGGCAGATCATAGATGGGCACCCCATTCGGCGGGCAGAACTGCGGGCCAAATTTACCAAAGGGCATGTAGGTCCGCCCGATCTCTTCGAGATCGTGCTGCATCCGCGCGGCGAGGTCATCCATGTCTGCATTCGAGCCGAGGAAGAGCGGCAAGCCAACAAAAAACCGGCCCCACCATGCAGGCAGAGCCGGTTTAAAAACCTTGCGGAGAAATGCGCTTACATCTTCGGCTTGGTCGTCATCTCGAAGTCGTCACTGCGGAAAGGAGTGACTGGAAGTCCGTCTTTGCTGAAAAGATTGCAGACTGGGTTGTCGCTCCAGGCATATCGGACAGCGATGGGCTTGGCGACTCCAGCGGCGCTGACTTCGAGCTTGTCGTTGCCAGTGATCTTGGCGGTGGCCCAGACCCACTTCTTGTCTTCACCACAGATGGCGAAGCCCTTGACCTCGCTGACATCCACCGTGCGGAGAGCTGAGCCAAAGGTGTCGAGTGTGACGGTGGCCTTGCCGTTGGCAAATTCGGCGCTTTTGAACTCAGGGCTGCGGTAAGGTAGCTTCATGCCGTAATCCTTCACCAGCGCCCAGCGGGCCAGACGCTCGGCCACGTCGCGCTTGTTTTTCGGATGAATGTCATTGGCTTCACCGAGGTCGATGATGACGGCCTGACCACCATTTTTGATGGCACTTTGGGTCTTTGTCTGGCTCTCGCGCAGTTCGGCCCAGGAGCTGTCGCCTGGCTCAGGTTTTTCCGCCATGAAGTCGGCGAGTTGCACCCAGTAGAAGGGAAAGTCACCCTGCTTCCACTCGCTGCGCCAATGGGAGATCATGAGCGGGAAGAGGCTGGCGTATTCATAGGCACGGCTGGCGTTGCTTTCGCCCTGATACCAGATGGCACCTTTGATGCCGTAACCAATGGTGGGGAGCAAAACGCCATTGTAAATGTTGCCAGGGCGGGCATTGCCGCGCAGCCAGGACTCTGGTGCGCCAGGAGCACGCGTAGTGAAGGGCTTGCCTGCCGCCTTGGCTTCGTCGGCCTGCTTTTTCCAGGCGGCGAGGGCGGCTTCATACTGTTTCTTGGCCTCCGGGCTGGCGAGACGAGCTTCGTTCGCCTTGGTGTTGGCCATCAGCAGTTTGAAGCGGTCATCCTTCTCCAGCACATCGCGCCGCACCCAAGCTTCAGCAGCGCTGCCGCCCCAGGCGTTGTTGATCAGGCCGACGGGGACATCCAGCATCTGATGCAGCACGCGTCCGTAAAAATAACCAACAGCGCTGAAGCCACCCACAGTCTGTGGCGAGCACTCCGCCCACGCGCCTTGAAAGTCTTGCTGAGGCTCCTGCGTGCCGACCTGCGGCACGGAGATGAGGCGGATGTTCGGGAACTTCGCCGTGGCGATCTCCAGATCAGCATCCCAAGATGCATTCACGCTCCACTGCATGTTAGACTGACCGGAACAGATCCACACTTCGCCGACGAGAATGTTTTTCAGCTCGCGGCTGCTGCTGCCTTTGATCGTCATCGCCGCAGGCTTGGCATTGGCTGGCAGGGCATCGAGTTTGACGGTCCATTTGCCATCAGCCCCAGCTTTGGCGGATTTCGTCTGACCGGAGAAGGTCACGGACACTTCAGTGCCGGGGGTATCCCAGCCCCAGATGGGGTTCGCCAGCTTCTGCTGGAGCACCATGTTGTCGCCGATGATGGCGGGGAGTTTGATTTCGGCCTGCGCTGAGAAAGCGAGGGCCGCGAGGGTGGTGAGGAGGAGATGCTTGCGCATAGGATTTGGAAGGGCGGAGCATACGCGCGGCGGGTGGGATTCCTTCCTTGGGAGAGGTCAAGGAATCGTCAAAACTTCGTCAAGGTAGGTCAAGGTTGCACATCGGCGCTCATCTTGACCTTCCTTGACTCATTTGACCTCTTGACCCGCCCCCATCCTCTTCCGATACGCCGCTGGTGACTGCCCGAGCCTGCGCCTGAAATGCTGGGTGAAGCTGCTCGCATCCACAAAGCCGCAACGTCCCGCGATTTCGCTCACTGAAAGTGCTGTCTCTTCCAGCATCCGAGTCGCTGCGAGCACTCTCGTCTTCAGCAAAAACTCCTGCGGGGTGATGCCAAACGCGCTCTGGAATCTCCGCTGGAGCTGGCGCAACGACTGCCCACAAGCACGTGCTACCTCTTCGATCTTCAATGGCTTGGCGAAGTCACGGCGAATCATCTCCACGGCCTGCGCCACGGTTTGGAAGACAGGCAACTGGCGCTCGGATTCATCAGGCCGACGCAGCACTCCCATCACGCCTTGAACACGACGGCGAGTATCCAGCAGCGGCAGCTTCGTCACCAGAAACCAGTCCGGGATGCCCTGCCGATCCCACCAGAGTTCGATGCGCTCCACGATCTTCACTTGGCCCGCCAGCAGGTGGCGATCATCCTCCACATAAGCCTGTGCCATCGTGTCGGGATTCAGATCAAAGTCCGTGCGCCCGATGAAGTCGGAGTCGTCGCTCATCTGATAGCGCTGGAGTAGCCCGGCGCTGGCAAACATGAGGTGGCCGGACTGGTTCTTGGCAAAGAAATACACGCCCGGGATGTGATCAAAGAGCTTCTGGAAAAGCAGACTCGGCTCCAGGCTCGCCATCCAGCAAGCGCGCTCCTTTTTACAGCGCGCAATCTCCGCCGCCGATCTCCGGGGGCGCTCGCGGGGTTTCAGGGGTGTCGCATTTCGCATCATCTTTGTCGTGACGAGCATGGGTGGTCTGGCTTTAAACTGCAAGCGTCCAACCACCGCCATGAAACCCATCGTCCAAATCTCCCTCGACCTCACCAACATCGACGAAGCGCTCGAAACCGCGGCTTTGGCCATGCGCGCCGGGGTGGACTGGCTGGAGGCGGGCACCCCGCTCATCCTCGCCGAGGGTCTGCATGGCGTTCGTGCGCTGCGGAAGGCCTTTCCGAACACGCCCATCGTCGCCGATTTAAAGACGATGGATGGCGGCTATCTCGAAGCCGAAATGATGGCCAAGGCCGGTGCCACGCATGTCGTCGTGATGGCCCGAGCTCATGCCGAGACGATCAAGTGCGTCGTCAAAGCCGGGGCCGACTTCGGCTGCAAAGTCATGGGCGATAACATGATCTGCGAGTGCATGATCGACGGCGCGAAGTTCCTCGAAGACCTCGGCTGCGACTACATCATCCATCACATCGGCTACGACGAGCGCCGCGGCATCGCCGCCGCTGGCAAACGCATGCCGAGCCCGCTCGATCAGCTCCGCGAAGTCGTGAACGCCGTGAAGATCCCCGTTCAAGCCGTCGGTGGACTCAGTCTCGAACAAGCCATCCAATGCCCGCAATACGGCGCACCGCTCGTTGTCCTCGGTGCCCCGCTCACCATCGACGCCGACGCCTTCAAAACCGCCGACGGCAATCTCGAAGCCTCCCTGCGCCTGATCTGCGATACGATCCACGCGCAGGACGTGCCTGCGTTTTGAGCTCAACGCACATGCCGCCCACGCATGTCCGCTAACGATTCGGTCATTGAGCGGTGACAGACACTTGGCTGAAAGTGGTTGTCGGCAGCGGCAGCCCCAGGGGCTGGGTTACCACGACGCGTTCCCAGTTGGCGTCGATGGTGGTGACGGTCTCTGCGGCAGTCATGGGGATGAAGTTGCTCAGGCCGTTGATGGAGTAGAGCGGGGTGTAGATCAGGCCGCTGTTGCGGCGGCGGATGAATTCCACGCGAATGGATTCCGGCGGACTGCCGGTGTTGGGCGCGGTGATTGCAGGAAGACCGCTGTTGCCGGTGCCGGGAGCGAGCCCACTCACGTTCGGGCCGGTGAGAGGCATGTTGAAAGCATACTTCAACAGGTTGGGTACGCCATCGTCAAAGGGCTCGGCAGTCGGGGTAGCATCGGCGGCACTCAGGCCATAACTTTCGGCCCAGTTAGCCGCCTCGGCCTCGGTCGTTGAGCTATAGGCAGTGCCCTGGATGCTGAAGTTGAAGGGGTTATCATCCGAGTCATTCGTCGTGAAGCTCAGCGTGGCAGTGCGAAGGCCAACTGTGCTCGGATCAAAGGTGACCTGGAACGTCGCGCTCTGCCCCGCCGACACGAAAGTCGGTGGTGGTGCTGTCACGGTGAAGCTGGAGGCATCAGGGCCACCGATCACCACAGACCCCAGGGTCAGGTTCGCGGTGCCTGTACTTTGGATCGTGAAGGTGCGCACCACGGTGCCGCCCATCGTGGCCGTGTTGCCGAAGTCCGTGTGATCACCGAGGGCCGGTGAGGTGTCGTCATTGGAGATGATGACTGTATTTCCAGACACCACGATCTCGGGAGCGAGGGTCGTGAAGGTGCCTGTGGTGCTGTAGGTCGTGCCTTGGGAGTTCGTGGCATACGCAGCGAAGGAATAGTTCATGCCTGGAGAGAGTGGGCTGGCGTTGACGGTGAAGATGCCGGTCCTGCCGGAAGCGACCACCTGAATGACTCCGTTGCCGCCGATGGTCGGAGCGCTATTTAACGCTGTGGGAGAATAGGCCACGCCTCGCTCCGTAATCGTCGCCTCGCCATCGGCGGTCACGTTTCCGCCGAGTGTCGCCCCGGTGGTTGTCACGCTGCTGAAGGTCGGGCTGCCGACCACGGGCGGGATGGGCGCTGCAGTGCCGTAGCTCGCGGTGGAGTTGACGCCCTCGTTGCTTTCCGAGAGCGCGGTGACGCTGCGGCCTGCGAGCGCGCTGGCTCCCGTGGTCCGATCAACCGCCACCGGAAGGTCACGCTGGATCGTCGTGTTGTCGCCAAGCTGGCCTTGGGTATTCCGTCCCCAAGCCGCGAGCGTGCCATCCGCGCAGAGCGCCAGCGTGTGAAAGCGTCCCGTGGCAATGGCGGTGACGGTCTTGCCGGAGAGAGCGCCCGTGCCGCTGACGGCCACCGGAGCGTTCCGCTGTGTGGCCGAGTTGTCGCCGAGTTGGCCGTCAGTGCCGGCACCCCATGCGGCTACCGTGCCATCGGAACAGAGCGCCACGCTATGGGCGGTGCCAGCCGCGATCGCAGTGACGGTCTTCCCCGCAAGCGCGCTGCCAGCCGAGGTATCCACCAGCACGGGTGCCAGCCGGGCCGTTGTCGAGCCGTCGCCGACCTTGCCGTTGTCGTTGGGGCCCCAAGCGGGAGCGTGCCATCCGAGCATAGCGCCAGCGAGGAAATGCCCATCGCTATCCGGGTCACGGTCTTGCCCGAGAGCGCGCTGCCGCTACCGGTGAACACGGCCACGGGCGCGATGCGCTGCGTGTTCGAGTTGTCGCCGAGCCGACCGTTGCTGTTCGCGCCCCACGTCGCCAGCGTGCCGTCCGAGCAGAGCGCCATGCTCTGGCTATTGCCCGCGCTGATCCCCGTCACCGTCTTGCCGAAGAGCGCGCTGGTGCCGCTGTCGGCATTCACCGCCACGGGGACGAGGCTGGCGGTCAAAGTCGCGTCGTTGTTGCCGAGCTGGCCGCTGCTGTTGCTACCCCACGCCGCCAGCGTGCCGTCCGAGCAGAGCGCCATGCCGTGGCCTGCCCCCGCCGAGATCGCCACCACTACTTTTCCCGCGAGCACCCCGGTCGCCTCTGCGGCGACTGGCACATTCCGGGCAGTCGTCGTGCCGTCGCCGAGCTTTCCAGATCCGTTGTTTCCCCACGAGTAAACCTTTCCCTCCGTGGTTAACGCGAAGGTGGAGTTCGAGCCGCGCGCCACCCGCACGATTGTCTTCCCCGCGAGCAATCCGCCGCGATTCACCTCCACCGGTACGTTGCGCTGGGTGAATGTCCCGTCCCCATTCTGGCCCGAGCCGTCGCCCCATGAAGTGAGGCTCGTGTAAGGCCACAGCAGCACGAGGTCCCGTCCGCTCTCCCCGCCGTAATACCACGCGATGAACGGATACGTCGTCCCGTCGTAGGTCAGGTTCACCGTCGAGCCGTTGGCCACACCGGTGAAGGTGCCCGTGATGAACGCCGGGCCCGTGTTGCGGATCACCGTCAAGTTCGTTCCCGGCGCTGGCGCGAAGTCTAGTGCTAGTTCCAGCGGCATCGCGGTCGCGTCATAAGTGGATGCCGTCATCAGCACATCGGTAGCTGAGGTGAAGGTTCCACCCGGCGGCGCGGTGCCGAAGGTGTCCACGCTCGAATAACCCGGGCCTGCTGAGTTGATCGCATAAGCCTTAAAACTGTAGCTCATGTTTGCGATAAGGCCGGTTGCGTTGGTGGTAAAGACGCCGGTTGTTCCTGATGCCGTCAATTTCGTGACGCCGGTGCCCCCGATCGTCGGATTTGGATTGGCCGACGTAAGCGAATAGACGACGCCTCGCTCGGTGATCGTCGCGCCGCCATCGATGGTCACATTCCCGCCGAGCGTTGCGGTGTTAGTCGCAATGTTCCTGCTCGTCGTCGTCGTCACCAATGGCGCGCTTGCCGTAGTGGTGATGGTGAAGGTCTGCGCCGGACTCGTGTTCACGCCACCATTGGCCGTGCCACCGTTGTCTTGTGCGATGACAGTGACCGTTGCCATGCCCGCAAAGGACGGATTCGGGATAAAGGTCAGCGTTCCGTTCGATGCCAGCGTCGGTTGGGTGATGAAAAGTCCGCTGTTGTTGTTCGTCACCGAGAAGCCCACCGTCTGCGCGGATTCATCCGCCGCCCCAGCGGTGATGTCCGTGGCGAAGTTCGCCGTGCTGGTCGCGCCGGCACCTGCCGAGATCGTGATGGCATAAGGATTCTGCAGCCCGGCCGACGTGTAGATTTGCCCAAGTGATGTGCCCGCGACTAGTTTCGATCCGTCGGCCGAGGATACGATTGAATACCAATTGCGGTTGCTGTCCGTTGGCGTCCAGGTCAGTCCGGCGTCAATGGAGGTATAGATTCGGCCTGCGGAAACGGTGGCGGCGAGTTTCATCCCGTCTGCGGATGAGGCGATGCCGTTCCATGCTCGACCCGATGCTCGAGCCACCCAGTTCACTCCAGAATCCGTCGAAGTATAGATCGAGCTATTCGATGCCAACGCAGCCAGCATGGTCCCATTCGCGGATGAAGCCACGGCCAGCCAGCTTCGAGTGCTCTGGCGCGCCGTCCAGTTCCCCCCGGAATCGGTCGAGGTATAGATCTGCCCCGACGCCACGACCGCCACCAGCTTGGAACCATCGTCCGAGGAAGCGATCGACCGCCATTCGCGGTTCGTCTCGCGCGCCGTCCAGTTCGCCCCGGAGTCGGTGGAGGTGTAAATCCGTCCGCCGCCGGCAACCGCGGCCAGTTTCGTGCCGTTGCCGGAGGAGGCGATACCTCTCCCTAAGATCGAAATCCGCGAGGTCCACGTGACGCCGCCGTCGATCGACGTTTTGATTTGTGTATTGTAGCCGGTCGCTGCCAGCTTCATCCCATCGGCGGAGGAGGCGATGGCGAGCCATTCCTGGCTGGTTTCCCGCGCAGTCCACGACCTCCCAAAATTGGAAGACGTGTAGATGCGCCCCACATAATCGACTGCGGCCAGCCTCATCCCATCCGCGGAGCACGCTATCGAACGCCAATCGTGATTAGCTCCCGCGAGCGGCGTCCAAGTCGCTCCGGCCGGCCCGGTGCTCGTTCCCGCCGGCAGCGTGAAAGCCGGTGGGTCGTTTGCAGCCACGACGGTGATGCTGATTGTCGCCTGTGCGGACGTGGCGCCATTCGAGTCGATGGCTACCACGTTGAAAGAATCGGTGCCGGTATAGTTCACTTCGGGCGTGTAAATCACCGAGGTCCCGCTGGTGAATGCACGACCGTGCGAAGGCTTCACATAAACGCTGAAGTAGAAGGTGTCTCCATCCGGATCGGAACCTGTCAGTGGAATCGTAGTCGTCGTGTCCTCGCTCACGCTCACGCTCTGCCCGTTGACGGTCGGGTTTCCGGAAATGACCACGTTATCGATCATGAAGGTTTAATCCCCGCTGGCCACCGGAGTCGTATTCGTAAAAGTTAGCGTGTAGGTCCCCGGGGTGACTACGTTGATCAACATGCCATAGCCGACAAACCCACCCGGGGATATGGTGTCGTTTGGCCACGAGCCCACGGTGCCCAAAGTCGCGCTGCTGATCGCCACGGTGAAGGAGGCATTGCCCCCGGCACCGCTGCTGGGATCGCGCCCAACGATGCTCCAGCGCATCGTATAGTTTCCGGGCCTGGGAAAGGTCACCGGCTGAGAAACGCTGGCACCATTCGACTGGAGAAATGCAAACTGTCCATTGGAATAGGGGCCAACCCCGAAACCCAGTCCAGGATAGGAGTTCAAGGCGACGCCCGAGCCGCCGCTGAAGGTCCACTTCTGTGTGCTGGTGACCGGCGGGTTGTATTGCCAGCCCGACGACAGCGCCGGAAGTTCGAAGGTGCCATTACTGACAATTTGCGTCGGAGCCGCCAGTGTAGTGAAACTCGACACACTGCTGTAAGCCGTGCCTTTGGCATTTGTCGCATAGGCTTTGTAGCTGTATCCGCGGGAGATCACCAAATCCGAAACCCCGACCGTGAAGATCCCGGCACCGGTGCCGGCGGCGACCTTCTGCACTCCAGTCCCGCCAATCATTGGATTGTTGTTCATGCCAGTCTCCGCAGACACCACCCCCCGCTCAATGACTCCTATTCCGCCTTCATCGGTGACGTTGCCGCCCAGAGTGGCCGTGGTCGCCTCGACGGCTAGGGCCGTCGGAGAGGTGACCGTGGGCAGGACCATCCCGGCGCCGAAAAGCGACGCGGTGAACGTGCCCGCATTGGTTTGCAAGAGCAGGTTCGCCTGGCGCAGTCCCTTCGCAGTGGGGTGGAATACGATGGTGATGTCTCGTTGTCCGCCGGCAGGAATCGAATTGGAATTCCCAGAGGAAGTGATTTGGAATTCCGAGTTACCCAAAGGGAGGCCCGCGAAAGTGAAGTCGAGAGCAGCATCTCCGGGATTCTTGAGCCTGAACGTCTTAGTGGCACCGGTGGCACCGACGTCAACCGGGTCCCACTGAACCGGACTGCCTTCGGGCAACGGAGTGCCGACAGGCTGCTCCACTACGAGATTTGGCTGAGTGAAGTTATATGGCTGCACCTGCTCGACCATCCCGCCGCGGTGCGTCTGGCCGCGAGCCCGGATCTGCCCGCTGGCCAGGTTCAAGCCGATGATTTCCCAGTTTGAACTCGTCCCGATGCGGCTTCCGATGCCCATGGGCAGCCAGGTGGTGCCTCCATCACTACTCCTGTCGAAGGTCACACTAAGGAGTTCCGGTGCCGTGCCGCTGCGGATCCAAACCACTTTCGTCTTGTCCGCCACTGTAATCGTTTGGATCGCGGCGCCATTGTGGAGACGCGCCAGCAGGGGGCGCGTCACGGCGTTCACGAGAGTGAATCCGCCTCCGATGAGTACCTTCCCGTCTCCATCGAGAGCGAGGCCAGCGTCGTGCCACGCCGTGTAAGGCAACCGGTGATCGGCCTCGGAATTGCTTGGAGCCAGATACTCCACCCCCGCACCCTTATCCACCCCCGCGACAAAGCTCGCGTCGCGGCTGCCGTCCGCATTGATCCGCATCAGATTGGACGGTACCGCATAGGCATTCGCGAAGAGCCCCCAGCGATCGAACAACCCAAAAATGATCATCTTCCCGTCCGCCTGCAGAGCGACGCGCAGGACGCTCGCTTTGATATGCACAATATAGTCTTCGGTCGTTCCATTGAAGTCCGCGAACTTGTCCTGAATCTCCGTCGATTGGGCCTCGCCCGAATAGTAGTTGTCGGAGTGGCCGAGGAGAGGCACGAAGCCCGCGTCGAATGTCCCATCACCACCCACCCGAGCGATCCCCGTGCGGCTCACCGTCTCTACAAAGGTCGTCCCCCCATCCGAACTCCGGGAGAGTGTGCGGAAGCGACCGGCGACGATGATCTTCCCATCGGGTTGCACCACCAAGTCATCAATGAAACTATCCGCCTTGATGTAAAATGACGGGTCAATCGCACCATTCTCGGTGATACGGCGGACGCTGCACCGGTCGGAGTAATCAGCCGAAGAATACGCAACCAGGAGTTTCCGGTCTGCTTGCCTCGCGATGGCGACGATGCCATTGCCTATGGTGCTCTGGAAATCCAAGGATCCATCAGCGTAAAACTGCTGAAGCATCTCGCCGCCGACCAAAAACTTCCCTTCCGGCAACCATATGGCGCACGTCACTCCCAGGCTCCGGTTGTTTTGGCCTCGGTAATCAGCCAGCTTCGTCCCTTGGACGAAGCTCGCGTCTTCCGTGCCGTCCGCGTTTGCGCGCGCCAAGCGGTCCTCCGAAATTGTTGCGGAGAAGAAGTATTTGGCCTCGATGATTTTTCCGTCTGGCTGAATCAGGAGCGGCCGTCTCTGACCGGCGAAATTTTCGCCCTGCAGCGCCGAGGGCGCGGGGAAGTTCGATGCGAAGCCACCGCTCCCGTTGAGCCGCGCATACCGATACATCGCCCCGTCGTTCGTGAGAATCCCGTCGGGGCTCCACATGAGGGAGCGATTTCTAGGCGCCCCGGAGACGCCCGGTGGTGCAAAAGACGAATCGAGCATGCCGGGCGTCTGCGCCTCCACGGTTTGTGCCCCGAAAGGGAAGGTGAGGACCAACGCCACAAAGGCGGCGTGGAGGATCCGGTATTTAGGAGGAGTGAGTTTCATGCGGGTTTGGATCGGGAGGGAGACGTAGTTTGGGAACTCCGAGGTGGGGAAGCAGACGAGGATGCCTCGGCGATGTGGGCGCGGTAGGCGCAGGCGGCGGCAGCGGTGCGGCTGTGGACGCCGAGACGGGTGAAGATGTCCTTGGTGTGGTTCTTCACGGTGTTGAAGCTGAGCTCCATAATCTGACTGATCTCACTGCTGGTCTTGCCCTCAGCGATCCAGTGCAGCGCCTCGGCCTGCCGAGGGGTGAGACCGGTCCGCGTGCGGAGCACATGGATCGCGGTGATTACGGCATCTTCGGCAGCAGCTTCGGGCACACGCCGTCCTAGTGCGCCGTCCGAATCCTCACAATGGCCCTTTTGGGCTGGGTGAGAGGGCTGGAGCGCAAAAGGTAGAACGGAGGAGGACATCGGCATTTCACCTGCTGATGTCTTGTTTTCAGGTCGCTGTTACACTTTCTGCAAAATAATATGCCGTGGTGCGATCACGACGGTTTCCCATCGTTTGCGTAGGGTCACTGCCCGACCGCCTATTCTTGGGATCATTGGAGACTCTCAGTGACAGATGGCGCATTTCGTGAGAAAAGAAGACCTCTCTCCCCGCTGCATGTCCGGCGTGTCCGCCACTCCTCTTTTCCCGCCGACCCGCTGGACGCTGCTCCAAAGAGCACGTTCCGGCAGCGCCGAGGAGGTCCGTGCCGCTCTCGAAACGCTGTGCCAGGCCTACTGGCCCCCGCTCTACTGCGTGGCACGGCAGAAGCGGCTCTCGGAGCACGATGCTCAAGATGCAATACAGGGCTTCTTCGAGAGCCTCCTGCGGCGGGAGACTTTTTGCGCGGTGGATGAGGAGGCTGGGCGGCTGCGCAGCCTCCTGCTGGGGGCCTTTGACAATTATTGTGTGCAGCAGTGGCAGAAGGCCAACCGGCAGAAACGCGGCGGCGGTGCGGAGCATGTGGAGATCGCGGAGTTCGTCTTCAATGCCGAGGAGGCTGAGCGGCAGTTCCAGAGATCGGGTGCCGGAGATGACAGCGTGGAGGCGCTCTACAACCGCGAGTGGGCGAACGCGGTCCTGGAGCGCAGTCTCCGGGCGTTGCAGGATGATTATGCCAGACGGGGCTGGCAGGAGCGCTACCAACTCCTCGAAGCTCCGCTGCTGCAAAAGGACGATGCAGACAGCCTCGATCAACTGGCGGCCCGCGCGGGCATGACCGCCGGTGCATTGCGCGTGAACCTGCACAGGATGCGTGGCCACTATCGCGACCAAATCGAGCGAGAGCTGGCCACCACGATCGACTCCAACGATCCGAAGCTGATTCGCGAGGAGATGGCCGAGTTGTTCAAGGCGTTCGCATGATCATGAGCGACTCGGACCATCCAACGCCGCCCGACAGTGAAGAGGACAAGACATTGCTCCTGCCGAACGCCACCCCTTCCGCCCTGCTCCGCGACAACGCAGGCCGCATCTTCGGGGAAATGCTCGGTGATGGAGCAAGAGTCGAGCGTGAGGGCGACAGCATCGGCCCCTACCAACTCCGTGAGATGCTCGGCGAAGGCGGCTTCGGCAATGTCTGGCGTGCGGAGCAGACGGAAGTTGTGAAACGCGAGGTGGCGGTGAAGGTGATCAAGCTGGGCATGGACACCGCCCAGGTATTGGGGCGCTTCAATCAAGAGCGCCAAGCGCTGGCGAGCCTGGATCATCCGAATATCGCCACCATGCTGGATGCGGGCGTGAGCCCGAATGGACGGCCTTACTTCGCCATGGAGTTGGTTCGCGGCGGTGCCATCACGAATTGGTGTGAGCAGAACAACGCCACGCTGTCTGAGCGGATGCGGCTTTTCATTCAGGTCTGTCAGGCCGTGCATCATGCGCACGAAAAGGGCATCCTGCATCGCGACTTGAAGCCCACGAACATCCTCGTCACTGAAGCCGGTGGCCAGCCGGTGCCGAAGATCATTGACTTTGGTATCGCCAAGGCCATGCAAGCAGGGACTCTGGGCGATCTGTCGATGCTGACCCAGACCGATCAGGTCATCGGCACACCCGTTTACATGTCGCCGGAGCAGATCGAAGGCGGCAAAGAACTGGACGCACGGAGTGATGTGTATGCGCTGGGAGTGCTGCTGTATGAGTTGCTGACCGGTCTGCTGCCCTTTGATTCGAGCACCTTGCTCGCAGCAGGGGGCATCGAGGCCATGAAACGCCAGATTTTGGAAACCGTGCCGGAGCGTCCGAGCACACGACTCCGACAGCGAGGCAAGATCACGACAGCAAAGGTGAAGCACTCCACGTCCGTACAAGCGGCGCTGGACGCATTACCTTCCGATCTGGACTGGATCACCATGCGAGCGCTGGAGAAGGACCGAAACCGCCGTTTTGCGAGCGCTACCGAGTTCGCCGCCGATGTGGAACGCCACCTCGACCACAGGCCCGTCGTGGCCCGACCGCCAAGTTTGGGCTACAAGGTCGGGCGCTGGTTCCGTCGCCACCGCGCGGCCTGTGTCTTCACCAGTGTCGGTCTGGTGCTTGGTGTCCTTGCGCTGGCCTTGCCACAGCTTATGAGGACCGTGCCTTGGCGAAGAATGATTACCTCGATCCGGCAGGCATCCTTCTTCCAGACCCAAGTCAAATTGGCCCCCTCGGCTGCCACCGCGACCAAGGACATGCCTTTCGCCAACACGCTCGGCATGAGATTCGTTCCTGTGCCAATCAACGGCGGGCCGACAAACGGGCAGCGCGTGCTTTTCTCGATCTGGGATGTTCGCGTTCAAGACTATGAGGTCTTTGCCAAGGAGACGAAACGCCCGTGGCAAAGGATGGATCTTGAGCAGGCGCCGACACACCCTGTGGTGCTGATGTCTTGGGAAGATGCGAAGGCTTTTTGTGGGTGGCTCACCGAACGGGAAAGAAAAGCAGGCAGCCTCTCCGCCACCGACAGCTATCGGCTTCCGAGTGATCACGAATGGAGCTGCGCGGCGGGCATCGGTGAAAGGGAGAACGCATCCACACCGCCGCGCACGAAGAGCGGTCTCATCAACGATGCCTTCCCGCGGGGCCTCCAATGGCCGCCCCCCGACTATTCGGGCAACTATCTGAGCACCGAAGTGCTGGAGATTCAGGGACGGAGCAAAGCATCCATGGTCAACGTCAAGGCGATCCCGTCGTATCGCGATGACTATGCGGTCACAGCACCGGTAGGAACCTATCCGGCCAACCGCTTCGGGCTGTATGACATGGGTGGCAATGTCTGGCAGTGGTGCGAGGATTGGTTCGACCAGGGCAGGACCCATGTGCTGCGTGGCTGTTCATGGGGCGATTACAGTCCGGGCTTCATGCTCTTGTCCAAGCGAAGTTATGGTGCCGCCAGGGTGCTGCAAGAGCACTACGGTTTCCGTGTGGTGCTCGCCTCGCCCGCAGCGACCGCGCCTGCCAAAGTGCGCGCCGACACGCCCGGCACCGTGGATCTCCTCGCTGGTGTCGATGCGGCCAAGCTCGTGCCGGTGGTGGTCTCCAGCGGTCGATCAGGTTCCAATGGAGCCACGACGGGCGTCGGGTCGGAGAAAGCGTTCGTGAACAGCCTTGATATGAGATTTGTCCCGGTGCCCATCATCGGCGGTCCGACAAACGGACAGCGCGTGCTTTTCTGCATCTGGGAGACGCGCGTGCAGGACTATGGAGTCTTCGAGTCAGAGACGAAGCGCGAGTGGCCAGTGCCGGATTTCGAACAAGGACCGACGCACCCGGCGGTGAATGTGAGCTGGGAAGACGCCGCAGCTTTCTGCGCGTGGCTCACCGAACGAGAACGCAAAGGTGGCAAGCTCGTAGCAAATGAAACTTATCGTCTGCCGAGCGACCACGAATGGAGCTGCGCTGTAGGCATTGGCGATCAGGAAGACGCAACCAAGCTGCCCGAGGAAAAGAGCAAAAAGATACTGGATATGTATCCTTGGGGCAACACATGGCCGCCTGCGGGTGACACTGGCAATGTGATGAGCCGGGAATTGGAGGCACTGCATGCGGGGGGCACACTGGTGAAGGCCGGCAGGAGGGACGGATACACGACCAGGCTTGCAAACATTCTCAACCTAGATCGCTCCATTTTGCTTGATCGCCGCGATGGGCATGCGGCCACCTCGCCGGTGGGAAGCTACGCAGCGAATCGAATCGGCCTCCACGATCTTGGGGGCAATGTGTGGGAATGGTGTGAAGACGGATATCAAGAGGATGCCAATCGGGTCTGGGATGCCAATCGGGTTTGGCGTGGCGGCTCCTTCATTGATGGTCATCCCTACTACCTGGTTTCTTCGCGACGTGCGGGCTATGAGATGAAATATCGTCGCGCCGATTGCGGTTTCCGCGTGGTGATGATTTCAGAAACGGCAACGCCGAAACCATGAACCCTCCCGAATATCCATCCCCCATCGAACTCATCCGCGACAATGCGTGCCGCATCCTCGGTGAACTACTCAGTGGCAGCATCGCCGGAGCGAAGCAGCCGGGCGATAACGTCGGGCCGCATCGCCTGGGCGAGTTGCTCGGCGAAAGCGACTCTGCCAATGTCTGGCGTGCCGTGCAGACCGCGGGGTGAAGAACGAGGTGGCTGTGTCACGATGCTGGCCACGTGAGCAACCACCTTAGCCTGGAGTGCGCTCCTCTCCTGACCAGAGGCGGGCTCTCCCACTTGTCAGAAAAGACGGCGCCAAATTATCGCGATGGACATGCCCCACCGCGCCCGCGGGGAGCTACCCGCCGAACCACCTCGGTCTCTATGACATGGGCGGCAATGTCTGGCCGTGGATCGCAGACAAGTCGCCGCCACCAGCGCAGGACAACCAAATTGTTCGCGGCGGGTCGTGGACGAGATCCGGCCTGATCGGCTCGGTCTTAACCCGCCGCGACGGCCGCCTTCACAACCAAGCACTGGATGAAGTTGGTTTCCGCGTGGTCCTTGCCCCCAATCCGCCATAGTCCGCCTCTGCTAACTGGCAATGAATCACCCATGCCAGCACCAAAGCACTTTTCTACATTCACAAGTTACCGAAGTGAGCGTAGGTGCGCAGGAAGATCTGGATGCCCTTCACGCTCGCAGCGCACTCTGCCATCAAATGGAAAGCCCGGTCACAGGAATGACCGGGCTTGTTACGGCTAATTTCTTCCCACCACTTACGGCACCACGACCTTGGCATTGGCCTGGATGCCGCCGCTGAAGGTCAGCAGCAGGGTCAGCTGGCCGTCTTCGAGGAACACTCGGCGGCCCAGGGCTCCGCCTGTGGTCGTGCCGTTGAGCAGCGCCGTGATGGCTGTCACGGTGCGGTTCGTTCCTGCGACGTCGAGCACATCGCCCTCTCGCACGGCGAGCTTCACTTCACCGCCTTCGTTGATCACCCAAAGACCGGTGTCATTGGCCGTGGTCACACCACCAGTTCCAGCTGTCATGGAGGCTTGGAACATCGGCTGCGCGGTGCCGGGAAGAGCGATCTGCGTGAGCCGGAAGAACGTGCTGCCTGCGACTCCAGGAGCCTCGCTGCCTTCTCTTGCGACTAGCACGAGGCCGTTCGTAGCGTGTTGTGCCCAGA
>CAYMHJ010000098.1:0-20174 GCA_964390165.1 uncultured Prosthecobacter sp. | reverse complement strand
GATGTAGGCTCCACCGGGCGCGACGATGACGCTGGTGCCGTTTGGCTTCTCGGGGCGGAAGACGGTGATCGTGGGGTCGCTGATGTCAGTGATGGTGCTCTTGCCAGCGCGGGTGCGGATGAAGTCCTCCGTGGCTTTGGAATGCGGGGCCATCTTTCCCGGTGCGCCTTCGGGCCAGAGCTTGAGTTCCAATGGTTCGGCAGCGGCGGCGAGCGTGCTGACAAAAGCGAGGCTGGTGAGGAGGAGGCGTTTCATACAGGCTTACTGCCAGAGATTGCGGTCGAGGGTTCGGTATTGCACGGCTTCAGCGATGCTGTCTGCATTGATCTTTTCCAAACCACGCAGATCGGCAAGCGTGCGGGCGACTTTCAGGATGCGATCATGGGCGCGGGCACTGAAGTTCATCTCGCCCATGGAGTGCTCCAGCATGGCACTGCTCTCGCTGTCGAGTTCGCAGTGCTTCTTGATGAGCCGCGGATTCATGGAGCTGTTGGTGTGGATACCTTTGCTCCCTTTGAAGCGCTCCACCTGGATGGAGCGGGCCTGCTCGACGCGCTGGCGTATGGTGGCGGAGGACTCGCCAGGTGCGGTGCTCTTCAGCGCCTGAAAGTCCACCAGCGGCACCTCGACGTGGAGATCGATTCGGTCCAAAAGCGGGCCGCTGATGCGCTGGCGGTATTTTTGCACCATGACCTGGCTGCAGCGGCAGGCGCGTTTGAGATCGCCGTAAAAGCCGCACTGGCAGGGATTCATTGCCGCCACGAGCATGAAAAGTGCAGGAAAGGTGACGGTGCCGGCAGCACGGGAGATGGTGACGCGGCCATCCTCCAGCGGCTGTCGCAGCACCTCCAGCGTGCTTCGGCGGAACTCGGGCAGTTCATCGAGAAACAGCACGCCATTGTGAGCGAGCGAGACCTCGCCGGGGCCTGGATTCGTGCCGCCGCCGAGCAGTCCCGCATCACTGATCGTGTGATGCGGAGAGCGGAAAGGCCGCGTGGCCACGAAGGCCTGCTGCTCGGTAAGCAAACCGCCGACGCTGTGGATCTTCGTGGTCTCGATTGCCTCCTCCTCGGTCATGGAAGGCATGATGGTGACGACGCGCTTGGCGATCATGCTTTTCCCCGTGCCGGGCGGCCCAACCATGAGAATGTTATGCCCGCCAGCAACGGCGACCTCGATGGCGCGCTTGGCATCGCCCTGGCCTTTCACATCGGCGAAGTCGATGTCGTAATGTTCCGCTGCGGCGAAGAACTCGGTGGCCCGGCAGGGCTCGGGCGGGAGCTCGATGTCGTCCTTCAGGAAATCCACGACCTCGCGCAGATGGCGCACGCCGATGATGTCGATGCCAGAGACGACACTTGCCTCGATGGCCTGGGATTTCGGCACGAGCAGACGCCTCCGCCCCCTGGCCCGAGCCTCCAGCGCCACGGCGAGCAAACCCCGCACGGGGCGGAGTTCGCCATTGAGCGCGAGCTCTCCAATCATGGAAGTCTCCGCCAGCACCGGAATGGGAATTTTTGACCGATGCGCAATCAGTGAGATGGCGATGGGCAGATCAAAGCCCGGGCCTTCCTTTTTCAAATCCGCCGGCGCGAGGTTCACCGTGGTGAAGCCTCCGTTCATGGCAAAACCGCAGCTCGAAATGGCCGCACTGACGCGCTCGCGGCTTTCCTTCACCGAGGCATCCGGCAAACCAACGATGGCGATCTTGGGGTTCCCGCCGCCATCATGGGACTCGATCTCGACCTCAATGGCATTTACGCCGAGGATGGTGGCAGAGTAGGTGCGGGCGACGTTGTTTTGAGACATGCCTTTTTCGGATCAGATTTGGCCCATCACATCACCTTTGCCGGGAAATGGAATGGAAAAGTGTCCTGGCCTATACCAGCCCGCGCCTCACAAGAGACTCCTCCATGGCACGCTCGACGAGGCGGACGGCAAGTTCCTGGGTGGCGTCGTCGAGGGCGGCGTTGGCGGACTTGAGCGCTTTGGCGTCGTGCTCGGTGGCCTGGAGCAGGGCGCGGACGCTGGCGGCGGAGGCTTCGATGACGGCTCGCTCCTCATCGCTGACGGCATCGCCGAACTGGGTGAGGGCGGCATCGACGGCGGGGAGGAGTTCCTCGGCCTTGAGTTTGGCCTCGGTCCACACGCGCTCGTTCATGTCTTCAAAGGCGTGCTCCACGCTCTCGGCGATCATCTGCTCCACGCGCTCGTCATCGACATCGATGGCGGTGTTTTGGATCTCCAAAACGGTGTCGGTGTTCGTGGCGGTGTCGCGGGCGAGCACTTGCAGGATGCCGTTCGCATCAATGGCGAACTGCACGCCGACTCGGGCGCTGCCTTTCGGGCCGGGTGGAAAAGGCACGATGACTCGGCCAAGCTCCCAGTTGTCCTTCGCGAGTTCGCGCTCGCCTTGCAGCACGCGGATGAGCATGTCCTGCTGATTGGCGACGGCGTTGGTAAACATCTCGCCCGCTTTGCACGGGATGGTCGTGTTGCGCGGGATGATCGTGTTCATCAGGCCGCCGAAGGTCTCGATGCCGAGGGAAAGCGGCGTCACATCGAGCAGCAGCACGTTTTTCAAAGAACCGCTGAGAATGCCTGCCTGGATCACCGCGCCGAGCGCCACGGCTTCATCGGGATTTTGCGAGATGTCAGGCTCGCGCCCGAAGATCTCGGCGACGTAGCGCCGCACGAGTGGGATGCGCGTGCTGCCGCCGACGAGGATCACGGCATCGAGTTCCTCGGGCTTCACTCCGGCATCACTCAAAGCCCGCAGGCAGTGTGCGCGCGTGCGCTCCACGAGCGGTCGGATGAGCTTCTCGAACTCGGTGCGTGTCAGCTCCACGCTGAGGCTGTTCGTGCCGTCGTAGAAAGGCAGCTCGATGCGCGTGCTTTCTTCACTGGAGAGGCGCTTCTTCGCGGCTTCTGCAGCTTCGACGAAGCGGTCGAGATCTGTTCCAGCTGGAGCCATGCTTTCCGCCAAGGCCCGATCAATATCATCACCACCGAGCTGCGTGTCACCCGCCGTGCTGAGGACCTGGAAGACGCCCTCGCGCATCTCCAACACGCTGATGTCAAAGGTGCCACCGCCTAGATCATAGACGGCGATCTTCTGGCGCTCGCCAAGTTTATCGAGGCCATAAGCCAGCGCGGCGGCGGTGGGTTCGCTGACGATGCGCTCCACGGTCAGCTCCGCGAGTTCACCCGCCTGCTTCGTGGCGTTGCGCTGCGCGTCATTGAAGTAGGCGGGCACGGTGATGACGGCCCGACTCACGCTTTGTTCCAAAGCCCGCTCGGCAATGGCCTTGAGCCGCTTCAGGATCTCTGCCGAGACCTCGATTGGAGAGACGCCAAGTTCGCGCAGGCTGTAGGGCGGCTGCCAGTCTCCCTCCCCACCGCGACGCCCGATCAAGCGCTTCACGCTTGTCACGGTTCGCATCGGCTCCAGCGCCCGTTTTCTTAAAGCAGCCGCGCCGACGATGATGCTGCCGTCTGCGGCAAAGTTCACGGCGGAGGGCGTGAGGCGGCTGCCCTGCTCATCCGCGAGCAAAATGGGAAAGCCGCTGTCCACCACGCCCACGAGGGAGTTGGTGGTGCCGAGGTCGATGCCGAGGATGGGAGACATGAAAATGACGAGTGTCAGAATGAAGGAATGATGAAACCAGAAGGCTGATCAGTGCTCCGGGTTCGTCATTCGTCATTCGGATTTCGTCATTCTCTTCTCGTGACAGGAAGTTTGATGCTGGAGGATTGCCAAAACGCACCACCACTTCCACTATCGGCGTCCATGCAGCCCCTGATCCAATCTCTCCATGACGGACACACTCTGAACGAACGCCAGATCCGCGATGCCGCCGCCTTTCTCGTAGATGAAAGTGAGTCTGATGAGACCAAGGCCAGCCTGCTGCGTGCGCTGGCCCGGAAAGGCGAGACGCCCGGTGAGATCGCTGCCTTTGTGCAGGAGTTCCTGAAGCTGGCGGTCGATCCCGGGCTTGACCGCAGCAAGCTGCCGGGGCCGATGCTGGATGTCGTGGGCACGGGTGGGGACAAGCTGCATCTCTTCAATGTCTCCACCACAGCCATGTTCATCCTCGCCGCCGGGGGCGTGTGCGTGACGAAGCACGGCAATCGCGGCGTGACCAGCAAAGCTGGCGGGGCCGATGTGCTGGAGGCGCTGGGTGTCCGCATCGATCTTCCGGTGGAGCGCGTGGCGCGTGGCATCGAGACCATCGGGCTCGGTTTCTTCTTCGCGCCGTTGTATCACCCGGCCTTCAAGGCTGTGGTGGGGGCCCGCAAAATCCTCGGTGCGGAAGGTCAGCGCAGCATTTTTAATCTGCTCGGCCCGCTGCTGAATCCTGCACAGCCTGACTACCAGCTCATCGGCGTCTTTGATCCATCCCTCACGCGCAGCTTTGGGGAAATCCTGATCACCCTGGGGCGCAAAGGTGCCTGGATCGTTCATGGCACAGTGAAAAATGGTGGCGGCATGGATGAGCTGTCCACGCTCGGCCAAAACCAGATCTGCAAAGTCGAGTCTGGCAATCTCGACTGCGATATGCTCGATCCCCAAACACTCGGCTTTGCACCTGCGAAACTCGAAGACCTCGTCGGTGGAGATGCGAATGAAAACGCGGTCATCATTGAGTCCATCCTCGCGGGTCGTGACAAAGGGCCGAAACGCGATATCGCCGTGCTGAATGCGGCGGCAGGCTTTGTGATCACGGGAAAAGCACCCGATCTTGCCGCAGGCAAAGCGCTCGCCGATTCACTGATCGACCGTGGGGCAGCCCACGCGAAGATGGTGGCGCTGCGTGATTGGTGCTGAGAACAAGGATCAGCCTGGGAATCATCCGTGCTGCTGGCATGGCAAGCGGTGCGGAAGGTCCGCGTCACATGATGGCAGGCAATCCGCGCTCTACTGCAAGAACAAGGCTGTGGGCTGCCGGAGCTGCGCTCAAGAACCCAGCATCCGTGCAGCACGATGAAGCATTTTTGATACAGTTTGCAGATGAGGCCGCCCGCCGCTCTGTTCCGTATGCGAATGATGATGATGAAAACCCCACTCTCCACGCACTGTTTGCAGGCTTGTCTTGCCGTCGGCATGCTCTGTCTTTTATCAGCCGGATGCACCGTCGGTCCTGACTTCAAGCTGCCGGACGTGAATCTCGGCACGCGCTGGAAAAACAAGACGGACATCAGCGACCTGGCTCTGCCGGACGCGTGGTGGACGCTGTATCGCAGCCAGACGCTGAACCGGCTGGTGGAGCTGGCGCTGGCAAACAACCAGGATCTCGCGGGTGCCTTGGCTCGGGTGGAGACTGCGCGGGCGATGACCGGTGTGCAGAAGGCGGACTGGCTGCCGCAATTTGGGATGCAAAACGCGGTGACTCTGGAGCGCTCCTCCGGCAGCAGCTTCAGCGCTAATTTGCCACCCGGTGTCCCGCTTCCTTTACTGGAGCGTGACAGGCATCAAGGCTTCCTGACATTGAACTACGAGGTCGATCTCTGGGGCAAGGTGCGGCGTGGTGTGGAGGCGGCGAAGGCACGCGAAGGGGCTGCCATCGAGCAGGTGGCCACGCAAAGGCTGGTCATCGCGGCGGAGGTGGCGAGGAACTATTTCCTCGCGGCATCGCTGGATTCACAGCGGCGGATTTTGCAGGAAACCATCGACCTCCGTGGCGAGGCGCTGAAGCTCCAGCAGAGTCGTTTTCAGGGCGGTTTGGCAAATGAGATGGATGTGGCACGTGCGCGAACCGAACAGGAACTCGCCCGCCACGATCTCATCGGTGTGGAGCGTCAGCGTGGCAATGCGGCGAATGCTCTCGCCCTGCTTTGTGGATCAGCTCCGGCGGACTTTCATCTGCCCTCCAGCCTGACTTTGCCCGGAGCACCACGCATTGGCGGCGGCTTGCCGAGTGCGCTACTGCAACGGCGGCCTGACCTGCGCGCCGCGGAGCAAACGATGCGCGAGGCGAATGCGAACGTCGGCGTGGCGACGGCGAATTTTTACCCCAGCTTCAAGCTCATAGGCAGTGGCGGCATCGAAAGCATCGGCGCGGAGGATTTTCTCGACTGGAAGAACAAGGCGGGAAGCATCGGGCCGCAGCTCACGGTGCCGCTTTTCCAGGGGGGGCGTCTGCGCGGAAACCTGCGCGCCTCGCAATCGCGCTACAACGAAAGCGTCGCGGCCTACAGGCAGGCCATCCTCACCGCCCTGCAAGAGGTGGAGAATGCGGCCGTCGATGTGAATGCCTATGCCCGTCAGCGTGCTGCCGTGAGTGCTGCCCTGGCTGCTGCGCAGGAAACGAGCAAGCTGGCGCGCATCCGCTATGACAAGGGGCTCGCGAGCTACTTCGAAGTCGTGGATGCCGACCGCACGGTGCTCACTACACGACTGCTTCAGGCTCAGCTCGACGGACAAAGGCTGACGGCCAGTGTGCAGTTCATCCGGGCGCTGGGCGGTGGCTGGGGCAGTGCCAAGTGAACTTCGACTTGGCTTGGCAAGGCTTTGCCGTGGAAACGCCATGATGGTTGCCATGGGCTTTGGCTATCATCTTTGATAGCATTTCCACGTCCGATTCTTAAAATTAACAATTTCAAGATTGCCGTTTATACTGGCTATATAGGTTGAGGGTCTCTCGACCCGAATGCCCTTCTCCATATTCATCATTTCTTTTACTCGCTGGCTGCACTGGATGGTGCTGGGAGTGATTGGGTTTGCAGGGGAGATCTCCGCAGCTTCGGTCCTGCGGGTGGAGGTACAGCCCGTCTGGTCCGATGCGCCGCTCATGACCGGGCAGGTCGTTTCACCAGACAGGGATGGGCTTCGCATCACCCGGCTGGATTGCCTCCTCTCAAATCTGGCGCTGCGGAGGCTGGATGGCTCGTGGCTGGAATCACAGGATTGGTTTGCCCTGATCAGCCTGGAAAAGGGGCGCCTGCGTGCGGAGGCGGATGGGATTCCAGCGGAGAAATTTACGGCGATACGCTTTGATGTGGGCGTGCCGCCAGTGATCAACAAGGCTGATCCGGCCCGATGGGAGCCGGGCCACGTCCTCCACCCAGATGTGTGCGGATTGCACTGGGGCTGGCTGGGCGGCTACATCTTTATGGCGTTGGAAGGGCACACGGGTTCGGGCGAGCAGACGAGCGGTTTTTCCTATCATCTGGCCAATGATGCCAACGTGGCTCATGTCGAACTGCCGGTGGAGATTCTGGGAGGCGGGCCTCTAACACTCCAACTCAAACTGGATGCGCAGACGCTGCTGGAGGGCGTTTTTTCCAAGGACAATCTGGCCACTCACAGCCGCGAAGGTGATCCGCTGGCGGCGCGGCTCCGGGGGCAGGTGGAGAAAGCCTTTCGCGTCGTGGCAGTGAAACATGATTTGTACCAGGCTGGCGGAGCCGCCGTGAAAACCGCAGCCCTTCCACCGGGCACACATGCCTTCCCTTTGGTCATCACCGAGCGCTTCCCGAAGCCTGCCCTGCCAGCCGACAATCCGCTGACGGTCGAGGCGGTGGCGCTCGGAAAGAAGCTGTTTCACGATGAGCGACTCTCGATTAACAACAGCCAGTCCTGCGCGAGCTGCCATCTGCAAAGCGCCGCGTTCAGTGATCCTCAGCGGGTGAGTCTCGGAGCCGAGGGGCAGGCTGGAGAGCGCAATGCCATGGCTCTGGTCAATCTGGCCTGGGGGCAGGGATTCTTCTGGGATGGCCGGGCGAAGACGCTGCGTGAGCAGGTGCTGATGCCGGTGACTGACAGGCATGAGATGAATGAAACGCTGGAGCGTGTGGAGAAAAAGCTCTCACAGGATCAAAAGCTGAGCGCTGACTTTCAAAAGGCATTCGGCAGTTCCGAGATCACCGCCGAGCGAATCGCGAAAGCGCTGGAGCAATTCCTCATCACCCTCGTTTCTCAGGAGTCGCGGTTCGACAAAGCCGTGCGCAAGGTGGCGGAACTGAGCGAGGAGGAGAAGCGCGGGCTTCAGCTTTTCGTCACCGAGCATGACCCGAAGCGCGGGTTGTTCGGAGCGGATTGTTTTCACTGCCATGGCGGCACTCTGATGACGGACCAGCAGTTTCATAACAACGGGCTTGGCCTCACGCCAGGCGATGTCGGGAGGATGAAAGTGACTGGCCTGGAGGCTGACCAGGGCAAATTTAAGACTCCCACGCTGCGCAACATCGCCCTCACGGCACCCTACATGCACGACGGACGGTTTGAGACGCTCGATGAGGTGGTGGAGCACTACTCCAGCGGTGTGAAACGTAGCGCCACGCTCGATCCGAACCTCGCCAAGCACCCGGTCGAAGGCCTCCGCCTGAGCGCCGAGGACAAACGAGCTCTCGTCGCTTTTCTCAAGACCCTCACAGACGAAGCCTTCGTCCGGCCCTCCACCCCTGCCAGTGCCCCCAATCTCAGCCAACTGAGAACTGAGCACTGACCACTTCTCCCCAGATCTTTTTTCATGACCGCCCGCCTTTTGTTTTTGGCCCTCGCATCGCTGCTCGCCGCCCTGCCATCCTTCGCCGGGCCTGCTGATCATGGCTTGAGCGATACCCTTGCCGCTGAGGCGCAGGCATTTGCTCCAAAGTTCGTCGTGCTCACCGGCCCCGCACCCACTGCCACACAGCGCAGCCAGGTCGGCACTTGGGGAAGCGTCATCAACTGGACTCCGCACATCCCTGTGACCGCCGCCACCCTGCCCGACGGGCGGCTGCTCACCTTCGCCTCGAATCAGCGCACCAGCTTCCCGGTGGGCACGGAGTTCACTTACGCAGCCGTTTGGAATCCCGCTACCGGAGCATTCACGGAGATCAACAACACGCGTCACGACATGTTTTGCGGCGGCACTGCGATGCTGCCAGACGGGCGGGTCATGGTGAATGGAGGACGCAACACCACGCGCCTGAGCAGCATCTTTGACTGGCGGACCAACCAGTGGGTGGCCGTGACGAACATGAATGACGGCCGCTGGTACAACACCTCCGTCGCACTTCCTGATGGCAGCATCTTCACCGTCACCGGAGATGGTGGCTGGAACACCGCCGAGCGCTGGACAGAAGCTGGTGGCTGGGCCTGACCGGGATCAACTGGGCCACGGTGGTCTCACAGCCGGGCTATGTCACCAACTGGCACCCGCTCGTCCTCCTCGCGCCTGACAACCGCCTCTTCCACGGAGGCCCGACTGATCAGATGAACTGGATCACCACTACCGGTGCGGGATCGCTCACTTATACTGGAGTGGATGTCCCAGGCGCACACTTCCCGAAAGAGGGCTGCTTTGCCATGTACAATGAGGGCCGTATCCTGGTGGCGGGAGGCTCGGCCAATACCAACCGAAATCCCAGCGATGCCTCCACCGGCACGAGCACGAACCTCGCCTTCACCATCGACATCCGCAGCGGCACGCCTGTGACCGCCAGCACGGCCTCGATGAAATATGTCCGCCAGTTCGCCAACAGCGTCATTTTGCCGAACGGCGAGGTCATGGTGATCGGTGGGAACACCAGTGGATTTAAGTTCAACGACACCGGCTCCATCCTCTCCCCGGAGATCTGGAATCCCACCACCGGACAGTGGCGTGAAGTCACCGACATGAGCGTGCCGCGCAACTACCACTCGCTCGCCCTGCTGCTCTCGGACGGACGCGTGTGGTCAGGTGGCGGCGGCCTGAGCGGCGGCAATGGTGACCATCGCGACGCCCAGATCTACACCCCGCCAATGCTCTATGATGCCGCAGGAAATCTGGCCACCCGCCCAACCATCAACACCGCGCCCGCCAGCATCGGTGCGGGGCAGACCTTCCAGGTGGAGGGCAGCGCTGGCATCACACGCTTCACCTTCATCAAGATGTCCTCCCAGACGCACTCGATGAACACCGACCTGCGCTTTCTGGAACTGCCCTTCACCAGTCCCGCCAGCGGGATCTACGATGTCTCCGCACACAGCAATCCGAGTGTATTGACGCCGGGCTACTGGATGCTCTTTGCCCACAATGCAGCGGGTGTTTATTCCGTGTCAAAGGTGGTGCAGGTCAGTCCGCCGCAGCCGCCAGTGTTCGCCAACCCAGGGCAGCAGATCACCAAGACCACTTTCCCTGGAAACCTCCAGATCACGGCCACCGGCACCGGCACACTGAGCTACAGTGCCACGGGTCTGCCAGCCGGCCTGGACATTCATTCCAGCACAGGCCTCATCAGCGGCACCATCTCAGCCGCTCCTGGCAACTACTCAGTCACCATCACCGTGAGCAGCAGCACCGGACTGAGTGCCACGCAGAGCTTCGTCTGGACCGTGACGCCTGCCACCCTGGGCACCGGCACTCTGCTGCGGGAGGTCTGGATGAACATCAGCGGATTCACTGTGGCGGAACTCACCAGCAGTCCCGCCTATCCCGACTCGCCGGACAGCATCAGCGAGATCACCAGCATCGAGACGCCGACCGACTTTGCTGATGCCTACGGCCAGCGTTTGCGCGGCTGGATTCATGCGCCGGTGACAGGCCAGTATCGCTTCTGGATCGCCGGAGATGATGAAAGCCAGCTCAGGCTGAGCACCAATGACAGCCCTGCCGGTGCATCACTCATAGCCTCTGTTCCTCTGGGGCAGTGGGCAGCATCGCGTGATTGGACAAAGTTCCCCAGCCAGACTTCGGCTCTGATCAATCTCGTGGCCGGGCAGCGATACTACATCGAGGTGCTGCACAAGGACGCTGGCGGGCCGGACAACCTCGCCGTCGGCTGGCAGATCCCTGGCAGCAGCGTCACCACAGTGGTCGATGGTGAGTATCTCTCCCCCTGGCCGGTCAATCGTGCGCCCATACTCACCAACCCTGGTGCCCTCGGCAGCGTAGTCGGCGTGGCGGTTTCCATCCAGCTCATCGCTGCGGATGCCGACAATGATCCCCTTGTCTTCAATGCCAGCGGTCTGCCCACCGGCCTGACTTTAAATGCTCTCACCGGAGCCATCAGCGGAACGCCGTCTGCACAAGGCGTCTTCAGCGTCACCGTGAGCGTGAGTGATGGCAAAGCGCCTGTCGTGAGTGTGAACTTCGCCTGGTCGGTCAATACCGAACTCGTGCTGAACACACCGCAGTCGGACGCAGCGCCAGCAGGCAACGCCGTCACCTTTACCGCGAGCAGCAGTGGCGGGCAGAGCCCGCTCTATCGTTGGAACTTCGGTGATGGTGGTGCCACAACGTCCTACAGTTCCAGCACCATGGCCTCACACACTTTCGCCACTCCTGGACGCTATCTCATCACGCTCCAGGCCACGGATAACACGGGAGCTGTCCGCACGGCTTCGTTTTATCAGGTCATCCACGCGCCGCTTACCGCACGGAAGCCCGCCGTTTCCTCCAGCATCGTGCTCGAAGACCGCGCTGCGGCCAATGATCGCGTCTGGGTAGTGAATCCAGACACAGACAGCGTCACCGTCTTCGATGCCGTCACACGCGCCAAGCTGGCCGAAACCACGGTCGGCACAGCACCGCGCAGCATCGCCATCGCGCCCGATGGCCGCGCGTGGGTGACGAATGTGGAGTCCTCCACCATCAGCATTCTCAACGCCAGCACCTATGCCGTGGCCACCACACTCACCCTTCCGCGTGGATCACGTCCTTTTGGTATCGCCTTTGATCCTGCGGGCACGGCAGCCTATGTGTCCCTCGAAGGAACCGGGCGTCTGGCTAGATTCAATCCATCCACCGGAGTTCAGATCAACAGCGTCGATGTCGGTCAGCACGCGCGGCATGTCTCGGTAAATGCCGATGGCACGCGGGTGTATGTCAGCCGCTTCATCACGCCACCTTTGCCAGGTGAAAACACCGCCACGGTGGACACCACGAATCGCGGAGGTGAAATCGTGGTCGTCACCGGTGGTGCGCTGGCCGTGGAGCGCACCATTCTGCTGGCGCACAGCGAGCGTGCCGACACCCCCACGAGCGCACGGGGCATCCCGAATTACCTCGGTGCCACGGCACTCTCACCAGACGGACTCTTTGCCTGGGTGCCTTCCAAACAGGACAACATCAAGCGTGGTACATTGCGTGACGGCGTGGGCCTCAATCATGATCAAAGCGTGCGCGCCATCGCCAGCAGGATCAATCTCACCACGCAGGCCGAGGACGCGGCGGGGCGTGTCGATTTCGACAATGCCGGGATGCCGAGTGCGGCGCTATTTGATCCCTGGGGTGGCTACGTTTTTGTCGCGCTTGAATCAAGCCGTGCTGTCGTCGTGATCGATGCCTGGAACCGCGAGATGGTGGGCCGCTTCGATGTCGGCCGTGCGCCGCAGGGGCTGGCGATGTCACCCGATGGGCGCACCCTCTTCGTCCACAACTTCATGGATCGCACGGTGAGCGTGCATGATGTGACTGCTTACCTGCAAGGCGGCAATGCCACGCCTGGAACGCTCGCCACGCTGAACTGCATCACCACTGAAAAACTCAGCGCCACCGTGCTGAAGGGAAAACAATTCTTCTACGATGCGCGTGATCCACGGCTCGCCCTTCAGGAATACATCTCCTGCGCCGCCTGCCACAATGACGGAGGTCACGATGGTCGAACCTGGGACTTCTCCGGCGTGGGTGAGGGACTACGGAATACGATCACGCTTCGCGGCCATGGTGCCCATGGTGCGCTGCACTGGACGGGGAACTTCGATGAAGTGCATGACTTCGAAGGGCAGATCCGCGCCTTCTCCCAGGGCACGGGTTTGATGACGGATGTGCAATTCAACACAGGCACCCGCAGCCAACCGCTCGGGGATGCCAAAGCTGGCGTCAGCGCCGATCTCGATGCCCTCGCCGCCTATGTCACTTCACTCACCAGCGAGTCGCGCAGCCCCTTCCGCAATGCCGATGGCACACTCACGGCGGCGGCTGTTGCAGGCGAACGTGTCTTCCGTCAGCAGAACTGCGCCAGTTGCCATGGCGGAGCCGCCTTCACCAACAGCGCGCTCAATGTCTTCAGCGATGTCGGCACGATCAAGCAGCCCACGAGTGGCAAGCGCCTGAACGGCACGCTGAGCGGCTTCGATGTACCCACGCTGCGAGGTCTCTGGGCCACTGCGCCGTATTTGCATGACGGCAGCAGCGCCACACTCACCGCAGCGGTCCGCGCGCACAATGGGGTGACGATTAGTGATGCAGATGCAGCCAGTCTCTCCGCCTATCTTCAGCAGATCGATGATGCTCCGGCGAGTGCGCCATTGCCAGTGACTGTGCAGCTCGCCACCACGGCCACACAGCCTGTGAGTGCCGCCTTCATCGTCACTGCCACCTTCAGTCACGCCGTCACCGGCTTTGACCTCACGGATCTCAGCCTCACCGGCGGAGTCGCAAGCAATCTCTCCGGGAGTGGTACGAGCTACAGCTTCACTCTCACACCAAGCGCGAATGTGAGCCTATCCATCGCTGCTGCGCGTGCTCAGGATGCTGCTGGCGTCACCAATCTGGCCTCCAATGCTCTCGCACTCACCTACAGTCCGCCGAACAACCTGCCGCTGCTCTCCGGCGAAGATGTGGGAGGTCAGCCGCTGGCGGGCTCGACTCAGTTTGATGCCGCATCAGGTGTCTTCACCATGACCGGCTCGGGTGGAGAAATCTACTTTGCCGAGGATCAGTTCCACTATGCCAATGTATTGTTTACCGGAGACGGCGAGATCCGCGCCCGCGTGCGCAGTCTCGACAACACGAATCCCTGGGCCAAGGCAGGCGTGATGATCCGCGAGAGCACCGCTACAGGCTCACGCCATGCCATGATGACTATTACCCCGCCTGCGGCAGGAAATGGCTACGGCTTTGTCTCACGATCCACGCTGAATGGCCTGGCGAACTATGTGCAGGTGGGCAACCTGAACGCCGTGCCAAACAACTGGGTGCGCCTCGTCCGCTCTGGCACCGTGATCACGGCCTTCATTTCGGCGAATGGCACCGCTTGGACGCAGGTCGGCAGCGTCACATTGGCCGGGCTTCCATCGCAGGTGCTCATCGGTCTCGCCGTCTCATCCACCGATGTCACACGCATCGCCACGGCCAGCTTTGACAATGTGGAGATCATCGGCACCCAGAGTGTCGTGGCGACCTCAGTGACACTCACGGCAGGCTCGCCCGTCGAGGCGGGTGCCTTCAACGTGGGCGTGCAATTCACCCAGGCGGTGACCGGCCTCACTGCGGCTGACTTTGCCGTTACCAATGGCAGCGCCGTAAGCCTGAGCGGCTCAGGCTCCAGCTACACCGTCGGCATTCAGCCAACAGTCGCCGGGACGGTGACGGTCGGCCTCCCGGCAGGAAAAGCGGTGAATGCCGCCAATGTCTCCAATCTCATCTCCAACACGGTCTCCGTGTCCTACGCGCCGCCAACCAATGCCATGCTCACCGGCCAGGACGTGGGCAGCGTGCTCGTCACCGGCAGCACCACCTTCAATGCCACCAACAGCACCTACACCGTGCGAGGCTCGGGCGGCGAGATCTTCTTCAATGCAGACGGCTTCCACTACGCGCTCACCCAACTCACTGGCGACGGCGAAATCCGCGCCCGCCTCACCAGCCAGACCAACACAGGGCCGTGGGCCAAGGCAGGTGTCATGCTGCGCGAAAACCTGACGCCAGGATCACGCCATGCCATTGTCTTCACCACGCCCTCAAACGGCACCGGAGCTGTCTGGCGAACGGCGGCCAATGGCACCTCCACCTTCATCTACGGCCCGCCATTGAATCCTATGCCGAACAACTGGCTCCGTCTTGTCCGCGTGGGCAGCCAGATCACGGCCTACACTTCGGCCAATGGCAGTTCCTGGAATGTCGTCACCACGATCACGCTCTCCAGCCTGACGAGCACGCTGTATGCAGGGCTTGCCGTGACCTCGACTTCGAGTTCGCAGCTCGGCACGGCCACTTTTGACAATGTCTCCATCACCGGCAGCATCGCCAATGTGGTGCCGACGGCCACCCTAAGCACCACCTCGGCCATCGAGACCGGCCCCTTCACAGTGCAGACGGTGTTTTCACAAAGTGTCTCCGGCCTGACGGCGAACGATTTCCTTGTGACGAATGGCAGCATCACCAGCCTGACAGGTTCCGGCAATGCCTATCAAGCCATCGTCACACCTGCTGAGCCAGGAGTGGTCACCGTCAGTCTTCCTGCAAATGCAACCGTGAATGGCAGCAACACGGGGAACTCGGCCTCGAACACGGTCAGCGTCACCTACTCGACCCAGGCGGTTATTTCACTCACGGCCCGCGACGTCGGCCCCGTGGCGGCAGCAGGCAGCACAGGGCTCGCGTCTGGAATCTACACGGTGCGTGGCAGCGGCGGAGAGATCTTCTTTGCAGAAGACGGCTTCCACTTCGCCTCCATGACGCTGACCGGTGATGGCGAGATCCGCGCCCGCGTCACCAGCCAAACAAACACTGGTGACTGGGCCAAGGCGGGTGTCATGATCCGCGAAAATCTGACGCCCGGATCACGCCACGCCGTCGTCTTCACCACTCCTGCGGCGGGTGGCAATGGGACTGGCATCGTCTGGCGTTCCACCGCAGATGCGAATGCCATCTTCCAATATGGCCCGCCGCTGAATCCGGCCCCTAACAACTGGCTCCGCCTTGTGCGTGCTGGCAATGTGATCACGGCCTACACCTCAGCCAATGGCAGCGCCTGGACGGAGGTGCGCTCCACCACGTTTGCCGCTCTGTCTGCCAGCCTGCACTTCGGCCTCGCAGTCACTGCCACGAGTAATGTTCTATCCACGGCGACTTTTGACAATGTCAGCATCACCGGTAGCAGTGGGGCGGTTTTGGCCGCTGCTGCGGAAATCGAGCGCAACACCTCCGGCAGCACCACAGGCTCCACCGGCAGCATCCCGGACACGGATCTGGATGGCGACGATGTGAGCGACGTGATTGAAGCCATCCTCGGTGGCGAAGATATTTTCGACGGCGGCTGGTGGCTCTCCACGCAGCTTGATGGACGAGTCGATGCCCATTTCCAGCACCTCTCTGACATCACGGGCTATACCGTTACCCTCGAGACCAGCGCTGATCTCGTGAACTGGCGTCCTCTCGCGCTTTCCCCGACTGTGGTCGATCTCGGTGGTGGTCTGGCACAGAGCACCTGGAGCGGCATCACCAGCCTCGGCGGGCAGAACCGCCAACACGGCATCGTTCGTTTGCGGGTGACCCATAAATCTGGCGTCACGGCCACCACCTCTCCGCAGACTTGGCAGCAGTATGCACTTAACCCTGGAACACAGACGGTAGGCATCAGCATGGTCAATGCGCCAGTCTTTGCCGGTTACGTCGCTGATGTTTTGAGCGCAGACACACTCCTGCTCAACACTACCTCCGAACTTCCGCTCCTGGCTGGAGTGCCCTGCTACCTCGAAGTCCGCGACGGACCGAATGCCGGACATCGCTATGACATTACGAACATCGAAGGCAACGTGGTCTCGCTCGATCTAGCCGCTCTGCATAACACTCACGCAACCCTGCCACCTGACATCGCTGGCGAGCGCGTCTTTATTCGTCCACACATCACCCTCGGGCAGGCTTTCCCAAAGACTGCTTTCCGTGGCAGCATACGCCAAGTCATCTCCGATCAGGTGCTTTTCCACAATGGCAGCACCTGGGAAACCTGCTGGCTGATGAAAAACAACGCGCGGCATCATTGGGTGAGATCCTCGGACAACAGACTTGATACACAGGATCAGCGCGTCATCCCGCCCGGCACAGGCGTGATGGTGAAGCTCGCCGCCCGCTCGGTCACGATGACTCAAGTCGGTCATGTGCGCACGACACCCTTCCTCATGAAGTTGAGCGCGGGTCACAACTTCCTCGCCGCCCCACGTCCGCTTGATGCCACACCGGCCACGCTGAATTTGACCGCCGATGCTGGATTCACCGCAGCCAGCAGCCCCGGCTTGGCCGATCAGCTCCAGGTCTGGAACTCCGATACGAAACCTCGCTCAAGCACCTACACCACCTACTGGCTGAGTGGGAGTGGCTGGCTGCACCAGTCTTCCGCCGCAGCCGTTCCAGTGACTGATTCACTGAAACTTCCTGCCCACCGTGCCTTCTTCTTGAAGGTCACCGGTCCTGCGCCCGGTAGGTTTTGGCTGGTGGAGTAGCGGTTTCGGCATTTTTTTCAGATTGTGAAAAAGTATGCGTAAATTGGCGTTGGTTATGCCGAACACGCCATGCGCCCCCTATCATTCCTCCCCCTCGTCTTCCTTGCGTTTGCGGCTCATGCCGCTCCCAGCACCAGGGATGCAGCCCAGAAAATCGATACCATACTCCAGGCAGATTGGAAGAAGGCGAACCTCCAAGGCAATCCTGCTGCGGACGACAATACCTTCGTCCGCCGCATCTACCTGGACGTCATCGGACGCATCCCCACCACTCGTGAGGCGGAGGCATTCATCACTTCCAAGGATGCCGACAAGCGTGCGAAGCTGATCGACAAACTGCTCAGCTCTGAAGCCTACGTTCAGCACATGTACAATTATTGGGCAGACGTGCTCCGACTGACCTCGAATGGCAACCAGACCGGTGCCATCACAGGCGCGGCCTACATGAACTTCGTGAAGGGCAGCCTGCGTGCGAACAAGCCTTACGACCAGTTCGTTCGAGACATGGTCGCCGCGCAGGGAAAGGCCTGGGAAAACGGCGCCATCGGCTACTACATGCGTGACCGCGGCATGCCTCTGGACAATATGGCGAACACCGTCCGTGTCTTCCTCGGCACCCGCATCGAGTGCGCCCAGTGCCACAACCATCCCTTCGACAAATGGAGCCAGATGCAGTTCTACAAAATGGCTGCCTTCACTTACGGAGTCGAGACCCAGGACTATTATGGTGGAACGATTGGCGAAGTTCGTGACCTCCTTCGCGAGCAGGAAAATGCCGCCATCAAGGCCATCGCCGAGCCCAAGCGCCCGCAGCGTCCGAACAAGCCACAGATCAAAGGCAAAATGAGCAAGGAGGAGCAGCAGAAAATCTCCCGTGACTATGCCGACGCCATGCAGCGTTATGCCCAGGAGGAGAAAGCCTACCAGGTGGCCCTCAAAGATGTGCGCAAACAGCAGGATGAAGTGCGCTCCAAAATTCGCAAAGAGCAGCGCACCTTCCAGGAACCCATGAACGACATTCGCGATACCATGCGCTATACCAGCGTGGGAGAGCGGGATCGAAAAGTTACCTTGCCGCACGATTATCAATACAGCGACGCCAAGCCAAAATCTGTCGTCACCGCCGGCACCATGATGGGCCACGAGTGTGTCACCCTTCCGGGCGAGACTCCCCTCCAGGCATACGCCCGCTGGATGACCTCCAAGGACAACCCACGATTCACCAGCGTCATCGCCAGCCGCCTTTGGAAGAAGGCTTTCGGCCTCGCCCTCATCGAGCCGCTGGATGAGCTTATGGATGGCACCATTCCCATGATTCCCGAGCTGCAGACGCATCTCGAAGGCCTCATGAAGGAACTGAACTATGACATGAAGGCCTACTTGCGTGTGCTTTACAACACCAGCGCCTACCAGCGCCAGGTCACCCGTGAAGAGGTCGCCCCTGGTATTGCCTATCACTTCACCGGCCCCCTCCTCCGCCGCATGACTGCCGAACAAATGTGGGACAGCTTCGTCACCCTCATCAATCCAAATCCTGACATGATTAATGCCTCCGCCCGCGAGCAGATGGAGCAGCGCATCCTTCAGGCGAAGAAAAACGCCGATGGTATCGAGGCGCTCTCCGTCGAAGAAGCCTACAAAGGCCTCAAGATGGCGGCGGACATCTACGGCAAAAACAAAGATCGCACTGACGCGAAACAGAAGCTTTACCTCGAAGCCCGCACAACCCAGAAGGAGCTCCAGGACAAGCTGGACACCATGAAGCCCGGTCCTGAGCGGGATGCTATGGCGAAGCAGGTCGCCGAAGCGCAGAAAAAAGTCCAAGCCTACCGCTCCGAGGTGAATTCCATCCAGGGTGAAGGCCGCCGAGTCACCGCAGCGGAGGTGATCGTCCCCGGTCACAAAAAACTCTATGAAAAAATCACCGGGAAACCCTACCAGAACGTCGCTCTCGCCAAAAACAGCACTCCGGGTGCCGCCGAGATCCCCACCATGATGGCCGGTGAAAGCATGATGATGATGTCAAATGGCATCAAAGCCGAGCGCGTCACCGTGCCCGGCTATGACCGCAAAGAACTCACCCCTGAGGAACGCAAAGCCGACGAAGCCAAACGCCAGGAAGCCTACAAGGAAGAAGCCGAGTACTACGGGATCCCCGAGAAGCAGTACCGTGACTACTTCCGCGCCCGCTCCGAGCAGGCCCGCAACTACCTGCGTGCTGCTGAACTCGACAGCCCTGCCCCACGCGGCCACCCTCTCCGCGATTTCGGTCAGAGTGACCGTGAGACCATCGAAAACGCCAACTACGACGCCAGCGTGCCTCAGAGCCTCTTCATGATGAATGGCAACCTCATGCCAAACATCCTCAGCAAATACAGCCAGCTCATGCTCGCCATCAGCAAAGCCCAGTATCCTGACGACAAGCTCGAAGCAGCCTACATGTCCATCCTCGCCCGCAAGCCAACGGCGAAGGAAAAAGAAGCCTGGAGCAAAGCCCAGGACTCCGGCCTCAACACCACCGAAGACCTCATCTACGCCCTGCTAAACACCCAGCAGTTCATCTTCGTCCAGTAATTAGCGCCTTCACTGATCGTCAAAGAAATCAAAGTTAGAACTCAACGCATCCACAAAGCACCCGCATGAAACAAGAACTCGCCTCCAAACTCCTCCGCTCCGGCGAAATCACCCGCCGCGACTTTGCCGCCAAGACAGCCTCCTCGCTTCTCGGCGTCGGCCTCCTCGGCCAGTCCATGACCAGCAAGTCCTTCGCCGCTTTTGAGCATTCCTCGAAGCTGAAGCAGGTCCCCACGGCAAAGAACGTCATCTATCTCTATATGAGCGGCGGCCAGACCCATCTCGACACCTGGGATCCAAAGCCCGGCACCGCCACTGGCGGCCCCACAAAGGCCATCAAGACCAGCGCCGACGGAGTCCAGCTCGCAGAAAACCTGCCGCTCACCGCGCAGCAGATGCACCACGGCACCGTCATCCGCTCCCTCAGCTCCACCCAGGGCGCGCATGAGCAGGGAAACTACATGATGCA